>NZ_JAZEZK010000002.1:0-294120 GCF_037028485.1 Acinetobacter sp. 102
GCTTTCTCCAATTCAAAAAATAATTTTCAATGATTTTAAATTTTTAGTTGAAATTTTTTTACCTATTTTTAAATTTGGCATGGGTTTAGGAGCAGCATGTTTAATTTATTATCTTATAGAAATTCAATATTTACCTAATGAAATTTCTTTGGGTGATGGTTTTGTTCTCTTTTTTATCGCAATGGTTTTTGGTTTTTTACTACTATTTTTTATTTTGTCTGAAATTGTAATAGGGATGATGATTTGGAATGCTATTTCTTCTATTTTTGTTAAAATTTCAAGTAAAAACTTTAGAATGTTATTAGATTGTAAAGTTAATAAATGGTTAGGTGCAGAGAAAGGAAGAAATAGATTTCTCACCCCTAAAGTAAAAAAAAGTACTTATATTTTTCTCTCACCATTAGTTTTAATTCCTCTTATATTTTTTGAATTTGATAAATTTGGAATCCTTTGGGCTGTACTAATTGGCCTCTTTTCTTTCCTTTTTTTTAATGTAATTTATACTTTGTCTAAGGAGTATAACTTTTTTTATAGATTTAAAGATCATGTTGATATTGAAGGGGATTCATCTTTTTATAAAGGTTTAATAAATAGAATTAATTTTAAAAATATTGACAATCAAAATACTGTTAGGTTTTCACTTTTGGTGGTTGTGTTTTTCCCATTTTTTTATAGTGCATATCAGTTTAATGTACCCTTTAAAATGATTTCTTCTTCTATGAATTTAGTTAGTATGAGGAAGGAGAGAACAATTATCTATGTCAAGAAAGAGTATGCAGAAATAATAGTAGGCTCTAAAGCCGCAACTTCAAAAGAAAATTACTATCCTATATCTGAAGTCACAATACTTTTTAAAGGTATTGGGAAAAACACCTATTTGCAATTTGAAAAAAATGACACGATTCAAAGGTTAGAAATTCCTAATGACGCAATACTTAACACGGTCATTATGAAAGAAGACTAAATTGACGCTTCAAGCTCAAGTTGCATGGTCAAGCCACTTGTTGAATAACGATAAGTGGCTTTTTCTACGATCCATTTTAGCTTGTCCACCTGTGATTTAAAGTCATCAAGGTTAATCCGTATTTTAGTCAAAATTGAGGTAATGCCTAAAGCATTGATAATACTGTTAGTTGCTTTGTAGGTAGCAGGTGTGGAATTACAAAGTTAAAATTTAATGAAACTTCACGTTTTGTTGCGAATTGATTGAATCAACAATTGCCTTTTCTGTTAAAGTTTGTTAATACTAAGTGATAGTTTTCACATTTTTTTTATAAAACGTAAAGAACCGTATAACGAAAATATTCGAGAGGCGGGAATGACGATTCAATTATTAGAACTACAGCAAGCCGAAAAGTTAAGTGCTTGTAAAATCTCTCTTTCTTTGGGGCTAACTTCAGAGCAGAATTTGCTTGAGCAATTTTTACAGTTCAACCGAAAACTGATGCAGGCCAGTACTGCATTACTGTCATTTCACCAAGAACCCTATCTGTGGCATCGTTGCCCTGAAAAACTCAAAGCCATTGATTCTGCAAAAATTACTAAAAGTCTAAATACGCTATTTGTGAATGGAGATCTGGTTGATAGCGATCATCCGCAATACTCAACCTTACTGGCATTCCTTGCACCACTGAAAAAGAAAATCCAAACTGCGGTTGCTCTACATCTCAGGCATCCAGATCAAACTTCACTGGGTTATATCATCCTGTTTGATGAAGCTGCACAAGGCTTTAGTGACTTGCAAAAACAACTGCTGCAAGAACATTGCATCAACTTCATGCAACAACTGGAATTGAAGTTTAACCATGACGAGCTGAAAGAATTATACGAACAAGAAGCTGCACTCAATTTTAGTAAAACCAAATTCTTTTCGATTATTTCCCATGACTTACGTGCACCATTTCATGGGCTATTAGGCTTCTCGGAAATATTGGCGAAAGAACGTGAAACCTTAGATGAATCCAGTATTCAGAATATTGCCGACTATCTTTATGATACTTCGCAATCGACTTATAACTTATTGGAAAGCTTACTGAATTGGGCGATGGCCGAAGGTGGGCGGTTCGTCTATCACCCCATCAACTTTAAGCTGCGCCAGATCACCAATATCGTGACCGATATTCTTAAAACTTTAGCAATTAAGAAGAATATTCAACTGATTAATGAAGTCGATGAAAATCTTAAAGTCTATGCTGATATGAATATGATCACCTCGGTGATTCAGAACTTGGTGTCTAATGCGCTGAAATTTACCGATGTCGATGGTACGGGCAAAGTCTATATCCAAGCACAACATAAAGGCACTTATGTGGAAGTCTATGTCAAAGACACCGGTCTTGGTATGACTCAACAACAAATCAACGATTTGTTCCAGCCACGGATTACTATGAGTTATAAAGGCACTGCAGGAGAGAAGGGTGCAGGTCTGGGCTTAAGCTTGTGTAAGCGCTTTGTGGAAATGAATTTGGGTGAAATCAATGTCAGCTCCAATGAAGGCGAAGGTACGGTGTTTACCGTGTTGCTGCCAATCGAACGTGAACAGGTTGATTTATGTACGGATCAACAAAAAAGCAAAGCGAAATTAGTCTAAAGAGATTTTAAAGATAAGCTTGTAACTGATATAACTAACCTAGATGACATGACATCAGTCGAGTTTTTTTATATGAATGCGCAACAGCTACAAAAAACCTTAGTTGCAAGCCAATATGCTGAACAAGTTTTAAATTTATACACATTACAATTAGAACAAGACTATTCCGAAGATCAATTTCTGGACTCGCTGTCGACCGAAACCATCTATCAAAAAGTGCAACTGGCTGTGGCTGAGGTCAGCGATGAACAATCATGGATGAAAGCCTTACGCATACTCCGTGCCAAGCTGATGTTTCGCTGGATTTGGCAAGATGCCAATCAACTCACCAATGTGGTGACACTAACACGTGAGCTATCAGATTTTGCTGATGCCAGTATTTGTGCCGCCAAAGCTTTTGCATTACCGCCTTTATTAGCCAAACATGGCGAGCCAATTGGTTATTCAGGTCAGTTACAAGATCTGATTGTGATTGGTATGGGCAAGCTCGGTGCGCAAGAGCTGAATCTTTCTAGTGATATTGACCTGATTTTTGCCTTCGATGAACAAGGCGAAACCAATGGGCGTAAATGTATTGATGTACAGCAGTTCTGCATTCTGTGGGGACAGAAGTTGATTTATCTGCTCGATCATATTACTGCTGATGGTTTTGTATTCCGTGTTGATATGCGTTTGCGTCCGTGGGGCGATGGTTCAGCCTTGGCGATTAGCCATAGTGGCCTAGAAAAATATCTGAGCCAGCATGGGCGTGAATGGGAGCGCTATGCCTGGATTAAGGCGCGGGTGATTACCGGTGGCAAAGCGGGCGAAGAGTTGCTAGACATGTCACGTCCCTTCGTATTCCGTCGTTATGTCGATTATTCCGCTTTCGCCGCCATGCGTGAAATGAAGGCCATGATCGAACGCGAAGTCATGCGCCGTAATATTGAAGAGGATATTAAGCTAGGCGCAGGCGGGATTCGTGAAATCGAGTTCATCGTGCAGGTGTTCCAGTTGATCTATGGCGGATCGAAGCGCGAACTACAAGATCGTCAATGTCTGGTCAATTTGCATCATTTGGGTGAAGCGGAGCTGCTGGATCAGCAAGCAGTGATTGATCTGGAAGATGCTTATTTATTCCTAAGACGAGTTGAACACGCTATTCAAGCCTTGAATGATCAGCAAACCCAATCTTTACCCACTGAGCCTGAACAGAGACAACGGATGTTGGATACGCTTGGCTTTGCTGATTGGGCTGCCTTCTTGGATGTGTTGAATCAGAAACGTGACAAGGTCAAAGTCCAGTTTAAGCAGTTGATTCAGGAAAAAGAGTTTGCTGAGCCAGTTGATGATTTTGTGCAGCTTGAACAAAAACTTAATGCCGTATTGGATGATGATGCCAAGAATTTAATTCAAAACTTTTGGCATGGTCAGGCATTACGCAAAATCCCAGCCAGTGCCTTAGAGCGTTTAAAGAAATTCTGGCCACATTTGATCGAAGCGATTTTACAGTCGGATCAACCACAAATGGCGCTATTGCGTTTGATGCCATTGGTTGAATCGGTGCTACGTCGTACCGTCTATCTGGTGATGCTGATGGAAAGTCGTGGCGCGTTACAGCGACTGGTCAAGATGGCAACGGTCAGTCCATGGATCTGTGAAGAACTGGCACAGTATCCAGTGTTGTTGGATGAATTCCTGTCCATGGATTTTGGTCTGCCACAGCGCAAAGATTTGGAAGATTCATTGCGTCAACAATTGCTACGCATCGAGATTGATCAAGTTGAAGATCAGATGCGGGTACTGCGCTTATTTAAAAAGAGTAATGTATTGACTGTTGCCGCCAGTGATGTACTGGCAGAAAGTCCGTTGATGAAAGTCTCCGATGCCCTGACTGATATTGCTGAAGTCAGTGTACAAGCGACTTTACGTTTGGCTTATGAGGCGGTTGCACAGCGTCATGGCTATCCAGTTGGAAATGATGGACAGCGTTGCAGTCTCGATAACAAAGGCTTTGCCGTGATTGCCTATGGCAAATTGGGTGGCATTGAGTTGGGCTATGGTTCAGATTTGGATTTGGTGTTTATCCATGCCTTTGAAGAGCAAAGTGAAACCGATGGCCGTAAGGGCATTAGTGGGGCCGAGTTTGCGATTCGTGTGGCACAGAAGTTTATGTCCTTGATGACCACACAAACCTTGGACGGGCGTGTCTATGAAATTGACACTCGTCTGCGACCATCAGGTGAAGCGGGGATGTTGGTCACCAGTTTAAAAGCTTATGAGCAATATCAACAAAAGAGTGCCTGGTTATGGGAGCATCAAGCTTTGGTGCGTGCTCGCTCAATTGCAGGAGATCGTGGATTATGCACGCAATTTGAACAGATTCGCTGTCAGATCCTGACCCAAGTACGTGATGAAAATGTGGTGCGTGAAGAAGTGTTGAAAATGCGCCAAAAGATGAAAGATCATTTGGGATCATCTTCTGAGCAAAAAAAACATGGGATTTTTCATTTAAAACAGGACTCAGGTGGTATCGTTGATATCGAATTTATGGCACAGTATGTTGTGCTTGCATGGAGTGGGACGAATACAGATCTCGCCCATTTTTCCGATAATGTAAGAATTCTAGAAGATGCTGCTAAAGCAGGCTGCTTATCCAGTGAAGATGCCACAGCATTAATACACGCTTATCTCCGTGAACGAGCTGAGAGCCACCGTCTAGCGCTTGCAAATCAATCTATGCAAGTCAATGCTGCGGATTGGCACGATACCCGCGAGATCGTTTGCAAGTTATGGCAAAGATTAATTGATCCAACTGCGCAAGCATTGGAAAGTGAATAATTGTGTAAAAAAGAAAATGGAGTATGTGCGATGAGTTTGGCTGATCGTGATGGTTTTATTTGGCAAGATGGAAAATTAGTTGACTGGCGTGATGCAAAAATTCACGTCTTAACTCACACACTACACTACAGCATGGGTGTCTTTGAAGGCGTCAGAGCTTACGAAACCCCAAATGGTACAGCAATCTTCCGTTTGCAAGATCATACTAAACGCTTATTAAATTCAGCAAAAATTTATCAGATGAATGTTCCATTTGATCAAGCGACATTAGAACAAGCACAAATTGATGTAGTGCGTGAAAATAAATTAGCATCTTGCTATTTACGTCCATTGATTTGGATTGGTTCTGAAAAACTCGGTATCGCGGCAACAGACAACACCATTCATGCCGCGGTTGCAGCATGGGGCTGGGGTGCATACCTTGGTGAAGAAGCAATGGCACGTGGTATTCGTGTGAAAACCTCTTCATTCACGCATCACCATCCAAACGTGACCATGTGTAAAGCAAAGGCATGCGGTAACTATACCGTGTCGATCTTGGCACATCAGGAAGTGGCACGTTCAGGTTATGACGAAGCAATGTTGCTTGACCCACAAGGCTTTGTTTGCCAAGGTGCGGGCGAGAACGTATTCCTGATCAAGGATGGCGTGTTGCATACCCCTGATTTAGCCGGTGGCGCGTTAGAAGGGATTACCCGTCAAACCGTGATTACCATTGCTAAAGACCTGGGTTATGAAGTGGTTGAACGTCGTATTACTCGTGATGAATTCTACATTGCAGATGAAGCATTCTTTACAGGTACTGCTGCGGAAGTAACCCCGATTCGTGAATATGATGACCGTGAAATTGGTTGTGGTTCACGTGGTCCGATTACCACTGTGATTCAAAAGACTTTCTTTGATGCAGTACAAGGTCGCAATGACAAATATGCACACTGGTTAACTTATATTAAATAAGCTGTAATCGTGCACAAAGGCGAAGCTTAGGCTTCGCTTTTTTATTGACGAATTAATACTAAAAAAAACAATCCGCTCTATGCTAAGATGAGCGTATATTCAGTGCATATGATTGAACACTTTTGTTTTTTTGGACAAAGTGTAGCCTCGTATCTCAAGCATTTAAGGTTTTCAGATGGTAGATATTCAACAAAATTCGGCAACTCATGAAGACAATGTGATCTTGTGCATGAAGTGGGGAACCAAGTATGGTGCTGAGTACGTCAACCGTTTGTATAACATGGTCAAACGTCATTTGACTCTGCCTTTTAAAATGGTGTGCTTGACTGATCGTACCGAGGGCATTGATCCGAATGTTCAATGTTTTCCAATTCCATCTCTAGATTTACCTGCTGGTAGCCCTGAGCGTGGCTGGAATAAACTCTCGACTTTTGAACCTGATCTGTATGGCTTAAAAGGCAATGCTTTATTCCTCGATTTGGACGTGGTCATTATTGATAATATTGACTGCTTCTTCCAAGCGGAAGGTGAGTTCTTGGTGATTCACGACTGGAAACGCCCTTGGCGTATCACAGGCAATAGTTCGGTTTATCGTTTTAAACTGGGTGCTTTTCCAGATATCTTGCCGTACTTCCGTGCAAACTTTAAAGAGATCAGTCAAAAGTTCCGTAATGAACAAGAGTACCTGTCTTGGTTTGTGCATAAAGAAGGCAAATTGAGTTATTGGAATAAAGAGTGGTGCAAAAGCTATAAATACCACTGTTTAAGACGAGTGCCATTTGCATATTTCCAGCCGCCTATTAAACCAAAAGGCGCAAAAATCATTATTTTCCATGGTGAGATTAATCCACCTGATGCGATCAGTGGTGGTGGTGGTAAGTGGTATCGCTATGTATTGCCATCGGATTGGATTAAAGAGTCTTGGCAATAATCCAAGTGTTATTCATCTTGAAATTGAATAGATGAATAGGATAAAAAAATCAGGCGGAATGCCTGATTTTTTTGCTTTAGGAGTTATTAAATATTGTGATATTGGCGATACCAATCGACAAAGTTTTTCACTCCATCAACCACTGAAGTAGCTGGTTTGTAGTCCACATAATTTTCTAGCGCAGAACTGTCGGCAAAGGTATCTGGTACATCGCCAGGCTGAAGAGGAAGCAGGTCTAAAATTGCTTCTTTACCTGCTGCTTTTTCAATCGCCTGAATATATTCAATCAGTTTTACCGTACGGTTGTTACCAATATTGAAAATTCTAAACGGAGCATTGCTGGTGGATGGATTTGGATGGTTACTGTCCCAAGTCTCATCAGGGGTCGCAATCTTGTCGCTAGTACGGATAATCCCTTCAACAATATCGTCGATATAGGTGAAGTCGCGGGTGTGATTGCCATGATTAAACACAGGAATCGGTTTGCCTTCAAAAATATTCTTGGTGAACTTAAACAAGGCCATATCTGGACGTGTCCACGGACCATACACGGTGAAGAAACGTAAGCCAGTGGTCGGTAATTTAAATAAGTGGCTGTAGCTATGTGCCATTAATTCATTGGCGCGTTTGGTTGCAGCATAGAATTGTAGCGGATGATCTACACCATGTTGTTCGCTAAATGGCATGGTGGTGTTGGCACCATAGACACTACTGGTGCTGGCATAGGTTAGGTGGGGTGTTGCGGCGTAACGGCAGGCTTCCAAAATGTTGGTAAATGCAATTAGGTTGCTCTCCACATAGCTATGTGGATTTTCAAGTGAATAGCGTACACCGGCCTGCGCGGCCAAATGAATCACACGCTCAAAACGATGATCTTGGAAGCATTGATCCACCACGGCTTTATTGGCGAGATTGTCACGAATCAGTGTGAAACTGCCTGTATCGTTGCGCTCAGCCAGTAGTTGTAATTGCTGAGCACGGGCCTCTTTCAGGGATGGATCATAATAATCGTTAAAATTATCAAAACCGACCACATCATCACCGCGTTCCAGCAGTTTTTTTGCAACACTAAAGCCGATGAATCCAGCAGCACCTGTGACTAGAACTTTCATTCATCGCCTCCAAAAATATCTCGGGTATAAACTTTATCTTGTACATCTAGCAATTCATTGGAGAGGCGATTGGCAATAATCACATCACAAGATTGTTTGAACTCATTTAGATCTTGAGTGACTTTAGAGTTAAAAAAGCTGTCTTCGTGAAAGGTCGGTTCGTAGATAATGATTTCCAGACCTTTGGCTTTTAATCGCTTCATCACGCCTTGAATCGCTGAAGCACGGAAATTATCTGAGCCACTTTTCATCACTAGCCGATAGATTCCCACCGTGCTTGGGTTTCTTGCCAGAATCGAATCCGCAATAAAATCTTTACGTGTTCGATTGGCATCCACAATCGCTTTAATCAGATTGCTAGGTACGTTGTTATAGTTGGCCAATAACTGTTTGGTATCTTTCGGTAGACAATAGCCGCCGTAGCCAAAAGATGGATTGTTATAATGACTGCCAATACGAGGGTCGAGACAAACACCGTCAATCACTTGTTTGGTATCTAGGCCAAAGCTTTGTGCGTAAGTATCCAATTCATTGAAGAAGGCCACCCGCATCGCCAGATAGGTATTGGCGAACAGTTTAATCGCTTCAGCTTCAGTTGAATGGGTCAGCAAGACTGGAATATCCTGCTTGATTGCACCTTCTACCAGTAAGTCTGCAAATTGCTGGGCACGTTCAGACTGTTCCCCAACGATAATACGCGATGGGTAGAGGTTGTCGTGCAGCGCTTTACCTTCACGTAAAAATTCAGGTGAGAAAATAATGTTTTCAGTCTGATATTTATTTTTGACTTGCTCGGTGAAACCCACAGGAACTGTAGATTTGACGATCATGGTTGCATTGGGGTTAATGGCCAGTACATCCTGAATGACGCTTTCTACACTTTGCGTATTAAAGTAATTGGTTTGAGGGTCATAGTCAGTTGGGGTGGCAATAATAATAAAATCAGCATTTTGAAAAGCCTGCTGTTTATCGGTAGTCGCCGTGAAATTGAGCTGTTTTTCTTTTAAAAAAAATGAAATATCATGATCTTGAATCGGTGATACTTTGTTGTTCAGTAAATCTACTTTACTTTGTAGGATATCCAGGGCAATGGTTTCATGGTGTTGTGCAAATAGCATTGCATTTGACAACCCGACATATCCTGTTCCAGCAATCGCTATTTTCATAAGTACCTAACAGATTCGATATACATGATGGACGGCTAATAGGATAACCAGAGTGAGCCTAATTTTAAATCCCATTCTACAGGTGTAATCACCATTCGTCCTGCATTTGGAGTGAGCGTGATTTCACTAAAGTACACATGATCTTGAGAGAGTAAGAAATCTACTCGGCTATAACCATACGCAAAACAAAGCTTTTCTGACAGTTGAATGATCTCTTGCAATTGTTTCGGTGCAGCTAATGCGGATGGTGAATTATCTTTTAGATCGACCCGAAATGGTTGTAACTGCCATTGTGTATCATACATATTTGAGTAGTCGTTGCCTTGAGCATCTTGGACATCAATTTCTAGATATTCCGGACGGCCTTCAAAACAGTGCACACGACACGTGGTAATGGCAGATTGACTGGCAGGATCGACATAGAGCTCTACATATTCTTCAACTAGTACTTTAGGGCAAATATCTTTGTAGTGCCATTCACGCTTTCTAAAATACATATTCATTTTAAGATGATTTTTGATTTTAGCGGTTGCTGCTTCGACACTAAACTTGCTTTTATCGCGACAGACCATGGCGCTGCCACTGTCATGAGTGCATTTTAAAACAAATTGATTGGGTAACTGGTTAAAATCAATCTCATCAATACATTTGTAAATGCCAATCAATGGAACAAAATAGGCATCACCAACCTTTGCTGAAACCAACTGTCTGACTGCACATTTATCTGCTAATTTTGTGAACAGGGGGCTCCGCTCGAAAATCATTCGGGCAGTGACTTTTTCATTGAAGCTTTTTGGCGAGCAAAAATCAGGGGTATAACCTAATTTGCAGATAAACCGTTTAGTGAGATACGCTTTATCTGAAACAAATTTAGTTCTAATTATTTTTGCTTGATACTCAAAGTAGTTATAAATCATCAGTCAAAAGATTAAATCCCGTCAAAGTAACCTGTAATTATAATAAAAATACCCAAATTCGTCTAATAAAAATGTGGTGGTTTTAGGTGTAAAATGATTCCAAAAGGTTTGATTTTGTTAGGGATTGTCAGGGGTTAAGCTGATGTTAATAAAGCCACTAAATAAGGTGGAATTATAGATCTGCTGATTACCTCATCGATATTAAAATTTAAACAATTATAATATATTGATTTATATGGAATGATTGCACAATGAATACCTCCGCTATTACGAAAAGAGACTGACTGTGAACAGATCAGTGGTGTTATCATATGCTCCTAGATTAAACATGTTTGGCCGTATTTTCGGGCTTTCGGATCGTTTAAGAGTGAATTGATGAGTGAAATGATGCAACCGGTTGATGTGGTGATTGCTTGGGTGGATGGCAATGATCCGAAGTTGAAACAGAAGCGCATGCAGTATCAGGGCAAAACACAAGCTTCTGATGCCGTTAGTGATACCCGTTTTGCCAGCAACCATGAAATTTATTATAACGTTGCATCTATTTTAAAATATGTCCCATTTTGTCGACATATCTATATTGTGACAGATGGTCAGCAACCGCAATGGATTGATGACTTTGTTCAGGATGGGATTTGTGAGGCGGGTAAAATTCGAATTGTTGATCATCGTGAAATATTTATGGGGTATGAGCAATACTTACCTACTTTCAATACACGTTCGATTGAAACCATGCTCTGGAATATTCAGGGTTTATCCGATTACTTTTTCTACTTGAATGATGATTTCTTTTTTAACGCGCCAGCACAATTAGAAGATATTCTGATTGATCAGAAAATGGTGATTTACGGGCATTGGCAAAGCAGTTTTGTGCTCAAGGCCAAGCTTTGGTATCGTCAGGTTTTAAATCAATATTTTTCCAAGCCGATACAACCTAAACATATGATTGCGCAAATGTTAGGTGCAGATATGCTTGGATTTAAAAAGTTTTTTGAGATTCACCATTATCCGCACGCGGTTGACCGTAAAATATTACAAGATTATTTACTTGCTCATCCTAAGTTTCTAGAAAAACAGATTCAGTCTAAGTTCCGCAGTGTCGAACAAATCAATCCGATTTCATTGATGAATCATTTGAAAATTCAAAAGGATGAGGCCTTGTTAAAGCCTGACCTTGAGATTGCCTATTTGAAAAATGAAAGCAGTTTAAGCAGCTTCTTGCAAAGCTTGGGTAATGAACAGATTAAATATGGGTGTATGCAAAGTCTGGATCAATTGAGTGATGCGGCAGCGGCAGAAATTTATGCAGCTTTAAATCAAAAATTGGCAGGCTATATCCCGAAAGTTTTATTGGCTGAAACGGCCAAAGGATAAATGATGAAAGTTGAAACTTATCTAATTAACCTTGATGGCAGTGATCAGCGTCTGGCGAGTGCGACCGCACAATTACAGCAACAGGGATGGCCGTTTACCCGTTTTTCGGCCTATGATGGGCGTGGTAAGGCCTTATCAGAGTTTAAGCAATATGATGATGCCGAAGCTCAACGAATTTTAGGTCGTAGTCTGATGAATTCAGAGTTGGGATGTTATCTGAGCCATTATGGTTGTGCTGAAAAGTTTCTTGAAAGCGACGCTGATTATTTGGTGGTGTTAGAAGATGATATTCAGGTTTTGCCCAACTTTAAACACAAGCTTGAGTCGCTCCTCAATTATCTGGATCAGCATAAAGAACTGGATTGGTATGTGGTCAATATGGCGGCGAAAAAGAAAAAACTCGCCAAAGATATTGTACAGATGGATCAATACAACCTGTGGCATGCTTATTATTTCCCGATTCGTGGGGTTGGGCTGCTTTGGTCGCGTAAAGGGGCGGAAGAGTTTGTAAAACTTGGCAAACAAATACATGTGCCTGTCGATATCTTTTTCCAAGGTTGGCTCAGCAAGAATGGAAAAGGTCTTGGTGTATGGCAGCCTTTTGTTAAACCTGCTGGATTGGACAGTGATATTTTGGGTACGGTTGCAACACAGGGTATTCAGCGTAAAGACTTGGAAAAGCGCGATTCGTCTCATGGTCTAAAGAAACAGAAACGAATGTGGCGTGACCGTTTTTATGCTTTTAAGCATCTTTACTTTTAATTAAATATTCTGGGCAAATCACTTGAGTAAAAAGCTGAGGTGATTTGAAGATATGGCTGAGTGATCTGTATGAAAATATTTAAAAAAATATTCTATCTCTTAAAGTTCTATACGATGTATTCGAACAAAATGAGAGGGATTAATGATGCCATAGACAATGAAGCAGATCTGATTGTACTTAATCCGACTATTTCTGATGCACTCATTCCAAAGAAAATCTGGATGTATTGGGAAGGACCACTGGCTGGATTTGTGGAAAAATGTGTTGAACAGGTTAAAAAGACCAATCCGGATTATGAGGTTCATTTTCTCACGCCAGATACAGTGAAAAGCTTTTGTGATATTGATTTTACTCGTTTCCCAAAGGCAACGCCGCAACAAAAGGCCGATTTGCTTCGTTTTGAGTTGATTTATCAATATGGTGGTATTTGGTTGGATGCAAGCATCCTTGTTTATGAAAGCTTAGACTGGATTCAGGAACTGATTGCGAAGAATCATACCAACAGCTTTGCCTATTACCGTGCCAAGAATACAACACTTAAAGATTTTCCCGTCTTAGAGAATTGGTTATTGGCCAGTGCAGAGAAAAATATTTTCTTTAAAGAATGGTTTGATGAACTGGCGAAAGCGATTGAAATGACGCCTAAAGCCTATCTGCAAAAATTGAAAGAAACAGAACTTGATTATCAAGATATGTTTCAACAGATTGGTCGTCTGGAATATCTAGTGGCCTATGTGGCCTGTCAGAAAGTGATGCGTCATCATTTGCCGAGTATGTGCTTAATTAACTGTGATCAAAATGCGCTGTATTTTCAGGTAAAGCACCAATGGGTGAAAGAAAAAGTGCTGATCGATATGGCAATCAATTACCCGCCTCAGCAAATGCCAAGGTTGATCAAGCTTGCAGGAAAGGAAAGAAAAACCCTGAGTCATTATTATGAAAAAGGCATGTATCTGGAAGGTTCATTACTCGATATTTAAAGCAAGAGCTTTCAGTGTTTAAAGCAAGGTTCTCGGGTCAATCTTCTCAAATGTTTGTACAGCACTGCTTTGAGACAGGTTAAAAACTTTAATTTCTTTTTCTCTAAATAGTGTTGCAGCGACATCAAAGGCTTGAAATACATCATCGACATGATGATTTAGGGTTGTTGGTTGCTGTCCGCCAATACTTTCATAAAAACGTGGCTGAGAAAAATTATTCATGTCTAAACCCGCAATATAGATTTCTTTATACCCCAGCGTAAAGAGAATCTGAAGGGCAACATAAGCCACGGTAAAATAGTCAAAAGTACCTTTATAGACATCGAGTGAGAAACCCATGCCTTTGTGAATAAAGAAGTCAGTTTCATTTTGATCAAAGTGTCTAGCATGGTCTAGAAAGGTTTCGACTTGACCATCGGTAATTGTTTCAATGGTTTTGATCTGACAATGAATATCTTCAATCCGAACGTGTCTTAAAATCAGGTCTAGGCAACGTGGTGTGGTGTAAAAGGTGCAATCGCTATTTAAGACTTTTTGGACCAGATCGAAACGGCAGTTCACAAAGTTATGGTCAATAATGACATAACTAGAAAATGGAATTGAATCAAATGCGATAGCGCCATTTACACCGATATAATCTCGATCACTTTGATGCAGAATTTTGGAATCTAGTTGTTGAATAGAAGGGCCTGTCGCCACCAACATGCATTTTTTATGAGAAATTTTTGCTGGAAGGCGATTATTGGACACCAGTTTTTTCTTAAAATAAATTTTCTCAATACGATTCTGTGAATCGCGCTCCACGCTATAAAGTGGCCAGTAGCGACGATTATGTTTTGCTGCTTTAGGGAATAAAAGCTTATAAACCAATTTATAAATACTTCTAGAAATACGATC
Source organism: Acinetobacter sp. 102 (assembly GCF_037028485.1). Taxonomy (NCBI): domain Bacteria; kingdom Pseudomonadati; phylum Pseudomonadota; class Gammaproteobacteria; order Moraxellales; family Moraxellaceae; genus Acinetobacter; species Acinetobacter sp. 102. The sequence goes on from NZ_JAZEZK010000002.1 coordinate 14,508, forward strand.
TGAAAAGAAGTGAACCATTTAAAAACTCATTTATAAAATCATTGAGACGAATGAAACTAGATAACTTGGTTTAGGTCATCTAGTTTCGATTGATATTAGTCGTCTAAAGAAAAGCTTTTCTTTTTCAATTTGGTTTTTAGACTATGTAATGAACGAGCAAACCAATTTCTATCTTCTGGGCGAGTTACTTTGTTGCCGCGATAATGAATTTGGGTCGCTTTAGAAAAATCACCAAAGGGCTCAATGCGATAGTTCTCTGGGCGATAACCCGCTGCAATGGCTTCTTGATAATATTGGTCGAACAGTTCAGTCAGGTCTTCACGTGGATGCGGCATGATTTTACCGTCGAACCAGTGTTTTTGCCCTTCAGCCTCTAAACGAGGTAAGGAGTATTTATGGCTGAATTGTGTGCCCATATCTGAATAATGCAAGATTTTGATTTGATCAGCAGCCAGACCTTCACCATCAATATTATTATAGGAGTCTTGATAGGGCTGAACTAACTTAGGTTGATCTTTTAACAGCTGCATCAGCTTTTTATGGCTTTGCGGATCCGCTTGAATATCCTTTAATGAAGGAAGGTATGCTTTGGCTTTCTCACAATCCCAAACACACGTACACAGTCTGGCTGAGTTTTTACCGCCTTTGGCAATCACGATTGCTTCATCTTTTTTAGGATGTGCCCATAACTCCGCAATATCACATAACACCACAACATCCGCATCCATATAAATGGCACGGCCTTCGAAATTGCATGACTCTGGGATTGCCCATCTAAAACCTGAAAAAGGGGTCGCCCAATGTTCTGTATGCCAGCCTTCGTCTGTTTGCTGATTGGTATACCATGGACTATTTTGATCGTGGCTAAGCTGCATCCATACAATTTCAACAGGATGTTTGGTATGCTTGCGGACACTATAGTCCAGAACCATCATTTGTTCTAAGTCGCAGTTATTGGGGTCGCAACCAACAAAAATTTTAATTGTGGAGTTAGACATGACTAGCTTCCATTTTTAAGGCTTTATTCATAATTATAGTCTAAAAAGAGGGGCTTTTTTTGAAATATTTCTCTACTTCTGGTTATATTGTAAAGTGATTATGTGAGGCAATGTAATGATAATAAATACATTTATTGAAAAGGCAAAGAGGAAAATTGCCCAAGCAGAGATTGTCTCTTTTGATATTTTTGATACCTTATTGCTACGTCCGTATTTATCTCCACGAGATTTATTTTTACATATCGAGATTGATCAATGCTTGGAAGGTTTTGCTCTGGCTCGAAGAGAGGCTGAATTTAGAGCGAGAAAGAAAAATCCAGATCGACAAGAGATCTGCTATGACGATATTTATAATGAAATTGAGGCTGAGTTTAAGTGCGCCAAAGAAATTGAATTAAACTGGGAATTTATGGTTTTACAGCCGAACCCAGAAATGAAAATACTTTGGGATTATGCTCTTGAATTAAATAAAAAAGTTATTGTAATTTCGGATATGTACCACTCATTTGAGAGTTTACAGAAATTACTGATTAAAAATGAATTTCATGCTTTTGAGCATTTATATGTGTCTAGCAGCTATGGTAAAACCAAGAAAAAAGGCACACTGTTTGAGCAGGTCTTTTCTGATTTAAAGGTGAGCGCACAAGATATTGTTCATATCGGTGATAATAAGAAAGGAGATTATAGAGCGCCTGCGAAACTAGGTGTCCAAGCAATTTTATATAAACAGGTTGCACAGCAGTTCTTAGCTGTTGATGAACGGGTAAGACGATTTACAGAACAAGGCACGCTCAATTTAGGCAAGAGTATTTTGGTCGCAATGCTAGCAATGCGGTGGTTGAACCAGTCATTGGTACAGAATAGGCGTCCATATTGGCAAGAGATTGGTTATGGCTATGCTGCACCTCTGGCTTATGGTTATAGTAAATGGATTGAAACTACAGCACTAGAAAAAAAGCTAGATCATCTTTTGTTTGTTGCTCGAGATGGCTATTTACTGCAAAAGGCTTTCAAACAATTTCATGTTGGTGGAATTAAAACCAGTTATGTATATGCACCACGCCTACTCAATCTGGTTTACCGACTTGATTATGAGAAGCAGAATATTGAAAGTGCTAAAGCGATTGTCGATTTTTATGCGCATAAATATGCAGATATTGCTGCATTAACAGAAGGGCGATCTTTTAACAAAGCCAGTCATTATCACGATTTTATTCAAGAGCATAAACATCATTTTGAACAGCATGCTGAGCAAATGTACGCTGATTATCATCATTATATTGATATGATCATAGGCAAAGATGAACAGGTCGGAATAGTTGATAGTAAGACCGTTGCTTTGACCTCTCAGAAAATGTTAGAAGATGTATTACAGCGTCCAATCAATGGTTTTTATTGGTCTACGTTATTGCCGTATCGCACTAAAAAATATGCATTCGATACATTTATTCCCAATAATTTAAATACTTTAGACTCAAATGTATTTACTAAAAACTGGAAATTTGTTGAGTTGCTTTTAAGTTCACCTGAGTTTCCAATTTATGGCGTTTCGATGAAGGGGCAGCCGATATATAAAGATAATCCAAGTAAGGATGAGCGTCTCATTAAGGAAAACTATGCAGAAATTGTTCAGGGAGCTGAAGCATTTTTTGCAGATATAAAAGCTATTTTTGGTCAAACCAATCTTTATCTAGAAGGTGGAGATCTTGTCGCGTGGACCAATATCTTTTGTGACTATCCACGTGGCGTTGATGTTGAAAAAATGACAGAGGTTCGGTTAGCCGTTGATGTTTCACATCATCGCGCTATACCACTATTTTCGATGAAGACCTCGTTGGCAGATTTCCTTAAACAGCCTAAAACAACCTTAAATATATGGAAGGGGTTAGTTTGGAGAACCCCTATACAATCATTGCTTTTACATGTTTTTAAGCCATTAAAGGTGAAGAAAAGTCATGCTAAGCACATTAAAATCGGTGTTCTGCCATATCTTAAGACAAGATATTTTATCTGGACATTGTTATTGTTTAAGCGGTTTTCGCTGCAATTAACCTTAGGAAATTATAACAAACATCATTCTTGAGTTTAAAAGGCGCTGGTCGTGCCCTATGTGGAATTGCCAGCTCTTATCTTTTAATTTGAATAAGAGCATATAGTTTGGGCCTGTTTTTAGTGTCGGTGCTGCGGGGGAAATTTATCTTCTTGTCAGTAATTTGTTGTCTTTATTTTTATTCTGGAAAAACTAGTGTTTTAAAATTTAATTTATAGCTTTGATTTTATTTGATTTATTGTGGTTCTATTTTGGGTTTTGTAATCTTGTCTGTGTTCGCTGTGAGAAGAAAAAAATAACTATTTTTGAAATGTTGATGCTTATCCATAACTTACATGTTGTTAGCTTAGGCAACAGTCAGGCAAGATTGAAATCATGTACATCATAATCAAAAACAAGTATTCTTAGCGCCTGTAGGTATGTCGCCTAATTTGTCTGAATTACTCCTATCCCATATGAAAAAGTTTGTTGTCAGTCTCTCAAGCGCAATCGAGCGCCGTAATCATATCTCATCTCAATTTGAGAGACAGGGAATAGAGTTCAGCTTTTTCGATGCAATAACTCCTGATGTGGCCGCATATGATGCACAAGCCATGAATCTTAGTGTGCATGAAAACTATATTGCCAAAGGTGAACTTGCCTGTTTTATGAGCCATGTACATTTATGGAAGAAGATTGTCGATGACAATATTCCCTATATGGCAATTTTTGAAGATGATATTCATTTAGGGGAAAAGGCTAACAGGTTCTTAAATCAATCTGACTGGATCGAACCAGACTGGCATCTCATTAAGTTAGAAGCATTTACGCCGAAAGTGATATTGGGGGCTAAATGTAAAGAATTCCCGCAAGAAGGGCGAGAAATCTATAGGTTAATTGGAAAAAACTTAGGAACTGCGGGCTATATCCTGTCATTGCAGGGCGCAAAATTTTTATTAAATGAAATTGAAAAGATTGACTATATTATTCCCTTAGATAACTTGATGTTTGAGCATGTTGTTAAAGATCATAAGTTTATAATGTGTCAAATGCAGCCCGCACTGTGTATTCAAGACACCATATTGCATTATAGATCAACCAATATTCAGCTTAAAAGTCAGCTCACCTCGGAAAGAAAAAAGAGGATGAGAGCCAATAAAGCCAATGGTCTGCAGAAGATTTTTTTAGAATTGGTTCGTATTAGCACCCAATTAAAAATTATATTTTTTGCTCGTCGGGTAACATATAAGTGAAAACTTTTGTCATCAGTTTACAGTCCGCAGCTGATCGTAGAATACATATTGAAGAACAGTTTGGGGAAAAAGGAATTTCATTTCATTTCTTTGATGCCATCGAACCTCCTCTGGTCGATCTCCAAGCTGAAAAGATTGGCCTTACGCTTCGTCAAGGTGATTTAAGCCGAAATGAATTGGCTTGTTTATTAAGCCATGTATCGTTGTGGCAAAAAGCTGTTGATGAAGAAATGTCAGCCATTGCAATTTTTGAAGATGATGTCCATTTGGGAGATGATGCTGAGCTACTCTTAAAACAATCAGACTGGTTAAAGGTTGATATTGTGAAGCTCGAAAAATCTTACGATAGTGTTATCTTAGATTTAAATAAAACCCAAATCTTTGATCATAAAGATTTTATTTTAAGACGTTTGAAAAACCCCCATCTTGGAGCAGCAGGCTATATTCTCTCTTATCAGGGAGCAAAGGCATTGCTTGAGTATATGAAAGAACAACCTGTTTTAGATCATGTTGATCAAATTGTTTTTCGAAAATATATTGCTGAAGGTCAGCTTGGTATCTATCAATTAAATCCAGCATTATGTATGCAGGACTATTTATTAAATCCACAAAATCAAAAGTTTAAAACAACACTTCAATGGCGTAATAAACAAAAAATTAAGTCCAGAGGATTACAGAAGTTATCTCGTGAGTTCAAGCGTCTTTTGACTCAATTGAAAGAATTTCCTTATAAAACTAAATTAAAGTTTACAGTGACTAATAAAAATTAAACTATGGTATTGTTTATTAATGGATTATCTTTGTTGATTTGCACTGTGAAATAGTATGAATATTCCTTTGAGGTTTATTTCATATATTTTAATTGTATAATTCTGCTGTTTTTTCTCAAATATGATGGCTTTCTAAATGAGTGTTTTTGTTATTAGTTTGGATTCTGCAATTGAGAGAAGACAACATATAAATGCAGAGTTTAAAAAATATTTAGTTGATTTCCGCTTTTATGATGCAATTACACCAGTTACATCTGATGATGCAGCAAAAAGTGTAGGAATTGATTTGGCTCGGCGAGGAAGCTTAACGAAAGGTGAAGTTGCATGCTTGTTAAGTCATATTATGTTGTGGAAAAAGATTGTTGATCTCGACTTAGACTATATGGCAATTTTTGAAGATGATGTGTATTTAGGTGAGAATATACAGTGCTTTTTCAATGACTTTTCATGGATACCCAAAGATGTTCACATTATCAAATTAGAAGCTTTTGATAAAAAAGTTGATCTGTCTTTTTTCTTAAAATTATCAAAAAATGGAAGAAGCTTATATCATCTTAAAGGGATGCATTTGGGTGGGGCGGGTTATATTTTATCAAAAGCAGCGGCTGAGCATTATCTTGAACTGATTGCAAATATGCCAGAATTGGTTCCTGTAGATCATATTCTGTTTGGTCGGAATGTTAAAAAGGGGAAGTATAAAGCTTACCAAATGACGCCTGCAATTTGCGCTCAAGATTTTTATCTAAATGATAAATATCATAATTTTGGAAGTCATCTCGAAGAAGATCGCGCGGTTCGGCATCAGGCCGAAAAACTAGCAAGACTTCAACAAAAGCAGCAAATGACTGTATTTTTCAAAATCAAAAAAGAGATTTTAAGATTGTTTTTGCAAATTTTGAAACTTAAGGACCTTTCAGCTTATCGTACAGTGAAGTTTAAATAGTTTTAAGACGCTTGAAACCCATACTCATTTGTAAGCAGATTCAGATTTTCCGCCTCTAAACCGTTTATAACCCCACATATATTCAGCAGGAAAGCGGTTAATCATCTGTTCAACGGCTTGATTGAGTGCGGTTGTGGCAACTTCGATATCTCGATCATACAGTTGCGGATCATTCAGGTCATCACAATACACATCAAAACCTTCACCATCTTCACGACGGAAACAGCTTAATCCGACTAGGCGACATTGGGTTTTTTGTGCCATTTTACTGGCCAGTGTGCTGGTGAGACATGGAACTCCAAAAAAAGGAACCACAACACCACCAGACGGGTCTGGGACATGATCGGGCAAGATGACACTGAAGCCACCTTGTTTTAGGTTTTTAAACAAGGCCTTTACACCAGACGCGTCAGTAGGAACCAAAGTCGCATTGAGGCGTTGACGGGCATGTAAGGCAAAAGCATTAAAGCCAGAATCTTTCATGGGTTTGTACATGATGGTTGGAATACCATATTGATGTACCCATGCATTCATCATTTCCCATGTGCCCAGATGCGGGGTAATAATCAGTGCGCCTCTTGGATCACTGAGCGCATCGGTTAATACGTCCAAATGATGTACCGTATGAATCTGTTGGATGCTCCATTCAGGTGGCATTGCCCAACATTTACCAGATTCAATATAACTGAGGCATTGTTTGGTGACGCTTTCTCTCGCGAGCTGTTCTTTTCGTTCTAGACTAAGTTGAGGGTAGGCTAGCCCTAAGTTGACTCTGGTTTTCCACAGCATACTTTTATTCGGATTTTGATTGATAAAGTATGCCGCCACTTTTGCGATACTACGTAAAAGTGCTAAAGGGAGAATACGAAGTAGGGTAGTGTAAAACGACATGATCTTAGTCTTGTTTATCTACGTTGCCTTTAAGGACCATATAGATTAATGCGACAAAAATCAGTAGAGCACCCGCCAAACTACTGACACAGAAGTATAAAATGCGTTGATTGGTGTCCATATTGAAGAGTTCATTTGCCAAGATGTAACGCATGAAAAACCATTGAGCAAGTGAAAATACAATAAGTACAATTGCATGTCGACGTACATCAGGACGCATTGCCATAAGACGGATCTCTCAATAAAAAGCAGCCTATTATGCCACTAGCGGACTTGTTCGCAAAGTATAAATTACCTCACCTAACCTCTCCTAAAAGGAGAGGGATTGTATGGATATAAAAAACCCTGCATGAAGCAGGGTTTTTGTTGAAGCATAAACTCAAGGTTTATTTTTCTTCAGCTTTTGGCTTTTCGCGTAAACGAATACCTAAGTCGCGCAATTGATTTGCTTCAACTGGTGCTGGTGCTTGAGTCAATGGACATTCAGCTGTCTTGGTTTTCGGGAATGCAATTACATCACGAATCGAAGAAGCACCTGTCATTAACATGATCAAGCGGTCAAGACCAAATGCCAAACCACCGTGCGGAGGTGCACCATAGCGTAATGCATTCAATAAGAAGCTGAATTTCTCTTCTGCTTCTTCTTCACCAATACCTAAAGCTTCAAAAATTGCTTTTTGCATTTCTAAAGTATAGATACGAAGTGAACCACCACCGATTTCAGTACCGTTCAGTACCATATCGTAGGCAACAGAAAGGGCTTCACCTGGATTGCTCTTCACGTCTTCAACACTTGATTTTGGTAGCGTGAATGGGTGGTGAACAGAAGTCCATTTGCCATCATCCGTTTCTTCGAACATTGGGAAGTCAACAACCCAAAGTGGTGCCCACTCACACGTTGTCAGTTTCAAGTCATGACCGATTTTCACACGAAGTGCGCCCATCGCATCATTTACAACTTTAGCTTTATCCGCACCAAAGAACACGATGTCGCCATTTTCAGCGCCAACACGTTTTAATAGATCCAGCACGATTGGCTCGATGAATTTAACGATTGGAGATTGAAGACCTTCGATGCCTTTTTCAAGTTCGTTGACTTTGATGTAAGCCAAACCTTTTGCACCGTAGATGCCTACGAATTTGGTGTATTCGTCGATTGCACTACGTGGCAATGAACCAGCACCAGGAACACGTAAAGCAACGATACGACCTTTCGGGTCTTTTGCAGGGCCAGCGAAGACTTTGAACTCTACGTCTTGCATTAAGTCTGCAACGTCAACCAATTTCAATGGAATACGCATATCTGGTTTGTCAGATGCATAGTCACGCATTGCGTCGGCATAAGTCATACGTTCAAACTTATCGAATTTTACATTCAATAATTCATTGAACATTTTAACCGTTAAGCCTTCCATTAAATCCATGATGTCATCGTCACTCATGAACGATGTTTCAACGTCGATTTGGGTGAATTCAGGCTGACGATCCGCACGTAAATCTTCGTCACGGAAACATTTCGCAATTTGGTAATAACGGTCGATACCACCCACCATCAACAACTGTTTGAACAATTGTGGTGATTGTGGAAGTGCGTAGAAGCTACCATTTGAAACACGACTTGGCACTAAATAGTCGCGTGCACCTTCTGGTGTCGCACGTGTCAAGATTGGGGTTTCAACGTCTAAGAAACCATGATCTTCAAAATAGTTACGGATCAAGTTGGTCACTTTAGAACGGAAACGCAAGCGCTCTAACATTTCAGGACGACGGATGTCCAAGAAACGGTATTTCAAACGAATTTCTTCTGAAATATTGGTGTTTTCGTCATTCAATGGGAATGGCGGAGTATCAGAAGCTGCAAGAACTTCGATGTCTTTACCTAAAACTTCAATCTGACCACTCACCATGTTGGCATTTTCAGTACCTTCATAGCGACGACGAACACGACCTGTAATTTTTAATACAAATTCTGAACGTGCTTTATCTGCTGTTGCGAATGCTTCAGGCGTATCTGGATCGATCACCACCTGTACGAGACCATCACGGTCACGCATATCAAGGAAAATTACACCGCCATGGTCACGGCGACGGTGAACCCATCCGCATAAAGTAACGGTTTGATCGATTTGGGCTTCTGTTAAAGAGCCACAGTAATGAGTGCGCATCATATTGAATTATGTATCCAAACTATATTGGCTGTAGAAGGTGAATGCGTAAACAGCGCACCACCAATGAAGGGGAGATTATGCCTTGTTGAACGTATAGTCTCAAGTCTTAATGTTTTCAAGCGAATTTTAAAGCAACACTTCTACTTAAACTGATTTCAGACGAGCGATCCAATCAAAAAATAAAAACAATAGGCAGGCTACGGTAAACCAGCTTAGGCTTGCCTGTGTAAATTCATTAATCGATTTGCCTATATAAAAATAGCGTTCACTATTCCATAGATCAGCGCTGATCTGTTGGCTGTAGTCTAAGACTGCGATTAGTCCTACGATGATTGAAACACTGAAGCTGAGTAGTGCAAAAGTTTTTATTTTGGTTGAAACAGGATGGTTATGTTTATGCCTAAGGTAATAATGCCAAGACATGACCAGAATGATAGGTAGGGTGAGCACTGATGAGGCAATTTGTAAGACAAAATGCAGGGGATAACTTAAGCCAAGAAGTGAAATGTTTTGGGCAAGCGTTTCTTTGAATGCAAATGTTCGAAAGTCGAGATGAGTAAGTCCATCCCAAATTAAATGTGTAGCAATACCTATGCTAAGGGCAATACAACTCATCAAGATAAAAGTTAAGGCATGATCAAAGGAACTGACTTTTAGCGGATGATGAATACCTAAAATGCGGTAAATCACAGGGCGATAGATCAGATACCACAGTAGACAGAAGAGCAATCCGATTGGAAGATTGGGAAATAAAAGACCTGCCCATTGGTGGGTTAAGTTGATATTTTCTTGTGTAAATAATCGATAGATATCTGGTGTCATACAGCCAATTGCTAATGCTGCAAGTGGTAAATGGCCTTTGCTTAATTTGGATAAAGGAGGGGCAAGTACTGCATGAGAAAGAGTGAAAGGCATAATAAAAAAAGCATTATAGATAATAAAATCTTACGCGAAAGAATAGTAAATAAATAATCAGATTTGTAAATAGGCTGACCGATCATACTTGTTTTTTACAATGTTGTATTGTAGGTGTGTTTTTGCTTAAATAATGCAATGAATTTTGGTCTATTTTGATGGTTAATCAGTTTGCAGATGTTGATGAGGTTTAAATTTTGTAATGGGGTGTAATTTAAATTTTTTGGGTGAGAATAAAGTTGCAAAACTTATCTCGTTGACGATATTGATTCTATTTTTTTATTATATTTTTAATGAAAAATTTAGAGTTTGGTATGTTTCAATTATCTATACTTTAATGTTTGCCTATGTTTTTATTAAAAATAAAAAAATAATCATGAATATGCCCTTGATGCTATTCTGTCTGATTAGTTTTTTTACTTTTAGCTTAAGTTATTATCTTTTTGATCGGTTGGATGTTATTCCACAAGATGGCCCACATAGAACATATAAAAATATTGTTAATCAGTATCTGTGGGTAATTCCTTTCTGCTTTTTACCAACGATCTATCATTATTTTAGTTTTAAAACTAAACACTTTTTTGCTGTCTTATATATTATTATTGGCTTCTTGCTGGTCTATAGTTGGATTGTCGGGTTTCAACTCGATTTCCACCGTGGGTTGCTGGCAGATTTTTATAATCCAATTATATCGTATGATATTGTGTTTGTTTCTTTAAGTATTTTAGTTTTTGTTTTTTCATTTTATTTAAAATCGAGATCCTCATATCTGATAACAACTATAAGTTTATTGACTTTATTTGTGTTTATACTACATGGTTCTAGAGGGACATGGTTGGTTATACCATTTTTACTGTTATTTTTAACGTTATTTTATTATAAAACTCAGAAGAAAAAGCTACTTTTTAGTGGGTCACTGCTTTTAATCTTTTTGATTGTTAATGCTGTTATTCCAAATTCACCTGTATTTAATCGATTTGATGAGTTTCAAAAAGATAAGACTCATATCGAAAACCATAGCTATAATAACAGTACAGGTTCTAGATTGGTGATGTGGCACAATGCAATTGAACTATTTCAACAACAACCTGTTATCGGTGTTGGTGTTTATGGTGTTGAAAAGGAGCATTGCCATCTAGCTGAGCAAGGTATTTTACCAAGTTGTTTTCAGCATAAGCATAATATTTTCTTTCAAGATCTGGCTGCTAATGGCTTGATTGGTTTGGTAGGTCTTATTATTTCATTGCTTACGCCACTGATATTCTTCTTCTCTCAATTTTTTAGCAGAAATGAATTGGTTAGGAATTTGGCACTTGCTGGATTTTTATTTGTATTTTCATTTCTCTTGAGTGGATTAACAGAATATTATTTATTCTTTCCCCATGTCACTTATATATTCTTTTTTATAACGGCCAGTTTAATGAGCTTTATCATATTGAAAGACAAAAATAAGCTTTGATAAATTAAGCAGAATTCAACCGGCATATCGAGAGATAATGTCGGTTTTTTTTATATAAAAATTAGACTGATATGAGGGATAACGTTTCTCGTACGCTGGAGGTCTTTCATTGAATCATGGAGAAGCAGTGTAGCAAATGTTCATTGTTGCAGTGTTTTTTATTGCAAAATAAATGAAATGTTATAATATAACAAAAACAACGATCGACTGATTCGAGACCCGATATGTCATTTCCACAGAATATTTTGACCTTATCTATTTTAGCTGTTGTATCTGTATCTACTTTTGCAGCAGAAAATGAGCAAGTGACAAGCTTAGAGACAATACGAATAAAAGCACATCCATTAGAGCAAACATCGAAAGATTTTGCGGTTGCCGATACCGTCGTAGATCAAAAACGCTTGCAACAGGGCGCTGTCACCATTGGTGAAGCATTGAGCAGTGAACCTGGGATCTATTCCAATCAATTTGGCGCGGGTTCAAGCCGTCCTGTGATCCGTGGTCAAGATGGCCCACGGGTAAAAGTTTTGCAAAACTCCTCTGAAAATATTGACGTATCAACTTTATCTCCTGACCATGCAGTGACTGTAGATCCTGCATTAGCGCAACAGGTTGAAGTGATTCGTGGACCATCGACTTTGTTGTTTGGTGCAGGAACAGTGGGTGGTTTGGTGAATGTGACGGATAGCAAGATTCCAACCAAAATGCCTGAAAATGGTTATGAGGGAAATGTGGGCTTACGTTACAACACTGGCAGTGATGAAAAACTGGCAACGGCTGGTGTAACAGTTGCTTTGGGTGATCAAGTGGCCTTACGAGTTGAAGGCTTAAATCGTGAAGCCAATGACTATATCGCGCCGAACTATGTGCACGAAGGTGAGAAAGAGCGTCGTGTCGGTAATACCTTTGCCAAAGGTGAAACGGTGAATGTCGGTTTGTCTTGGATTTATGATCGCGGTTTTACGGGAATTTCATATAGCAATCGCCAAGATAAGTATGGTCTACCTGGACATAGCCATGAATATGAGAGCTGTAGTGCTCATCTTTCAGGACGTCCTCATTTACATTGTGGCGACCATGATCACGAAGATGGCGATGATCATGACCATGGTCATGACGATCACGACCACGATCATGCACATGAGGCAGGCCCTTGGATTGATCTAAAATCTGAGCGTTATGATGTCCGTACTGAATTGAATGATCCGTTTGCAGGATTTAAAAAGTTACGTGCTCAGGCCAGCTATACTGATTATAAACACGATGAAATTGAAGAAGACACCATCGCGACTCGCTTTAAAAATAAGGGTTATGATGGCCGTTTAGAATTGGTACATAACCCAATTGGGCCATGGGAAGGGGTAATTGGAACCCAATATGGTCAACAAAAACTGGAACTCACCGGTGAAGAAGCATTCTTGGCACCCAATACCACGAAGAAGTGGAGCATCTTTGGTTTAGAGCATGCACAATTTAATGATGTCCATGTTGAGCTGGCAGCACGCGCAGAAAAACAAAAAATTGATATTGATGACTCAAGCAAAAAAGATTTCGACGGTTCAGCCTTTTCTGTTTCTGGCGCTGCCAACTGGGAGTTTGCGCCCAACTACAAACTCTCTTTGGTGACTTCACATCAAGAACGTTTACCTTTAGCGCAAGAGCTCTATGCCAATGGTGGACATTTTGTGACCAATACCTATGAACTAGGTAATGATCAATTGAAGAAAGAAAAATCCAATAATGTGGAACTCGGTTTCCATTATGACAATAACAAGTTTGATTACCATGTGCATGTCTATCACAACTGGTTTGATGACTATATCTACGCTCAAACTTTAGACCGTTATAAAGATTTCCGCTTGGTGCAATACGCCCAAGATCAGGCACGTTTCTATGGTGCAGAGGCAGAAGCGGGTTATCAGATCTCGGATATGTATAAAGTCGGTGTATTTGGTGACTATGTGCGCGGCAAGATCGACAATGAAAATGCCCCACGTGTCCCAGCAGGTCGTCTAGGAACAAAAGTAAATGCGGACTTTGGCGATGGCTTTAGCGGTTCAGCTGAATACTATCATGTGTTCCAACAAGACAAGATTGCGGCTTATGAAACTGATACGCAAAGCTATAACATGCTGAATTTAGGTGTGGCTTACACAGGTAAATATAGTAAGGCTACAGATTATCGTGTTTATCTGAATGCCAATAATTTGCTCGATGATCAGGTGTACCAACATGCATCATTCTTATCAACGATTCCACAAGTGGGACGTAATTTCACGGTTGGGGTGAATTTTAACTTCTAAGTGAAAATTTAATTTTTGATTTTTTAAATGATCACCAAATTAGCATTGAAAAATCAAAGCATAAGCTCTAGCCTTAAGCCATTAGGCTAGGGCTTTTTTTGTTTATATGCGTATCTTCCAACGAATCCATCGAAAATTAAACTGGTCAGGTCGACGTTACATGGCAGTCATATTGTGTATTTTTGCGATTGGATACATTGCTTCGGCAATCTATCATACCGTAAAACCACTCCCAAAAGGGTTGGATTTTACTGGGCAGTTGCGTCATGCCAATGTGAAATTCTTAGCAGATCAAACCTATATCGATGCGCAAGGTCAACAACAGGTTGATCAGTATATTTTCAAAGAAGTGTTTCAGTTGATTGATCAGGCACAGAGTACCATTGTGCTGGATATGTTCCTGTTTAATCAGGAAGTGGGTAAGTCGACAGTCAAACAGTTTCCTTTGATGCAAGAGCTCACCGATGCCTTAATCGTGAAGCGCCGTTTGCATCCAAATGTTGAAGTTGTGGTGATTACCGATCCGATTAACTCGGTTTATGGTGGGTTAACTCCAAAGCATTATCTACAACTACGCCAAGCAGGTGTGGATGTCATCGAAACTGATTTAAAGCCATTGCGTGCTTCGAATCCATTGTGGTCAGGTTTTTGGTATATCTGTTGTCAGAACTTGGGCAATAATCCTGAAGGTGGCTGGTTAAGTAGCCCATTTGGCAATGATAAAATTACTCTGCGTAGTTATCTGGAATTGTTTAATTTCAAAGCCAATCATCGTAAAACCTTGGTGGTTGATACTGTGGATGGCTGGAAAAGCTTAGTAACTTCGGCCAATCCGCATGATGGTAGTTCACATCATAGCAATGTGGCCTTGGTGGTGGATGGGCCAACAGCGATTGATGTGTTACAAACCGAGCAAGCTGTGGCCAATATGTCTAAAGGTTCGAGCCCATTTGTGATTATGGGCGGGCTAGCCGAAGATAAAACATTACCACAAGTGCAAGTGCTGACTGAAAAAGCGATTTATGACGCCGTTCTGAAAATGATTCAGACTGCGAAAAGTAAAGAGCATTTGGATATGGCGATGTTCTATTTATCAGAACGCAATATCATTGATGCACTCAAGCAGGCACAGCAACGTGGTGTCAACATTCGTATTATGATTGACCCGAATAAAGATGCTTTTGGTCGTCAAAAGAATGGCATTCCCAATCGCCAAGTGGCTTCGGAACTGAATGCAGTCGGTATTCCAATTCGTTGGTGTGATACCCGTGGCGAACAATGTCATAGCAAAATGCTGCTCAAATACAATGCACAGCAAGCAGAGATTATTCTCGGTTCAGCCAACTTAACCGCGCGTAATCTAAAAAATTATAATCTTGAAACCGACATGCGCGTGATTGGTGCAGCACAAGTATCTGTGTTTAAAGATGTGGGACAGTATTTTGATGCAGCATGGACAAACGCAAACGGCCGTCAAATCACGGTGGATTATGCAAAATATGCTGATGAGTCAAAAGTAAAGTACTGGATCTATCGTTTTATGGAATGGTCAGGCTTATCCACTTTTTAATTCAGCATAACGAGGGTTCTACGCAATGGCGAAAATTAAACTGAATATCAGACAGGATGATGAGATTGATTTAGAGGTACATCAATTCAATCATTATGCAGATATTGTTGAAATTCAAAGTTGGGCAGAACTCTTAGAATGTTATCGCTCCCTTAAACAAGATGTTTATCCTAAAAAAGTGTTTCTGGTTTTGGATGATGCTGCACAAGCAAAATATACCTCGATGCATGCGGTCGAGGATGAGCGCTTGTATGTCGATTTTAGTGACGACATCAAGGGAATTGAAGTCGATGATCCACGATGGGAGCAAAGCTATCAAAATGTTTGTGTTCCAAAGCAATTGCAGCATTATCTTCATCAGTTGAATGATCCCGCACAGCAGCAGCGTTTTGAAAGCCTGGCTGAAAAAATGCAGCATTATGATGAAAATGACTTAGATGCATTGCTTTATTTCAATCAACATCTATTGATTTCACTGGATAGTGTCATTGAAGTAAAAGTGGCTGATATTGAAACCGAAGCATTAAAACTGGCGATGCTACCGAATGGCTATTTTTCTTGTGATTTTGATCCCTTCGAGAATTATGCACTGATTCAGAGAATGCAGCACTATGGCTTCGAATTTATCGGACTTGGAGCAGCGTTATTGGGATGGATTAAAACCCCAGATTTTAATGCAGAAAAGATGGACGATTTAATTCAGGATATTGCTTTGATTTATCCTTTGGAATTTAGGCATCAAGAACAACTGAAAGCGCTCATTTTAAAAAATGATTATCTGATTTTACCTTATTCAGAATCCCCACAAGAATATTTGGGTTATGACTTATCGTGATTTAGATCGTGAGTTCAACAAGCTGAATGTGGATGTTTATTTGCGATTCAGCTTGTTGAAAGACCTACATCCTCAATCAAAAAATTAAGGGCTTGGCGGGATTAATTGATCTAAATCCTTATCAGCCATTTGCTCGAGTTCACTTAAATCTGTTTTAATTTTCCACTGACTTTCATCATCCACAGGATTTGGTAAGCGGGCTTCTAGCCAGTCACAGACCACATCTGGAGTGAATTCTGGATGATTACACTGGATTACCCAAGCCAAAAAGTCTTTAGCTTCGCCGTTCATATACGGTGGCGGAGACACAGGGAAGAACTGGGTTGGTAAACGTTCATTGGTGGATAAATAATTGAGAACATGCCCAAGTTCTTGAACTGTTTGCCATGCCAACGGATGTTCAACATCAATATTGAATTTAAACCACCATGCATGTTGACCATCTGCACCGTGCGCAACGATACGTGCTTCTTGCACACTTGGAACTTTGCAAAAGAATTGATAGAGACGATCAAAATTCATTTCAGCCACAGATGTTGCCTTAAAACCAAAAAAATGATTTTAGCATATCTCGGCGGAGCTGTAGCTCGCTGCTGTTTATCTTGGGAATTCAACAGCTAATCTGAAAAAATATTATTACAACAGTTGTGCTTATTTTTTATTCTAAAATAGACAGATACTCTGCTTTTAGGGAGATTACGATGAAGCAATTTCAACCTTATATTTATGGCTTGGCAGCTGTATTGAGCTATCTCCCAGTGATGAGCTATGCGGACAATGCTTGGAGTGGCTATAGTGGGGTAGAACGTCGCTCCTCTCATCAGACTACTCCTGCCTATCAGCAGCCCGCACAAGATCCATTCGCTTTTTCGAACCAGCGTTATACACCGACAGCGCCGCCGAAAGGTTACTACTATCAACCCAATCAAAATAACTACTATCCTCATCCGAATCATCGACCGGGTGTTCGGGTCGAATATTATCCAGACACACAATATGACGGTAGCTATCGCCGTGAGTCTTTTGTGGTGGGCAATGAATTACCAGGTGAGTTTCGGAGCGAGCGCTATGTGATTCGAGACTGGGACTATTATTCATTACGTGAACCGCCACGTGGTCGGCATTGGGTCGTCGTGGATGGACGTTATCTTTTAGTGACCGATGATAATTTTACCATTGAGATTATTCGCTGATTTTGATGGCTTTTTAAAATGAAGCCTCTCGAGGATTCTCCATAATTTCTCGCTATTCATTACAAAGCTTTGCAATGTCGTGGGTTTTATTCATGCTTTCTCCTTGAGTTTTTCTTAATCTGATTTCAGATCGAAAAACAGAGGATCAAAGAATGAAGAAGACAGCCGTATTACTGGTATCAACGCTTATGTTAGGGATTTCTGCCTCAGCCATGGCAGATTCAAATCGTTGGAATCATGATCATAAAGATCGCTACGATAACCGCTATGATCGTTATGACCACCGTTACGATCATCGTGAACAACCACGCTGGTCGAATGGCGATCGTGGTAATCATTATGGTCAACGTATTAACTTCAAGCGCGGCGAGCGCTTACCCTCAGAATTCCGCAGTAACCGCTATGTAGTTTCTAACTATCGTACCCACCGTTTATATGAACCACCTCGTGGTTATAACTGGATGCAGGTACAAGGTAAATATGTGTTGGTGGACTCGAAATATCGTGTTTTCCGAGTTGCATAATAGATGCAATAAAAAAGCAGGCCATATGCCTGCTTTTTTATTTATGCCAGTTCGTCATCTTGTGGGCGAGGTGTTTTGTTGGAAGGCAGTTGTTGTTCTTGATCCTTGCCCCGAATCACAGAAGGGTAGTTCCATGAGGCAAATCGGACCACCAAAATCGCCACCGCTAAAATCAAGATCGAACCTGTGGTAATCACCAAATCCATAGAAGCTTTATGGTTGTGCTGAATATCGGCAATCAACAGACGGGTGAGTGCGGTAATCGCGACATAAATCAAAAAGCGCACTGGCATGTGATTGGTCTTGAAGTAAATCCCCACCATCGCGCCTAATTCTAAATAGATAAACAGCAGCAAGATGTCATCAATGGTGGCGTACTGTTTTACGGTCAGAATTTCAATCACGGTATGCACGGCTGACCATGCAATCATACAGCCAATAATAAATAAGGCTAAATAATGAAAGGCTTCAACCGCGTAGTGACCAAAGCGATCAAGTAGGCGAGGTAAGCCTTCAAGTTTCTCTCTTGAATTAGACATGGCGATTTATATTCTCAATATGATCGTTAGAATGTTATGCAAGTTTTATGCTGATTTTATTATAGCGAATCAAAATGACCTCAATATAGTGATTGAGGTCATTTTGATTCGAGATAAGCACTTGGTCGAGCTACTACAACTTATACTTATCTTCTCTTTAGGATAAAGGCTTTGTATTGCTTACAAAACTTATTTCAAATGTGGATGTATTTGAAGAACCTGTTCAAGTGAAACATGACCTAGAAAATTGCCAGAACTCTGAGTGGGTTGTTGCTGTTCAATCGCATGGGCAAATTTCACTGCAGTTTGATCCTGCAATTGCTCTTGAAGACGTTGGCAGTTGGGAAAATTTTTAATATCAATCACATCATGGTACTTAAGCCAACGTGCGATACCTGCATAGTAGCCATCCACAAAAGAAATGTGATCACCCATGAGCCATCTCTGATGGCTCAATGTGCGTTCTAAAGCAGTAAATGCTTTTTTGATTTGTGCAGTACCATAGTCACGCAAGGCCTGGGGGGAATCAGTAGATGAGGCATGTTCAAGGCTATACCACAAAGGGCTGAAAGCATTGAATAAGGTCGTATTTAAAAAAGCCAGTTGCTGATTAAACTGGTTAAATTGGGTGGTTGCTTGTGGATAATGGAGCGAGGGATTTGGGCTTATTGCCATGATGTGATTCAAGATCGCCATGCTTTCAGTAATCACCTGACCATTGCTGTCCAGCAGTGCTGGCGTTTCACCTAATGGGTTGATGCGGTGGTAGACCTCTGTATCGCTCTCAGCGGGCATTTCGATTCTGCATAATTGATAAGGCAGACCGGACCATTCCAGTGCAACGATTGAACCAAATGAACAACCAGAAGGAACACCATAAAATAGGGTTAAAGTGGACATCATCATTACTCTACTGTGGAAGATAAACTCATATTAAGACGAGAGAAAAGTTTCGAATAGTCAGGTAATATGCAACTTATCGTCTACATATATGGACATTGCTCATGCTGCTTAGACAACATTTAAATGATGTTTTCCTGTTTGTAGTTGCTGTGGAGCATCAGGGCTTTTCCGCTGCTGCCAAACAGCTGAATTTACCCAAGTCCACCATCAGTAAGCGGGTTGCGATTTTAGAAGAGAAATTGGGCCTTACCCTGATCCATCGGAGTTCACGGAGTTTTGTGCTGAGTGAAGCAGGCAAGCTGTTTTATCAACATGCTAAAAATGCAGTGGATGAGTTCCGTTATGCAGAAGAAAACTTATTGATGCAGCAGCAAGAGCCGACGGGTGTAGTTCGCTTGAGTGCTTCTGTGCCTGTTGCGCAATATATTTTGTCAGATTGCTTGCCTGAACTGGCGGAGCGTTATCCCAAACTGTTGCTACAACTTGAAGTGACCGATCGCTATGTTGATGTGATAAGCGAGAACTTTGATATCGTGATCCGCAGTCATTTTAGACCCTTGGCTGATTCTGGGTTGATTCAGCGGGTGTTGACGCATGACAAGATTATTGCCTTTGCTGCACCGACCTATTTAGAGAATGCACAACCGATTCATCATCCAAAGGATTTAGCTCAACATCAAGGTCTGTGGTCAGACTTACATATGAATCCGTGGCATTTTCAACATATGAATGGAGAAAGGCAGATTGTTCGACCGAATCTCCGTTTTATGGCAAATGAATCTGAGGTTTTAAAAGGTACTGTAAAAAGAGGGTTGGGCATTACACTTTTACCAGAAAGCTTTTGTAGTCATGAGCTTGCAAACGGAACTTTAGTGAATGTGTTGCCGGAATGGACAGCGGGTGAGGTGACCACCAGTTTACTGATGCTGACCCGACGTGGTTTATTGCCAAGTGTAAATATGACGGCTGATTTTCTGGTTGAGAAATTAAAAAGGTAAAATGATGACAGCACGGTTAGTTGCTTGAAAGAAAAAAAGCGCCTGAATATTCAGACGCTTTTTTTATGCTTAATCAATTAAGCTTGATTGGTGAAGTAATCTTCGCTGAAGTTCATGATCAAGTCTGAACCTGCTTTGATTTTCGCTAAACGCGCATCTAATTCAGGCAAGATACGGTCTACAAAGTACTGTGCTAATGCAATTTTGTTTTGGTAGAAATCACCAGATTTATCTTTTGCAGCGGCAGCAATTTTTGCAAACATATAGGCGAAGCTGAGTAAGCCTACTGCATGTAAGTAATCAACTGCAGCTGAGTTCGGGAAGTCAACATTTTCAGCTGCTTGCTCGATAATGAACTGCGTGATGGCTTCAATTTCAGTTGCAGCGTCTAAAGTTGCATCTTTAATGAAGTTCAAATCAGTGTCTAGATCATTGGCAAAGTCACGGATTTCGGTGATGTACTCAGCAATGAATGCGCCGCCACATTTAATTGTTTTACGACCAATTAAATCTTGAGACTGAACACCGTTAGTCCCTTCGTAAATTTGAGCAATACGAAGATCACGGATACATTGTTCCATACCCCATTCACGGATATAACCGTGACCACCAAACACCATTTGCGCATCTAAGGTTGCTTGGAAGGCTGTATCAGTGAGGTAAGCTTTTGCGATTGGTGTTAACAATGCAACACGGTTGTTCGCTTGCTTCACAGCTTCTGCATCAGTCGAGAACTTGGTGATATCCAGTTGTTGACCGACATAAACGGCAAATGCACGTGATGCTTCGTTATTGGCACGTACGTTGAGCAACATACGACGCACATCACCGTGAACCAAGATGCTGTCTGCTGGTTTATTTGGTGATTGAACACCTGCTGCGCTACGGCCTTGCAAACGGTCAGTCGCGTATTGTGCTGCATTTTGATATGCAAATTCAGAAGCACCAAGACCTTGGATACCCATCGACAAACGTTCGTAGTTCATCATGACGAACATTGCAGCAAGACCTTCGTTTTCTTTACCCACGAGGTAGCCTTTGGCACCATCAAAGTTCATCACGCAAGTAGCAGATGCCTTGATACCCATTTTGTGTTCGATTGAACCAGGACCAACTGGGTTGCGCTCACCTAAAGAACCATCTTCATTTAACAGGAACTTTGGAACGATGAATAACGAGATACCACGTGAACCCGCAGGAGCATCAGGGGTTTTTGCAAGTACCAAGTGAATGATGTTTTCAGCTAGGTCGTTATCACCACCGGTGATGAAGATTTTAGTACCGGTAATGTTATACGTACCATCTTCATTGCGTTCAGCTTTGGTTTTGATAATACCTAAATCTGTACCTGCATGGGGTTCAGTTAAGCACATCGTACCTGACCATTCGCCAGAGTAGATTTTAGGTAAATAGGTTTCTTTTTGCTCTTGTGATGCATAGCTGTTTAATGCCATACCAGCACCCACAGAAAGCAGTGGGTAGAGCATGAATGAAGGGTTGGTCGCGAATAACATTTCATCAGACAGTACAGTCAGCATTTTTGGCATTGCCTGACCGCCCCATTCTTCATCAGCACCTAAGCCGATCCAACCACCATCAGCGTATTGACGGAATGCTTCTTTGAAACCTGCTGGGGTGAAAACTTCGCCATTTTCCCAACGCGCGCCTTCTTCATCACCCGTACGGTTTAACGGATGCGTCACGTTTTGGGCAAACTTCGCCATTTCTTCTAAAATTGCTTCAGCTGTTGCAGCATCTACATGAGCCAGTTTCTCATTAGACTGCCAAAATTGTTCTGCTTTAAATACATCATTTAAGATGAATTTCATGTCTGCTAAAGGAGCATTGTAAATTGGCATAATCGTTCCCTTCTACGCACCGTTTCATGTGCAAAGTGATCAAATAAAACGAACAAATAAATTGAATCGTATAAATTTAGCATTGATTAAACAAAAAAAGGACGGTCAAAACTGACCAGTCCTTTTTCTGTGATGAACGTTGCATCTCATTCTAAACTATGTTTAGAAAGCGAAGTGTTCCGCATCAAGTTCAAACAATGGCGCAACGCCAGTTGAAAGTACGTCTACATGTGAGCGAACACGTGGCAAGATCTTCTTGAAGTAGAAGCGAGCAGTGGTCACTTTCGCATTGTAGAAGTCAACTTCAGTTGAACCTTCAGCTAATTTCTCTTGAGCAACAAGCGCCATACGTGCCCATAAGTAAGCAAGCGTTACATAGCCAGAGAAGTATAAGTAGTCAACCGCAGCTGCACCCACTTCATCTGGGTTTTGCATTGCACGCATGCCAATTTGCATGGTGATGTCGCCCCATTCTTTGTTGGCAGCAGCCAATGGCGCAATGAACTCTTGCATCGCAGCATTGTCTTTGTTTGCTTCAACAAATTTATGGATGATCTTGGTGAAGTCTTTCAACATTGCACCTTGAGTTTGCAAGACTTTACGACCTAACAAATCAAGTGCTTGAATCTCAGTGGTACCTTCGTATAAGCAAGCAATACGTGTATCACGTACGATTTGCTCCATACCGTGTTCAGAAATGAAGCCGTGACCACCAAAGACTTGTACACCGTGCTTCGCAGATTCAGAACCAGTTTCAGTTAAGAATGCTTTTGCAATTGGCGTTAACAAAGACAAGATATTGTCAGCAAACTTACGCTCTTCTTCAGTTTCGCCTTTTTCAACGATATCTGCATATTGAGCCAATAAGTAAACCAACGCACGACCGCCTTCAGCAAATGATTTTTGCGTTAAAAGCATGTTACGAACAGCTGGGTGAACAATAATTGGATCAGCTTCTTTTTCAGGCGCTTTAGGGCCAGAAAGAGAACGCATTGCCAAACGATCTTTCGCATACGCTAAAGCGCCTTGGAAAGAAGATTCAGATGCAGATAAACCTTGAACCGCTGTACCAATACGTGCTGTGTTCATGAAGGTGAACATGCAGTTTAAGCCACGGTTTTCAGGTCCGATCAAGTAACCTTTTGCTTGGTCAAAGTTAATCACACACGTTGCGTTACCATGGATACCCATTTTGTGTTCGATTGAACCACAACGTACTGCATTACGCTCGCCAACTGAACCATCAGCATTGACGTGGAATTTAGGTACGATGAATAAAGAGATCCCTTTAGTGCCTTTTGGCGCACCTGGTAAACGCGCAAGTACGATATGGATGATGTTCTCAGCCATGTCATGTTCACCAGCAGAGATAAAGATTTTCTCGCCAGAAATTGCGTAACTACCGTCAGCATTTGGTTCTGCTTTAGAACGGATGATACCTAAGTCAGAACCTGCATGAGATTCAGTTAAGCACATGGTACCTGTCCAAACACCTGAAACAAGGTTTGGTAAGTAAGTGTTCTTTTGCTCATCAGAACCGTGATGTTCTAAAGTACGAACTGCACCGTGAGAAAGACCAGGGTACATGCCCCATGACCAGTTTGCAGTACCCACCATTTCAGAGATAGAGATCCCTAAAGAGTTTGGTAATGCTTGACCGCCAAATTCTTCATCAGCAGAAAGAGATGGGAAGCCAAGTTCGATATATTTTTGATACGCTTCTTTAAAGCCTGTAGGTGTTGTTACAACACCGTCATTCCAAGTACAACCTTCACGGTCGCCGACTTGGTTTAAAGGAGAAAGTTCGTTTTCGCAGAAATCAGCCGCTGCTTCTAAATATTGATCAACCAATTCACGGCTTACAGTGTCTTGAAATGCAGGAAGTTTCGCGTAATGTGCTTCAGCATTTAATAATTCGTGCAATACGAACTGCATATCACGTAAGGGTGCTTTGTATTGTGGCATAGCGGGTTCCTCAATACTGGTTAAACCAGAGTTATAATCTTAGTCAATGATAAATGTGCCCAACAGCACCATTTTGTACTGCTAATCGTGCAACAAGTTATAGTTCGGTACAAGCTTTTGCAGGTCATTTCTTAGTGACTGTGAAGTCAAAGTTTATGGTTCAACCTGTTTAAGCGTTTAGATTGTAGGTGCTTTTTGGGCTTTTGAGTGAAACTGCAGCGGTAAAATCGTAAGCAGCTGTGTACTTAAAAATGAATATGCTTTGGCCATAAAAAAAGGCGCTTAAAAAGCGCCGATGAGGAACAGGGAAATTAAGTGGTTGCGTTGGCTTGGCGTTTGAACTGTGATTTATCTGGGGTAAAACGAACTTCACAGGTGCCTTCAATTACACGCTTATTCCATTGAACATTCACGCGTTCTCCAACACGCTTTCCTTGACAGGCTTGCTCAATCTGGGCACGTTGTGCTTGATGTTCTTGGCGCATTTGTTCGCGTTGCTCTAAACGCTGTTCACGTTTGGCTTGCCATTCAGCACGTTGTTCTGGTGTAAGTGGTGCACGTTGCATATTATGGCGGTGATGGTCACGATCCATTGACTGTTCCGCTGGTGTGGTTGACTGACAAGCAGCCAAACCTAAAACAGAACCGAGTAGGGTGGTCATCAATACGATTTTTGTCTTGTTCATTGTTTTATCCAGCATGATCAGTTGTGATTCGATGGTTAAAGATTAGATAATAAAGATGAAGAAACAATGGAGAGTTTTTTTCGACCATGTTGGTTACAATCCACAAATAGAACACTATTGAGAATCTGCTTTTGAATGTTCGCCGCGTGCCCTTAGCCTTACGCCTGTTTTTAACGGTATTACTGACCACCTTGTTGATCGCAACGATTAGCTTGGGGATTTTGCATTGGACCATGCAAAAGAACTTTGCGCGTTATGTGGCCGATGTGGAAATGCAGAAGCTAGACCGTTTGATTGCCAATTTAGGCAACGTCTATACGGTTTATCATGACTGGGGCAATGCAATTCAGGCGCAGATTCTGCAAATTGAAGGCACGGCAGCACCCGATGACTATGATCGCCTGTCTCAGTGGTGGTTGCGCCGTCAGTATGATATTGCCTTACAACAACGTTATTTTAATGACCATACCTTACTTAGCCTGTCTCCAACGCTGGCGCAAAATAATGTCGAGATCAAAAATCGGCAGATATTTAATGATGAAGAATTAAAAATTCTCAAACAGAATTTACCTTCGGAGTATCAACCTTTTGAAGGTTTACGCTTTCCTTTAAGTCCACGTCAATTTCGTTTAAAGACGGATAGTAAACAAGATAAACAGGACAGTAAACTCAATGCTGCACCTGCTGAGCAGGGCAAAAAGCGCTTTGTCTCGATTCCTGATCGTTTAGGTTTGAGCTCACGACTGTCTTTATACGATGAGAATCAGCAGTTTATTGTGGGTGAACCTGCAACGGACCAAATTTCGTTCCGCCCCATTGTCGTTGACGAGAAGGTGGTCGGTTACCTCGGATTAAAGCCCGTACTGGATCAGGATGATGCATCCAGTATCAATTTCTTTAGTAATCAAAAACGATATTTGCTGTTGGTCTATGCTTTAACGGTACTTTCAAGTTTGGTTGCAGCATTGTTGATGGCCACTTATTTTAAAAAACCGATTCAACGTTTATTAAAAGCAACTTTAGAACTGACCGATGGCAATTATCAACATCAAGTTGTGATTAAAAGAAATGATGAACTCGGTGATTTATCCAATCAACTGAATCATTTGGCTGATATTTTACATCAGCATGAAGAATCTCGTCGTCAATGGGTGTCTGATACCTCACATGAATTGAAAACCCCTCTGGCGGTGTTGCAGGCACAGATCGAAGCGATGCAGGACGGGATTCGTAAGGCGACGCCTGAACACCTGAATGCCATGATGCGTCAGGTCAGTACCTTGAAAAAGTTAACCCAAGACTTGGCAGATTTGGCGCAGGCCGATGCACAACAATTGAAATGCTATTTTGCTGAGGTCAATCCGTGGGATGTGGTACTGCAAGAAGTTGAAAATTTTAGATCTACGTTTGAGCAAAACCAGCTTGAAGTGACATTGTCCGGAGCAGGGGCATTCCTATCTTTAGATCGGGATCGTTTTAAACAGATTATCGTTAATTTGTTAGGGAACTGTGTTCGTTACACCGAACAAGGTGGAAAAATACAGATTCACACTCAACAAGATGAGCAACAATGGATAATGTATGTAGATGATAGTCCATTGGGCTTAAATGATGAACAACTGGCACGTTTAGGTGAACGTTTCTATCGTGTCGATGATTCGCGTACACGCAGTACGGGTGGTACAGGTCTAGGTTTGGCCTTGTCGTGTAAGTTGGCACAAGCTTTAGGTGGTTCATTGACTTTCGATCATTCACCATTAGGTGGATTACGTTGTGTCCTGACTTTCCCAAAATCAATTCAATAATTTTTAGATCCTCTTGTGTTGAGGATGATGGATAGGATGAAAACCATGAAACATATTATGTTGGTTGAAGATGAGGTTGAACTCGCACAGTTGGTTCGTGATTATTTAGAAGCTGCTGGTTTTGAAGTCAGTATGTTTCATGATGGTCAGGATGCTTATACCCAGTTTCAGCAACGTAAACCGAGTTTGATGATTTTGGACTTGATGGTGCCACGCATGGATGGCTTGACCATTTGCCGTAAAGTCCGTGAACAGTCTGATCTACCGATTATTATGGTCACCGCGCGTACTGAAGAAATTGACCGCGTTTTAGGTTTGAATATGGGAGCAGATGACTATATCTGTAAGCCATTCAGTCCAAAAGAATTGGTTGCCCGTGTACAAGCAGTATTACGTCGTTTAGAGCGTAAAGCAGAGCCTGAGCAAAACGATTTATTCCGTATTGATAAAGCGCAGCAACGTATTTGGTATCAACAAAAAGCACTGACTTTGACCCCTACTGAGTTCCGTTTATTAGAGTTGTTCTTGGAGCACTTGGGTCAGGTTTATTCTCGTGCGCAATTACTTGATCATATTAACCCGGATAGCTTCGATGTAGCCGATCGTGTAATCGACAGCCATATTAAAAACCTGCGCCGTAAGATTTCAGAGGCGGCGGATACCGGTAATCGTCATGAATGGATTCAGGCGGTGTATGGGATGGGTTATCGCTTTGAATATCCAGATGAGTAAAATATTAAAAGCCCTTTATTTATAAAGGGCTTTTTTTTGTTGAATAAAAAATTGTCATTATAAATATAAATCGCTATTATTCCTCGCAAAGCCTATATATGGGTTTTTAAAATCCTAAATTTAAAACAATTTAGATAATAAGTTTATTATAAAAGGGGTCTCCAATGTTTAAAAAGACATTTTTAGCTTTCGCTTGTTCTACAGTTTTAGTTGCTTGTGGAGGAGGTGGTGGCAGCTCATCAAATAATACGGATAATGGTAATCCAGTCGCACCTGTTTCAGATTTAGATAAAGCAAAACAGCTGATTGATACAACCAATAGCATTGTTGCTTATTTTGATAGTTTTGATAGTTTGCAATCTCAATATCAACCAACCTTTGATGCAGTTAGCGATGCTGGGAAGGATATTGACAATGCAGCAGGGCTGGTGCTCACACTTGCTACCTTAGCCTATAATGATGCTCAAGGATCAAATAAGACCTATAATGCAGCACAATTGCAGACTTTACTCGATAATGATGATTATATTGACTATCAATTAACGGATAGTACATTTGCTGTGACAGTAAATGCATCATCCGTGACAGTTTCAGGTAGTGCAAAAGCAAAATATTGGACAAATACGATTTGGGATTTTAAAACCAATACATTGAAAGATATTTTTGATGAGGGGGCTCAAGTTACGGTTAATGCTGTGAAACTAGAGGCACCTTATACAGCTGTAACGGATAAATATAATTTTAAAATCGTTGCTGGTGGGAAAATCCTAACCAAGAATGATGCAAATAAAAAAGATGCTTCTTTAGAGTTTAAGAGTGATAGCACAGCACAAGCGATTTATAGCACTGCTGCATTATTAGAGAACCGTGGCGATTCACGTCCTGAGACTGCGGAACTTAAATTCTCAAATGTTGTATTGAAAACAACTGATGCAGAAATTGAATTAACCGAGCTGGCAAGCAAAGCTAAAAAAGTTCAATTCAAAGATGGTAATAATGTTGGGACAGAGATCATTCCAACTGAACTTACGTTGAAAGGTAAGGCCATTAGTGGTTCGGAGAGTCTAAATTTAGATGCAAGTATCAAACTAAATAATGATTTAACCAAGACAATTGATATCACAAATGGTGAATCTGCTGCATCATTTATTAATGCAGACCTCGTGGTAAAACTATCAGGCAATGTTAAAGGTGGCGCTAATGCGATCAAGCCATTTAATATTGATTTATCTGCTAAACGCAGTGATTATCAAAAAGGGACTGCAAATATTAAAATCGCAGTTGATAAAAATGCTTTAAATGTGGATGTTAAAACAGAAAATTTAGTTGCTGAAAAACCAGCTGTTTCTGCAAAAATCTCTCATGCAAATGGTGCATTTGTAGATATTGCAAATGTAGATCAGTTTACTTCAGCTGATATTAAAGTTGGCAATACCAAGTATGGAACAATCAATAAGGTTTCAAGAAGCGTTTATTCTGCCACTTTTACTGATAACACCACCAAAGCCATTGCACCATAATGATTAAAGGAGAGGGGTAGATGCTACCCCTTTTTTATATGCTAAGAAAAAGTTTCGTGCCCTCTATTTTATTGATAGCTGGCTCTTGTAATGCCCAAGAGCAATTGTACTATCAAGTACGTGCCGATGTTTATAGTGAACCTTTATCGATTCAATCATTTACAGATGATTGGAGTGATCCAAATTTTAAATCTGGAAAGAATGCTTTTGCCCATGGATTAATGCAACTCGGTGTAAAACAAGGTGCATGGGATCTAAGTTGGATCTGGCGTTATGATTATGTATTAAGATTCAGTAAAGATACGGCTAAACTTTATTATCAAATAAAAAATGAAAAACCAATTGATGCGAATACTCAATATAATTTACAGCTTGAGGCGCAGCATGTGGATACAGTCGGGTCTAGATTTGCCTATACATGGCAGTTGAGTCCGAACTGGAGTTTAACGACGGGTGCAACCGCATTAATTGGGCGGCATTATGTGGATGGTCAAGTCAATGCCTTGGCTCAAACAACGGACCAGATACAACTCATGGATCGAGTCAAATGGTTGAACGGTCAAATTGACTATAGCTATGATCAGCCTGCGTTAAAAGAAGATAAAATGGGATGGAAAGAGCAAGCCAACCAAGGTTATGGTTTTGCTTTAGATGCTTCAATTACAGGGACGATTGCGAATAATTTTAAGATTCATGTCAATATTCAAGATGCACTAGCCTATTTATATTGGCAAGATGCGCCTTATACCCGATATAAAATAAGCTACGATCAGGATATGCGTCCGCGCTTTGATATTCAGGGGAAATTTAATACATATCAGCAATACACGCAGAAGCTACCTTATAAAGTTTATACTGATATGAGCTACCAGTCTGATCAACCATGGAGCGTTGGGCTCAGTTCGATAAGCAATGAATATACGAGCCTTTGGCAAATGAATGCGTATTGGGATACGATTTTGAAGTGGGGAGTACACTATGAACCCCAAACTCATGCCATGGGAATCTCTATTCAGCATGATAACTTCGGTTTGAAATATATCACTGATGATCTGAATACCAATCAAGCCAAGAGGATGGGCGCGCAATTATTTGCTCAATATCAATGGTGATAATGATTGAATAGCCCATCATTTTTGTTTTGATACGAGACTGAGGGGAACGTAGTGTCTTATGAAGGCACTATTTGAAGGAAGGCAAAAGTTTTATCCTGCGACTCCCCCTTGCGCCGCTACAACGCCTTGTACTGCTATAGTCGCCCTTGCACCGCTTCAACGCGGCTCATATCCAAGAAAATGTGGAATAGTTTTCATAAATTAACTCATGGTTTTTCTTTGGATAGAGGTGCTGAAAGAGGGAGGAACTTTGTGAGGATAATGGGCGAAGCACTACAAAAAAATTATCCTGTGGATAACCACAGCGTTATCCACAGAAAATGTGGATAGTTTCGCAAAGATTTTGTCGAAATTATCTTCTTGTCTGGTTTTAAGTTGAGCATTCGTTTATTACAAGCCAATCAATATTACATTACTTTACAAAAGGTTGTGAGGATATCAGTGGCGTAATTGAGATTAATTCCAGTTGGTAAACTTATCCCCTGCATAAGCCTTGTGCAGTTTGATCATCGTATTTATCCGCAAAAGTTGTCCTGAATACTAGCCCGTTTATGGATGAATGATAATAGGCGTATGATCTGTAACCAATTGCCATATCTCATCCATATCTGAGTTAGTTACCGCAATACAACCCAGTGTCCAGTCTTTACGTGGCATATAGCTTGCGCTTGTAGGAAATGAGGTTGCACGTGTTGGTACAGTGCCATGAATCATCACATCACCGCCAGCGGATTGACCTTGCTGTTGGGCATAGGCACGATCTACTTTATTCGGATAGGAGATATGCAAAGACTTATAGTAAGCGCTTTGGGGATTGCGCCAATCGATAGAATAAGTCCCTTCAGGAGTTTTACCATCACCTTCAAACTGTTTATGTCCGATTGGATCAAAGCCTAAACGGATTGGATAGCTGCGAATGATTTCCTGCTGGTGCTTCAATTGTAGAATGCGCTGGCTTTTAAACACTTCAATTGAAGAGATGGGTTTGGTCAGCTTGAGTTGCTGTATTTCTTCGGCTGATAGAGGCTGATGTGTCGATCCTAATGTTGGGATGAACTTACCATACTGGAAATAAGCCAGTCCCAATAACAGGATTAAAATCGCAGATCCGATCATCAGCCCAATTTTCATAGATTTCTTCTAAGATGAACAACTGACAGAAATTTCAGGTACATCGCTTGGTAACGGTCCAGTATCCTGTTCAGTTTCTAAATCAACTTGTTTTTGATAGGGTTGATTCAATAACTTAAATAAACGGTCAACCTCGCTAAAATCACCACGCTCCGCAAGCTCAATGGCTTTCTGCGCCATATGATTACGCAGGATATACTGTGGATTGACCTGCTGCATGATCTCATCCAAGGCATCAGTATCTTGATGTTGTCGGATATTTTGATAGCGTGTTAGGAAGTCATCAAACTGTTGTATATGGATACAATCATCTCTTAAGGCTTTGTAATCCTGTTGCTGCAAACGAAGAAA
Source organism: Acinetobacter sp. 102 (assembly GCF_037028485.1). Classification (NCBI taxonomy): domain Bacteria; kingdom Pseudomonadati; phylum Pseudomonadota; class Gammaproteobacteria; order Moraxellales; family Moraxellaceae; genus Acinetobacter; species Acinetobacter sp. 102. The sequence continues at coordinate 45,963 of NZ_JAZEZK010000002.1, forward strand.
ACTTTGCGTGTAATCTAGCTGCTCTGTTTGCAAAATACCAAGAAAGGCAAAACTACAATCTAGACTGTCTTTATGAAATTCTGGCAGCCCCATTTTTTGGCATAAGCCTCGACCATAATGTTGTAAGAAGGTCGGCTCAAACTTTTCTAAACATGTTGCTAGATCGAGTTTGAACTGTTCTTTATTTTCTGCGCTCGCCAACGGAATTAAATTATTCAGCCACGTCCAAAGATTCCAATGACCAATACTCGGTTGGTTTTGATAGGTATAACGACCTTGGTAATCGGAATGGTTGTTAATCCAATTCGGACGGAAACGCTCCATAAAACCGTATGGGCCAAAGTCGAGTGTCGAACCGGTAATATTTAAATTGTCGGTATTCATCACCCCATGTGCAAAGCCAACCAATTGCCATTTAGCAATCATGATCGCGGTTCTCTCAATCACGGCTTCTGCGAAAGACAGAATTGGATTTTCAGCTTTCAGGCACTCTGGATAATGCCATTCAATACATTTCTGAGTGAATTCAGCCAAAAGTTCAGGTGCATATTGATTGATCCACTCAAAATGCCCCAAACGAATATGACATTCGGAGGTACGTAATAGCATCGCACCCAGCTCTAGGGTTTCACGCTGTACGCCTTGAGTTGAGCTGGTAAAACCAATAGCATGACTCGATGCAACACCAAGGGCATTCAATGCATGGCCCGCTAAATATTCACGAATCACTGAACGTAGGACTGCACGTCCATCGCCCATACGCGAGTAGGGGGTAGAACCTGCACCTTTCAGATGTAGATCAATGGTTTCGCCATGTTTATTCAGGATTTGTCCGATCAGCAATCCTCGACCATCTCCTAACTGACCAGCCCATTGTCCAAACTGATGGCCTGCATAAACCATAGCAAGTGGGGGAAATTCAGCAAAGGTTTTTTGTCCGCTACAAATTTCAACCCAGTTGGCTTTATCTTCTTCGCTCCATTGCAATTCATCTGCTAAAGCTTCATTGAAATGACCTGCTTTGGCACCATGCAATGGACTTGGCTGCTGCTGGTGATAGAGCTTAGGATTGAGGGAAGCATAGCGGGGATTGAATTGCATAAACGAAACATCGGAGAGAGCTGAATCCTGACTATAGCAAATATCAGTGTGAAATGGTGAATCGTCGGGAGAAAGGAATGGTAGATGAACAGGCATAAAAAATGGCCTCTATTGAGACCATTTTCGTTATCGATCATTTATTCAGAAACTGGTGCTTTTTTGATATTACGCATTAAGGTTTCTAAACATTCACGATGGTGACTTAAGCGATGTTCAAGTAATTGGAAATCAACTTTCAGTTTGTGATCCATCTGATGGATTTTCTCAGCCATCGCTGCTTTCTTCGCTTGAAGTTCTTGTTCTTTCAGCTTAGCCCAATCATTTAAAGTATGGGTGAAAGCTTCATATTCTTGTGCGATACGTTGTTTCATTTGCACGATGTCAGTGTTGACATCATGACCATAAATCGCCAAGTCACGTTCCGCATATTTGAACCGCATCGCAAGCTCTGCTTTTTTGATATTAAAGCTAGGAATACGACGTAAGTTTTTTGCTAAACCAAGTTTAGAGCTAGTCCAAATTAACCATTTGGTTGGGTCATATTGCCACCATTTCACACCATTACGGTAATCGTATTGGAAAATGTGGTGATAGTTATGGTAGCCCTCACCCCAAGTGAAAATGGCTAACACGAAGTTGTCACGCGCCGTATTTTCATCTGTATAAGGACGTTTGCCCCACATATGACATAGTGAGTTGATAAAGAAGGTGACATGATGGCTGATGATCAAACGTAATAAACCACCGAGTAAAATTACACCCCAGATATCGCCTGTTGCCCAACCAATTAAGCCTAATACACCAACGTGAACTGCAATCACCATTGGCACATAGTAGTTGTGTTGGAACATCACTAATTTGTCATTCATCAAATCAGGAGCATTTTTAAAATCTGGTTTAGATGGAGAATGATCGCGAATCATCCAACCTAGATGGGCATACCAAAAGCCACGTTTGATTGAATACGGGTCTTCATCAACATCATCGACATGGCGGTGATGGGTACGGTGACCTGAAGCCCAGAATAAAATACTGTTTTGAACAGCAAAGGTGCCGCCAATCATGAGTAAGATTTTAAGCGGTAATGCTGCCTCATAAGCACGATGTGCCCATAGACGGTGATAACCTGCTGTAATTCCTAGGCTACTGAGTGCCAATAGGAAAATCATACTCACCCATGCACTTACACTAAAATCATAATAATAGGCGTACAAAGGAATTAATATAGCAGCAAGAATTGGTGTTCCAATTAAGGTAATGCTAGCAGTCCAGTTAATGGGTGCTTTTTTGAGTGGGGCGGAAGTCATATCCGTCAGCGCTCCTAAAAACCTTGTTTGCACAAGATAATAAAACTAAACGAGATAGCAAAACCAATCATGACGATATATTGCTATTTTATCACTGATATTAGCATGTCCAAATCAATTAGCACTAGCATTATTCTACAGTTGTATCGAAAGAACAGTAACAGAATTCATTTGTAAAATTAATCAATGAATTAAAAGGTGAAATAAATCAATGTCTGAGCAAATTACCATGAAAAATCCCATTTTTTCTTTGAAGGCATTTTTTAACAAAACTTTAATATTCTCGGCTGCAGTCATGCTTGCGGCTTGCCAAAGTCAACCCAAACCTGTGCCCAAAAGCACCCTGCAACCTAAGCGAGTTGTTCAGCCACCAGCAATGCAAGTACGCAAAAGTGTAGATGGGGTTCAGGATGTGGAATGGCAGATTACAACGATTCAGGGCAAGCGAGCATTGTTCTTTAATCAGTATCCAAGCTTCTTGCTTAACTCTGTCTCAAAAATGGTGACAGGGCATACAGGATGCAACAATATTTATGGTCGCTATAAATATGATTTCACCCAACGCATACTGGATTTTGATGTGATGGCACAACATCAGAGTTGTAATCGTGCTCTAGCACAAGAGGCCGACTTGATGGATGCAATTCAGCGGGTTGAACGCTTCCAGTTGGATGGGGCAAACTTATATTTATTAGATGCTAAAGGGCAACGTCTTATTCAGGCGCAACGTAAATAATAAAATAAAAAAAGGTGGAATTTATTCCGCCTTTTGCTTACGTCAAATGCTGTAACATCGTGGTGGGTACATCGGTAATCAAACCTTGAATGCCCAATTGCTGAAGATGTTTGGCACGTTCAACTTCATTCACTGTCCAGACACTAATCTCAAGATTGGCCTGTTGGGTACGTTGAATAATCTCATCTGTTGCCAAGGCATCTCCCCAGCCAATTTGACCGCAGCCATATTGCTGTGCCAGTTCGATTGCATATTCCCCAATGGGAATTTCCACCAACAACCCGCGTTTAAAATGGCTCTGATGTTGCTGTAATGCTGCCAAGATTTTGACATCAAAACTGGTAATGGTCGCGGTTGCTTCAAAACCTTTTAAATCTTGATGCAGTTGAGAGACCAAACGCTCAGCTGCAGCTTCATCTGCAACAGCTTTAATTTCAACTTCGATATGCTCAAAATCAGCTAAACAATCTAAAACATGTAACAGGCTCGGAGTGTATTCTTCAAATGCCCATGCTTGCCATTGATGGCGGTGATCGAATTGTTGGGCTTCTACTAAGCTACAGTTTTCTACCTGTTGTGAACGACCTGCAGTACGGACAAAATCATCATCATGAATCACCACCAAGTGGTCATCTTTCAGTTGACGTACATCAAATTCAACGGCACGTATACCTAAATCATGCAGATAGCGAAAGCCGCCTAAGGTATTTTCAGGGGCTTCACCACGTGCACCACGATGACCAATAATTCGCATTTGTTTCTGCCTTTATTGAAAAATTATGCTTGATCGATACTGTCATTAATATTCTTTTGCCACAGCACTTCGTTACCGCCTTCGGCACGTTGTAAGGCACGCGAAGCAACAAATAACCAGTCTGATAAGCGATTCAGTAATTGTAATGCGGTTGCCTGAATATTTTGGTCACGATGATGTACTGATAATAGCGCACGTTCTGCACGACGGCACACTGCGCGAGCTTGATGTGCATAACTACAAGCTAAAGTGCCTGATGGCAAAATAAAATCTTTTAACATCGGTAAAGATTCATTCATGTGATCGATTTCTTTTTCGAGAAACTCGATGCATACAGGTTGTAGTAAGTGATAGTTCGGGATACAGACTTCGCCACCTAAATCGAATAACCAATGCTGAATTAGACTTAAGCTTTTATCCCAATGGGCTTTATTTTCAACTGTACTAGCACTGATTTGTGCGCGGAGCACACCAATGGTTGCATTGAGTTCATCGACATCACCCAAAGCTGCGATGCGTAAATCATCTTTGGCAACACGTGAGCCATCTCCCAGACCTGTTGTGCCTGAGTCACCTGTACGTGTATAGATTTTACTTAAACGATGTCCCATAGTTCTGTTTCTCTGATCCTGAAAATAAAAAGGGGATAATGTCGGTCAGAACATTACCCCGAAACTGGAGTTAAGAAAATATTTTTTATTATTTTATCACGCGATTAATAACGGAATGTGACACCCGCAGAGGCTAGGCGACCTGTATTAATGTACCAATCATTCGAAGGATAGGTGTTTAATACCTCACGATACTCAACATCGCCTACGTTTTGAATGTTAGTAAATACCTTCACATTTGGATTGATATTCCAATAAGCATTTAAATCTACGGTTGCATAACCAGGTACTCGAGTCGTATTTGCCGAGTCTGCATAAGATTTAGCACGTGCGATTACTGAGGCACTGATTCCATAAGTTGCATTTTCTAACCCTGTACTGACTGTTAAGGTTTGACGTGGGCGATAAGCAATTTCTAGATCAGTCGCTTCATTTTCTGTTTTCACATAAGCATATTGTGTTGATAAAAACAAATCATCTTGATGCCATTTGATACCAGCTTCGCCACCTGTGAAATTTGCTTTCGCTACATTTTTATTTGTACCAGCATTATAGGTAATGAGGTTTTTAATCTTTGTATGATAAACAGAAAGATTAGTACTTATATTCGGTGTGATATCGTAATCAGAACCGATTTCATAAGAAGTGCTTTCTTCTGGAGCAAGGTTTTCGTTGCCACCCCATTGTGAATAGAGTTCATTTAGTGTTGGTGCGCGGAATGCACTACCAATATTTGCATAAACACTTGCATTAGGTAAGAAATGATAACGAATTGCAGCTTGTCCAACTGTATGATCGCCAAAACGTTCATTGTCTTCTAAACGAACACCTACTTGCGTATCAAATTGTTCATTTTTAAATTGATGTTGTAGGTAATAGCCTGTGCTATCAACACTCTGATCACCTTTCAGAATTGTGTTGGTTTTATAATTTGCATCCGTGTAGGTTGCACCAATTAAGACGTTTTGATTTGGTGTGAATTTCCATTTTAGGTTTAAATCACCTTCGTTATTTTCAGTGTCATAATGCGAGCCATAAGCGGGTACATTTTGCTTGTCTTGAGCATTTGAATAACGTGCGTTGACGATTAAATCAGGCAAAATATTGTAGGAAACTTTGGCATTAATGACGCGATTTTCAAATAAACGCTGTGCTGTATTGGTAATATAGTCATTACTGAAAATATTAGTTCCCTTATTTTCACTAATCGATGCAGAAGCATCTATGGTATTTTCTTGATAAAAACCGACTTTGGCATGATAGCCTTTTTGGTCATAACTTGCTTTTTCATTTTTAGCTTGGCTTTCAAAGATACGAGTGCCATCGCTTTCTAAGCGTTGGCCACCTACTTGTGCATAAAAACCTTGATCAGTAACTAAATTGGCATTAGCAATCGTTTTATAAGTATTATTTTCCCCATAAATACCTGTTAAATCTGCCCCTGTTTTTTCAGGTTTTTTTGAAATTAACTGAACAACACCGCCAATTGCATCACTACCATATTGTACAGATGCAGGTCCCTTTAAGATTTCAACTTGTTGAACATCGGTTGTATCTAAAAAAGCTGGATATAGTGGGCCAAGTTCATTTTGACTATTTAGACGAGCACCATCTTTAAGAACGAGTGTGTGAACTGATTTGGTGCCACGAAGTGAAATCTCAGAAATTTGTCCTAAGCCACCACTTTGTTTGATATATACCGATGGATCACGTTGAATCACATCAGATATATTTAATAAAGGATTTTGTTCAATTGTCTTTTGATCAATTACAGTTAGACGTGCAGGAACATTCTTTAATTTTTCTTCAGTACGAGATGCTGTCACAACAATCGTATCTAGCGTCGCAGTTTTATCGCTTGATTGATCTTGAGCAAAAGCAGGTGAAGAAAACCCCATCGCAATAGCGATAGCACCAACTAAACGAGTCGGTTGAAAAACAGTAGACATGATGTCGCTCCAGACATTCACCCGTCGTGAATGATAATGTGGAAATAAACAACAAGCAGGTCTCCGGACTTCACTATAATCATCAAATGAATGATGTTACTCATCATCTTCCCACATCATACCGATGCAGTGATTTGGCGTTGAGCTGAGATGAGTGATTCGGTGTTACCGTTGCGAGGGCAGTGTTGGACTTACACCAACTTCCCTATAAACAAAAGAATTTGCTTTAGACTTGTTGCAAGATTACGCAAAGTATAAAGTGTTAACGTTTTTTAAACAATTGCATTTCCGAATGAACTTTGCCCAAAGCAAGTCAAATTGCATTACAATGCGAGAGTTTCAAAAATATTCAGTTTAAATTGGACAGCTCATGCGCCAAAGCCAAATGCGAACTCGTGCCAAGATTTGTGGAATTACCCGAGCACAAGATATCCAAGCCGTTGTAGAATCAGGGGCAGATGCGATTGGTTTTGTATTTTTCCCACCCAGTCCACGACATGTCAGTATTGAGCAGGCCCAAAGCTTGGCAAAGCTGGTACCACCTTATGTGCAGTTGGTCGGCTTATTTGTAAATGCCAGTGCTGAAGAAATCCAAACGGTGCTTGATTCCGTTCCTTTAGATGTATTACAACTACATGGCGATGAAACACCAGAACAATGTCAATTAATTGCAACACACTGTAAACGCCGTTGGTATAAGGCCATTCAAGTCAAACCTGATTTAGATGTTGTGACTGAAATCCAGCGTTATCAAGCAGCGGGAGCCAGTGCAGTGCTGTTGGATGCATGGCATCCCGAACTGAAAGGCGGCACAGGACACAGTTTTGACTGGGCCCAATTTCCCCAACTAGATATTCCACTCATTTTGGCAGGTGGCTTGACCCCTGAAAATGTCAGTGAAGCTATTGATACTACAGCGGCTTTTGCTGTGGATGTCAGCGGAGGCGTCGAGTCCGCAAAAGGTATAAAAGACCAACAACTGATTGAAAAATTTATGCAAGGAGTCCAACGTGGATCAGCAAAATAACGTGATTGACTACACCCAGTTTCCAGATGCGCAAGGGCATTTCGGTATTCATGGTGGACGTTTTGTATCAGAAACGCTGATGGCTGCACTTGAAGACCTCGAAAGTCTTTATGGTCGTATGAAGAATGATGCACAGTTTCTAGCAGAGTTTGACCGTGATCTTGCGTTCTATGTTGGTCGTCCTAGTCCACTTTATTATGCTGAGCGATGGTCTCAGCACCTCGGCGGTGCGCAAATTTACCTGAAACGTGAAGACTTGAATCATACTGGTTCGCACAAGGTCAATAACACGATTGGTCAGGCTTTATTGGCAAAGCTATCGGGTAAGAAGCGCATCATTGCGGAAACAGGCGCGGGTCAGCATGGTGTGGCGACCGCAACCATTGCAGCACGTTTAGGCATGGAATGTGTGGTGTACATGGGCGCTGAAGACGTGAAACGTCAGGCCATGAATGTCTACCGTATGCGTTTGTTGGGCGCAACAGTGGTACCCGTGCAAAGTGGTTCAAAAACATTGAAAGATGCCATGAACGAAGCGATGCGTGATTGGGTCACTAATGTTGATAGTACCTATTATGTGATTGGAACAGTGGCAGGTCCACACCCCTACCCACAGTTGGTTCGTGATTTCCAGTCGATTATTGGTCGCGAAGCACGTCGTCAAATTCAAGAGCAAGCAGGGCGTTTGCCAGATGCTTTAGTGGCTTGTGTAGGTGGTGGTTCAAATGCGATGGGCTTGTTCTATCCATTCCTGAATGATCAAGATGTGAAAATGTATGGTGTCGAAGCTGCTGGCTATGGAATAGAAACAGGTAAACACTCTGCGCCGTTGAATGCAGGTCATGTTGGAGTGTTACACGGAAACCGTACCTATTTGATGTCGGATGAACAAGGTCAGATCATTGAAACACATAGTATTTCAGCGGGTCTGGACTATCCAGGTGTTGGTCCTGAGCATAGTTTCTTAAAAGACATGAACCGTGTTGAATATGTGCCAATCAATGATGATGAAGCTTTACAAGGTTTCCGTGATCTTACTCAAATCGAAGGGATTATTCCTGCACTTGAAAGTTCACATGCGATGGCTTACGTCACGAAACTTGCGCCAACCATGTCGAAAGATCAAATCATTATTGCAACAGTTTCAGGTCGTGGTGATAAAGACTTGATGACCGTTGCGCGTATTGATGGCGTTGAAATGGTCGAGATGTAAGTTTTTACAATGCCAAGTTTGTTTATGGTGATGTTGGGTGGCCGACATGCCAGAGCCAATACCGAAGTCCATGATGTGGTAATGGCAATAGGTGAATCATTGTCTGAAGTCATACCTCAGCTCAAACAAGCTTGGTTTGGTGAGTCGAAAGGTTTACATATCGATGCTTGGGCACAGATTTCAGGTGTTCAATCACAAGGCGTGAATTATCAAATTCAGTTTTCCGATGCCGCACCGTCGGCTTTGGATGAAAAATTATATTTGATTAACCTAGGTGGATATTCACTTAACGCTTTTGGTGAATTACATCGCTACCATTTGGTGATTGCACCAGATGCAGTGATTGCAAAACAGTTGGGTAAACAATTTATCGAACAAGATTGGCATAAACCGCATACCGATCGTGTGGTGGATGTTGATGATTGTATTCCAATTGATCATGTTGCAGGGCGTTATATCCATTTAGTTCAAGGTGAGTTTAGCCCAACAATTTGGGAAAATACTTATCTAACCTTGGATTAATCGATAGATAAAATGAAAACAGGGAAGCAATTGCTTCCCTGTTTTTTTATTGTGCATGTAGTTAAGGAATCAGTTTGATTCGATCGGTTTTCGGTGCATTCAGCGGTGAGTATTGCACCACATATTTTTCTAAGGCATCGATATCTTGTCCACCACCGACTGGATTTTTACCTTCTTTTAATACCGTGAAGTTATCACCACCATCCGCGAGGAAGCTGTTGACCGTCACACGGTAAACCTTGCTATCATTCAGCGCTTGTCCTGCAACCAAGATATTGCTGGCGCGTGGTGAAGTCGAGTTGTCTTTCTTATACGAATAACTGAACTCTTTTGATGGCTGTAAGATACGAACTGTGGCTGCGTTTGCACCAGACCATTGCTGTTCTAACACGTCACGGATCTGTTTACCTGTTAGACTCAGCGTCACAATTGAATTACCAAAAGGCTGTACGGTAAAGACATCACCAAAGGTGATCTGATTGCTGCTATTCACCAATAAGTCGGCACGAACCCCCCCCGGATTCATCAGGGTAAAGTCAGAACCTTGATTACTTGCTGCGAGTGCCATGGCTTGTTGTGCATCAGCAATTAAATTTCCGAGTGGGCTTTCTCCACTTTCGGTGGCATTACGATTAATGACACCATTGGCTGTACCGACCACACGGGCTGAAATGGTGGTGACGGCTTGGCGATATTTATCCAGAATCGCCTCAATGCTTGGGGTTTTATTAAATTTTTCGTATAGATCCGTCAAGTTCACTGTGGTTGTACCAGAGGTATAGGCTTCACTTTGAATCGGAACTTGTTTGGCGTCCTTCTTAATCACATCACCTGTTTTGCCATCCAGTTCTAATTGAATATTGGTAATGGCTGTGCCGTATTGGCCCGCAGAAGTAAGTAAGAACGGTTTTTGTGGATTCTTAGTGGCATAGTCACAGATATAAGATTGATGCGTGTGGCCAGAAACCACCACATCGACTGCAGGATCTAAGCGATCGAGGATACCAAGTAATGGGCCACTAAGACCATCACAAGTTTTCTTATTAAATTTAGTACTTGGTGCCACACCTTCATGCACCACCACCACAATCGCTTCAATCCCTTGTTTTTTTAACTCAGGAATCAAGGCATTCACCGTATCGGCTTCATCATGAAAGTCGACATCTTTAATGCCAGCAGCTGACACGATACTTGGTGTTGCTTTCAGGGTCATCCCAATAAAGGCCACTGGAATGCCGCCATAAGTTTTAACTTTATAGGCTGGGAACAGGGTTTTCTTGGGATCATCTTTCATTGAGACGTTGGCGGCCAAGAAATTGAATTTTGCACCTTCAAATTTTGGATTGATCTGGCAGGGTTTGGCACTGGTATATTGCTGACAGCCACCATTTTGCAAACGACGTAATTCATCTGTACCGCGGTCAAATTCATGATTACCAACCGCGTTGAAATCAATCTGAATGTCATTCATTGTTTCAATGGTTGGCTCATCCAAGAACAATGATGACGTGAGTGGGGAAGCACTAATTAAGTCACCCGCTGAAACCACTGCATTGTTTGGATATTGCACACGTAGTTTTTTAATGGCATCGGCAAAATAACTCACCCCACCAACAGGAATACGTACTGTTTTACTGTTATCAGTTGGATCATCTGCTTCAATGAAACGTTTTGGTGGTTCTAAATTACCGTGAAAATCATTGAAGGCGAGAATGTTGATATTCTGATTTTTACGTTCAACGGTCGGTGTCTCGTTATTGTCATCATTGTCGTTACAAGCTGTTAAAGCAAGCATCATGAGACAGAGCACGTTTGCTTTTAATAGTCGTTGAGTCATCATGGTTTTGATCGAGTGGTATAAGATTGTTTTTTAAAATAAAAGGTCTGTATGAATATTTGATGAAATTGTGAGCTAAAAAAGTCCATTAAGGGCTTGGATTTATCCGGTAAAATGTGAATTTCGTTGCAGTTATTTATATAAAAATAGTAGTAAATTTGATCACTTACAGTCTATTATGGGCGTAGATGCGACCTAGCAATCATGGAATATAAAATGGATTTGATACAAGCCAATGGTCAACCGCGTTACGGACGTTTTGAGCAAGTCCCTTCGCGGATTAATCTGGACGACTATATTTATAAAACGCCTTTTGGGCAGGTGCTAACAGGCTGGCGCAAACAACTTAAATATAAAAAATTTAAATTCTGTGGTTTGCAGCATGAGCACTACAGTATTGGGGTTGCGATTGTTGATTTGTCTTGGGCAGGGCATGGTTTTTTCTATGTCTACGACCATCAATCAGAGAAAGTGATTGAGTGGAATGCGATTCAGCCATTGGCTCTAAAGACCCAATTGGATGAACAGCCCTTATTTAGCCAAAGTTCGTTTAAAAAATCGGCTTATCAATTCGATATGCAGCATGCCAATGGGGTGCGCTATATCCAAGTGACCAAACATGGTGAGGTTCAATTGAAAGCCCGAATTTTTTGTGCAGGTACGGATGCCTTAAGTTTATGTAGCCCGACGGGGATTAATGGCTGGACCTATACCCAGAAACAAACCACATTGGCGGTTGAAGGATTCTTTATCAGCCCAGATCGACAACAGATTGAATTTAATGCCCATAGCCTTGCGGCTTTGGATGATACCTGTGGTTTTTTGCGCCCTGAAACAGCTTGGTTTTGGTTGTCTTGCCAGTTCCGTGATGCGCAGGACCGTCGGATTGGCCTTAATCTGGCTTCAGGAGTCAATGAAAGTTTTGGTAATGAAAATGCCTTATGGGTGAATGGTCGTTTGTTTCCACTGACGGATGTTTTATTTGAACAGCAAAATGAAAATACTTGGTCGATTCGTTCTTTGGGTGGATGTTTGAATTTGATGGTGGAAACAGGCTGGTGCCGTTTTGAAAATATTAATCTGCGTTTGATTGGCAGTCAGTTTAATCAATGGCAAGCCAAAGTCAGTGGTACGATTGCACATGAACAGGTGGAGTTAGTGACCTTAGATAATGAATATGGCTTATTAGAACAACATTACGCGAAGTGGTGATCTTAAAGTCAGAATTCTGACTTTTTAATCATCTGTATGGTATGAGTGTATTGAAGGAGAGCATATTATTTTATAAATATTTCTATAAAAAAGATAAGATGTTTTAAATTTAAATGATTTTTTTTGTTGATATGATCTTCTATGGTTCGAATTGTTTAGTTAATGAAATGTATTAAAATAATCTTAAGAGGGGGTGAGGGTGGAAGCTTATAATATATACAATATTCTTTTGTTCTTAGCATTTTCTATTGTCGTGCTAGGGATCTTTTTAGGGGCAGGAAAAAATAGAAAGATAGTTGTTTTCATTGATTATGACGACTTAGGCTTAACTTTTTTGATACCAGTATCATTTTTGGGTATTTTTTTCCTTTTTCATATGTTCGGTGGAAATCCTATATGGGGGCTTATCTTATCTGGAATTATATCTTTTACATTATTTTTGATAATGTTGATTCGTAGTTATAAGGATAACCAAAAAAATATATTAAAGACGTGCTTAGCTGTGTTTACAAAATTACCGTTAGCGTTTATTTGGATTATTAATCTTATAACACTAATAAACCCATCTGGGCAAACAGCTCGCCAGCGACGTGATAGTAGAGCTAGTGCATTACTTATATTGATGTTCATCACACCAATAATTGGATTGTTAGTCGTTAATAAAGTGGGTAGTGCTATAAATCCTAAGGATTGGATTAAGGGGCGACGTGTAGGCGGTATCAGGCAATATATGTAATCCTGAAGATATTATTGGGCTAATGCCGATTAGCCCAATATTTTAATAGATATCGCTTAAATCTAATTTATAACCCCGCTTGCCAGAATGCTTCACCTGCTGCAATTGGGTCATTGGTCTTAGCTAAAGTATCAATCCAGACATCATACTGGCGAATAACAGGATGTTGATTCGGATGGAAATCTTTTTTAAACCAGTCGCTATATTGCGCTTTTTTCGCGGTTAAAATCCCGTTGCGACCAAAGAACCAAGGCAAACCTTTACGTGCCATATCAAAACGTTGTCTTAAGTTAAAACCATCAGTTTTGAGCATGACATCAGTACGATACAGGGTGAAGCCAAACATCATCACTGTGGTGAACACTAGGGCAAAGCGACGAGTGGCTTCAGGTACTTCACCAACTTCACGCATCACATCAAAAGCCACATCACGATGTTCCATTTCTTCAATCGCATGCCAAGCAAAAAGCGCACGTACAAATGGATCAGCTTCCGCTAAGGTTTCTTTTTTACTATAGAAGGTATCGGCCATTAGTGCAGTTAAATGCTCGGCTGCTGCGGTCATAGCAATGTTGTATTGCGGAGAACGATTCTTGAGTTCAAATCTAAAGATTTTCTTTAAACGCGCCGTGAACTGATCCACAGGCATCCCTTGATCTTTCATGACTTGGTTCATTTTGTCATGTGCAATGCCATGTTGTGCTTCCTGACGGATAAAATCAGCAACACGTTCCTGCAAGTCTGGATCATCAATTTTGTCACGGAATAAACGGACACATTCAATAAAGTAGCGCTCGCCATCAGGGAAGGTGAGGCTTAAAGCATCAAACATACGAGTACGGAACGGATCACCCCCAAACCAGAAGCGTGGCGCTTGGTCGAGGTGGAAGTCCAGTTTCGTTCTCACTACCGGATCAACTTGATAGGAAACATGTGCATTCATCTTGACTATTCCTTGTTTTTCTTCATGCACTCAGTATGGAAAAACTCCGATGAAATGTTTTGACAGTTACAGCCAAGTTTTATACAAATAACGACAGCTCAGGATGAGATTGACCCATGTCAGTTAAAATAATCATTGGATATTTGCGTTTGTTTAATCGTGTTTTACAACAGGAACAAATTGATTTGTCTAAAGTTGTTGCACCTGAACTTTGGCAAGCCTTTCAAGCCTGTTTGGAAAACCCCGATGAGCGTGACTTTGATGTCGAACGCTATGCCTTGTTGTTACAGGCTGCTCAAGCACACTTTACTCGTCCGATTACTTTGGTATTGGCAGAGCATGCCAATTTACAAGATTTGGGTCTGATGGGCTATTTAGCATCGACCAGTATTGATCTACAACAAGCACTTCAACTCTTACAACGCTATTATTCTCTAGTGTTTAAACAAACCAATTTAGAACAACTCGATGTACAGCAGTTTTCTGAATATATTCAAATTGTTTGGAGTGCATCCTATAGCGATTATCGAGAAATGTATGAGCTCAATCTGGCCTTGATCTTTAAAATTTCACAATCGATTGTGCAGGATGCTTTAGTGCCACCGCAGATGATCCAATTTGGCTATGCGCCGCATACCGCGCTCTATCATTTTGAAAAATTCTATGGTTGTCCGATTCAGATTCAGCAGGGGCAGTATGCCATCCGCTTTTCCAATCAAATTTTGAAGGCAAAAAGTATTGCTGCCGATCTGCAACTGAATCAAGTGTTATCCACTCAAGCACAGCATTCATTGAATAGCGTGAGTTCTTTTGAGGTACAACAGCAGCAATTTCGTCAAAAAATACATGGCTTTATCGAGCAAGGTTTATTGCAGCAGGAAGAGGTATTGCAAAGTTATGTGGCAAAACGTCTGCACTGTTCGGAACGGACGCTACAACGCCAACTGAAGGCCTATGAGTTAAATTTTCAGGATGTGCTGGATCAATATCGTTTAGAGCAGAGCAAGCTGTATTTGCAGCAAGGTAAATCTTTTTCTGAGATTGCGGAGCGGCTGAATTATGCTGATCAGAGTGCGTTTGGACGTGCATTTAAGCGTTGGACAGGAGTTACTCCCAAGCAGTTTTTAAAATCTCTTTAGATTTTAAATGAATCTTTCCACTGGGCGTAAGTCTTATTTAAATAGAAATTTTCTCAACAGAGTCTTGCTGTATTCTCACCTAATTATTGGATAAACCTTCGGTTCGACCTACTTTTGTTTTGGCAAAAGTAGGCAAAACCATTGTCATTCACAAAACCTGTTCACTTCTTGTATTTCTTTCATTATTTCGCAGAAACAGTATTTTACTGAGACCACGCAGGTTGTGAACGACATTTCCGAGTCTCGTATTTCGCACAGGATTTAACGTGTTTTGAGGCGCGGATAATTAAAGACAATGGCAAGGACTGCGCAAATTGCAAGGATCCAGCAATAATAAATATTGCCAATCAATTCAACGGGTGAGAGTTTGGCAATCGAACAGGCCAACAGCAGTTGCGCGCCGTAGGGGATAATCCCTTGAATTACACAAGAAAAAATATCCAGTAAAGCCGCACTGCGTTTAGGATCTACGCCATATTCTCTTGCCACTTCACGCGCCATATCGCCCGATAAAATAATTGCCACGGTGTTATTGGCCACAAAGAGATTCGAGAATACGACTAGGAAACTAATCCCTAATTCACCAGCACGTTGTTTACCGAATTTGAATAGGCTTGTAATGGCATAGATACGTTGGATCAACCACTGTAAACCACCTTCTTTTTGCATCAAGGTGGATAATCCACCTAACAACATGGAAAGTAATGCCACCTCAAACATGCCGACAAAGCCATCATAAATCGCGCTATTTAACTTGAGTAAGTCGAAGTCTGGCTTCTCAATCAATCCCATCAAGCCCGATAAAATTACACCGATCATCAGTACCGCGAGGACATGCAGGCGGGTAAAAGCGAGGAAAAACACAGCTAGATAAGGCAGAATCAGCCAGATATCATAAGGGGTTGATTGAATCGCTTCCGCCTCATGGCTCATCGAAATGTAGACCAATAAGGTCATAATGGCCGCAGGGAGTGCAATCCAGACATTGACTCTAAACTTATCTCTCAGTTCGACATTCTGGCTACGGGTTGCAGCAATGGTAGTATCTGAGATCATAGATAAATTGTCGCCAAACATGGCACCACCGACTACAGCACCAATTGCATATACTGGCGCAATATCAGTGGCTTGGGCAAAACCAAAGGCGATTGGGGCACAGGCGGCAATGGTGCCCATTGATGTTCCCATTGCTGTTGCAATAAACGCGGCAATGATAAACAGCATGGGTAAGACAAATTCTGGCGAAATAAGTGAAAGTCCCAACTGTACCGTCGCATCGACGCTGCCTATGGCACTGGAGACACTGGCAAAAGCACCTGCCAGCATAAATACCATAAACATCAGAATCAGATTAGGGTGACTGGCGCCTTGCAAAAACTCTTCAATTGCTGCATTGAGTTTTTGCTTATATAACAACAACGCCAAAATGACGGCTGGAATAGCAGCAACAGGTGCTTTGACTTGATAGAAGGCAAATTCTGTCCCAATCATTGAATGATAGACACCACTCCCGAGAAAGATGATCAAAAATACCAATAGCGGTAGCAAAGCAAGGGCATTGCTTTGTACTTTTTCCTGAGAGTGGGCAGACATAAAAATAAAAAGAAAACTTAAAAATTGCGGCTAGTATAAAGGAGCTTGGCTGATTTCTAAAATGCTATGCGATCAGTCCAAAATTAGGAAGCTTTGATCATTGAGAAAAAACTCAAAATATAGATAAATGTAGCAAGGCTGTTGTAAGTAGCAAGATTCACTGTCGCATTCACGTCAAACTCTGTTCAATGAACAAAAAATAGCGTTACAATGCAGTGTTTTTGTATGACTACAAACAACTCCTTAATTTATATAAATCAGGAAAGCATAATCCTATGTCACGTCTTGCCACTCGTTTTGAACAGCTTAAATCTCAGCAACGTAAAGCGCTTGTTTCTTATGTTATGGCAGGTGACCCGCATCCACAGGTAACCGTTCCATTGCTTCACCAAATGGTTGAAGCGGGTGTCGATGTCATTGAACTGGGTCTACCATTCTCTGACCCAATGGCAGATGGTCCTGTGATTGCTTTAGCCGCTGAGCGTGCTTTGGCAGGCGGAACCAATACCTTAGATGCATTGGATATGGTGAAAGTCTTTCGTGAAAAAGACCAAACCACACCAGTGGTATTGATGGGATATTTAAATCCTGTCGAAGTCATTGGTTATGAAAAGTTTGTTGCTTATGCGAAAGACTGTGGTGTGGATGGGGTGCTTTTGGTGGACTTACCGCCAGAAGAGTCTAAGCAATTAGGTGAAGTTCTTCAACAAAATGGAATGGATCAGATCTTCTTGCTTGCACCTACTTCAACCGACCAACGTATCCAACATGTGGTCAATCAGGCGAGCGGCTTTGTTTACTATGTGTCACTCAAAGGTGTGACAGGTGCAGCAACTTTAGATACCTCTGAAGCAGCAGCGCGTATTGCAAAAATTAAGTCTAAGACCAATGTACCAGTAGGTGTTGGTTTCGGGATTAGTGATGCTGCGTCTGCAAAAGCAATGGGTCAAGTTGCCGATGCCGTGATTGTAGGAAGTGCTTTCGTTAAATCTTTTGCGACATTGCCAGCGGATGAAGCTGCGCAACAGACGGTGAATAAAGTGAAGGAGCTTCGAGCTGCGCTCGATGAGTTAGTATGAGTCAAGAGTTAACATCAGGGAAGGTTCTTAACCCTTCAACACCTTGGACTGAGCGTCATGTCCCAGGTATTCAGGTTGCAGATCAACAACAGATATTTAAAGCGACCTTTACTGAGCCTACGATTGAATGTCCTGAGTGCCATGCGCTGGTAACACGTACTGCAATGTCATTTAATGCCTATGTGTGTCCTCAGTGTGATGAGCACTTACATATGCGTGCGCGTGATCGTTTGAACTGGTTCTTTGATCAAGTGAATGGTGAGTTAGGTCAAGAATTTAATCCCAAAGATCCATTAAAATTTGTAGATAGCAGACCTTATCCAGATCGCATTCGTGAAGCACAAGACAAAACAGATGAAACCGAAGCACTTGTGGTAATGCAGGGTTCGTTGAAAGGCCTAGATCTGATTGCATGTGCCTTTGAGTTTGATTTTATGGCAGGTTCAATGGGTACTGTCGTTGGCGACCGTTTTGTACAGGCCGCTGAACGCGCAATCGCCTTGCATCAACCAATGATCTGTTTTGCTGCTTCTGGCGGCGCACGTATGCAAGAAGGCATGTTGTCTTTAATGCAGATGGCGCGTACTGCGGCTGCAATCCAAAAAATGAAAGAAGCGCGTGTTCCATACTTGGTGGTACTCACTCATCCTGTATACGGTGGTGTAACCGCTTCATTGGCGATGCTTGGTGATGTCCATATTGCTGAACCGAAAGCGATGATTGGTTTTGCAGGTAAACGCGTGATTGAACAAACAGTACGTGAAAAACTGGAAGAACCGTTCCAACGTGCAGAATATTTGCTTGATCATGGTGTGGTCGATCAGATCGTTCATCGTCATGCATTACGTGATACTGTATACAGACTTGTCGCTAAGCTGATGAATTTACCTTGAAACCACTCGCACCACATTCAACAGACACATTAACAACATGGCTCGATTATTGGGGCCATGTTCATGTTACAGGCATTGATTTAGGTTTAGAACGTGTCATTCCCGTCGCTGAAAAGCTCGGTGTGATGCAACCTCAGGCGAAGGTGTTTACCATCGCTGGAACCAATGGTAAAGGTTCAACCACCACAACCTTGGCTGCGATTTTAAATGCGCAAGGTTACAAGGTTGGCCTGTATCAATCACCGCATATTTATCGTTTTAATGAAAGGGTAAAGTTGGCGGGTGCTGAAGTTGATGATCGAAGTTTGGTGGATGCGTTTGTTTTAGTCGATCAAGCACGACGTGAATGTGGTTTAAGTCTATCTTTTTTTGAAGCAACCACTTTGGCTGCTTTTTTGATTTTTAAACAGCAACAATGTGATGTTTGGGTGCTTGAAGTCGGTCTAGGCGGTCGTCTTGATGTGGTCAATGTGATCGATCCTGATATTGCTGTGATTACCAATATTGGTCTAGATCATCTAGATTGGCTCGGCGACACCGTAGAAAAAATCGCATTTGAAAAAGCAGGGATTATTCGTCCGAATATTCCAGTGGTGTTCGCAGGTCAGCAACAACTGCCACAAGCCATTCAAGATAAAATAGTTGAAACCCAAGCTCAGCTATATGCCTTGAATCGAGATTATTTTTACCAGCAGAATGATGATTGCCAAACTTGGTCATTTGCGTCTTCTGGCACAACCTTACAGCTTCCTGTTGGACAACTAGCGCTCGACAATATTTCTACCGCAGTAGCTGCTGTATTGGTGAGTGGTGTTGAGGTTTCTCAAGCAGCGATTGCTACGGGGATTCAACAAGCACGCTTACAAGGTCGTTTTGAAATACGACAAATCCAAGATAAAACCGTAATTTTTGATGCTGGGCATAATGCACATGGTGTCGAATTTTTATTGAAGCAGTTGCGAAAATTCTTAAAATACAATAAACAGTACACAGATGTTGTTGCAGTATTTTCAATGCTGGCCGATAAAGACATTCCATCGGTCACTGATTTACTAAAAACAACAGTAAAAGATTGGTTTATTGCTAATTTAGATGTGCCTAGAGCCGCACCAGTGCAACAGATCCATGATGCATTGCAAGGGCAACAGGTATACGAGTTCGGCAGTATCCAGCAAGCGTTTGAAACTGTGCTGAAACAAAGTAATAACAATCAGCTGATTTTAGTCTGTGGTTCGTTTCATACTTTAGAAGCGGTCTGGGAGTATTTAGAAGAATGTCGATGAATAACAAACAACGTTGGATGGGCGGCGTTGTTCTACTCGGTGGTGGTGTTTTATTAGCTGCATTGCTGTTAAAGGGCAATGATGAAATTGAGCAAGATCACACGCAAGCTCCAGTTACTCATCCGATTCCCAAAACTGAGTCTAAACCGAAAACAGCACAGCCAGCTCAAGACAGCGAAATGGTGTCATTACAACCATTGGCTGTCGATGTGGAAACAGAAAAGCGGTTGCTGGAAGAACAGCGTCGTTCACGTGAAAAAGCGGTGGCTGAACAAGAAGCGCGTGCAGCTGAATTCTTAAAGATGCAGCAACAGGCCGAAGCAGCAGCAGCACGTAAAGCTGCGGAAGAATATGCAGCGATTAATGCACGTCGTACTGCAGCTCAAGAAAGCTCGGATAATATTCCACCTGAATTGGTTGAAGATGAAAAAGCCAAGGCTCAACGACTTGCGGATGAAAAACGTAAAGCGGATGAAAAGAAGCGCGCTGAACAACAGAAAACAGATCAACAAAAGTCTGATGCTGATAAGAAGTTAGCGGAAGATAAGCGTAAAGCTGAAGCAGCAGACAAGAAAGCAGCCGAAGATAAACGTAAAGCAGAAGCAGACAAGAAAGCTGCAGAAGATAAGCGTAAAGCAGAAGCAGACAAGAAAGCCGCTGAAGATAAACGCAAAGCAGAAGCTGACAAGAAAGCAGCAGAAGATAAACGTAAGGCAGAAGCAGAGAAGAAAGCTGCTGATGAGAAAAAACGCAAAGCTGACGAAGATACTAAGAAGAAAGCTGAGGCTGAGAAAGCACGCGATCTGATGGAAAATGGCGATAAAAAGTGGATGGTACAAGTCGCTTTGGCAGCAAACCAAGCCAATGCAGATGCTGTTGTGTCGAAATTACGTGCTAAAGGCTACAAGGTAACGACCAGCCAGACCTCTAAAGGAATCCGTATTATGGTTGGTCCTGCCAAGGATCGTGATACTGCGGATAACACGCGTAAGAAAATCACAACGGATGAAAGCTTAAATATGAAATCTGCTTGGGTGATTGATTGGGTTCCGCTTGACCAACGATAAACCTTGATCATCCCCTAGATCAAATCAGGAACACATCACAGGCTTTATTCATGCTGTGAGTGTTCCAGCAAAATTAAATAGGGGACTCGCGATCATGAATACAGCGATCAGAATATTAGAACGATTTGTTTTTTCACAAGATTCTGATGTTAGTGCACTCTCTGGTGTCGCCTGTATAGGGGACGATGTTTACCTTGTTGGGGACGATGTCCGTTACTTACTCAAAACCAATCGAAACAACAATATAGGTAGTGCAACGGTTTTTGAAAAAGTTCCGTTATCTGAGTCGTCTGAGCAAATATCATTTAGTGTATTGAGCAAAGCAAAAAAGCCTGATTTTGAAGCACTAAGTTGCATAACCTTAGATGGGCAACAGCAACTACTGGTGATGGGATCAGGTTCTACCGAAAATCGAAAACAAGCATTACTTTATAATCCATCTAACAATCAAATCCGCATTTTTCTGGATGCAGTCGATTATCACTTTTTAGAAAACAGCGTTGAATTAACGGGTGGAGCTGAACTGAATATAGAAGCCGTATGTTCAGACCATCATCATCTCTATATCTTTCAACGTGGCAATATTAATCGCCATCATGGTGTTTTAGTCTTTGATTTAGCTGAAATTCAAGCAGGAAAATCGTTAGAAAACGCGCTTATCAACTCGCTTAATCTCAATTTGCCTGAGATTGAGGGGGCTGCAAGTGGGATTTCTGATGCCTATTTTTTTGTGGATAAAAATCTAATTGTCGCCACGGCAGCGGTTGAGCAAACATTAAATACCTATGACGATGGTGATGTGCTGGGTAGTTTTATTTTGCTGTTTTCGCCAGATGGTAAAGCCTTATCTAGCCATTTGATTCAAGATGAAGAAGGTAAAACGCTCGCGATTAAAGTTGAAGGGATTACTTGGTTGGAGTCGAGATCCGATGGGGAAGTGTTCTTATTGGTCACGGATAGCGATGGTGGTGATTCTGAAATTTTGAAGCTATGGCTGGCTCATTCAGCTTTTTGAAAAGCAGAAGGGCAAGTAAAACTTGCTTGGTGATCATGCAATTTTGAGCAGTATATTGTGCAGGTTGATTCATGATGACTGGACAATTTAGCTTCTTTAATAAGCTCTATTTGCTAAATAAATAGAGCTTGGTCCAAAATAATTCCAATGTTTAGCGAGATGGATTAGACAGTTGTTGTTGAATCCATTTTACATTTTCAGGCGTAAATAAATGATCAATATTTTTCCAGATCACATGGAAGCCATAGCCTCCTTGTTTCATCTCTTTGACCGCATCATCAATTGACCAGTTTTCAAAAACAATCCGATACATGGCAATGGTTGCACCAGTACGGTCAGAACCATGGTAGCAATGCACTAAAATTTTATGATTCTTTTCTTTGGCTGTCTGAATCGCTTGCATGGTCTGTAATAGATCTTGACGATTGATGGCCCATGTATAAATTGGAATATGCACAAGATTAAACGGTTGATCTTTTAAAACTTTGGCATCTTCATTTTTGGCTCTGAGATTGATGACCGTATCAATGTTATATTGTTTTAAGCTTGGAATGAGTTCATTGCTGGGCTGATCACTACGAAATACATCATTGCTAATTTGATAAAAATTATGCTGCTGTGAAATCAGTGTTCCCCAGTTTTTTGGACGTTGTTCATCATTGAGGCTTGAATGCTTCATGCATCCGCCTACACTGAGTGTAGAAATCAGGGTGAGGGCAAGGAGTGTTTTTTTCATATTACTGATAACGATTGAATTCGACGGGATCGTGCGCACAAATTAACTCAATGCTTGGTTCATGTTGAGCGAGATATTGTAACTGCTTGAGGTTTTGCAAACGCAGTTGATTATTTTCAGCCAATAAGCGTTCAGTGAAATCTAAGGCTCTGAGTTTATTTTTTGGATTGAGTTCCAAGTGGGTGTAATAGGCATCGCCACAGAATAGGACCCAGCCATCAGTCTTTTTAATCGCAATCCCACAGTGTCCAGCAGTATGGCCAATCAGTGGAATCATTAGGATTTCCTCTTGAAATAAGGCTAATCCTTTGACTTTTTGTAGATTAAACCAAGATTCACCTTCACTATGTTCCGCAAAGCTCCAATGGCGATGTTGTTTGAATTGCTCCGTTTTATAACGGAGCTTGCCTTTGGCTGTGAGTGATTGAGTGGCATTAAATTCCGCAGCTAAGAGATGTACAGTGGCATTGGGGAAGTCTGAAATTCCACCGGCATGATCAAAATCTAAATGGGTCACAAAAATATGTTTTACATCACTGGGGTTAAAGCCGAGCTGTTGAATTTGTTGGATGGCAGTAAGTTTTAAATTCGGCACAATTGAACCAAACTGTTTAAGTAAACGGCCTAAACGCTGTTCAGTATGTAAATAGTCTTGAAGCCCTAGACCTGTGTCAATTAAGACTAAGCCACGATCAGTTTCAATCAACAGGCAATGACAAACGAGGTGCGCTTTCCAACCTTTTTGTCCAAATAATGGCGCACAAGTCGGGCAGAAGCTGCCACAATGTAGATGGTGGATATTGTAGATCATGGTGCTTTTTTTATTGTGTAGCGGATCGAATTATTTTTATAACCGATTGATTCAGAAATACCAAAACAATTTTTGCTGGTATATAAAAAAGCCTATCCAGAGGATAGGCTGAGATGCATGTTATTCAGATTTAATATTATTTTCTTACTGCTTGGGTTTATCCTCTACTACGCACTCCGTTTGTCTTGCACGCTTAGCTCACAGCATAGCTGCTCATCTTCTTGCGAAGCTTTAGCCGCTTCTCAGGAACGAGCA
Source organism: Acinetobacter sp. 102 (assembly GCF_037028485.1). Classification (NCBI taxonomy): domain Bacteria; kingdom Pseudomonadati; phylum Pseudomonadota; class Gammaproteobacteria; order Moraxellales; family Moraxellaceae; genus Acinetobacter; species Acinetobacter sp. 102. The sequence goes on from NZ_JAZEZK010000002.1 coordinate 69,782, forward strand.
TTGCTCGTCTTTATTGCTACGCACTTCGTTTGTCTTGCACTGCGATTAAAGCATACGCTTTAATCTTGTTCAGGCTGGGGGGTGAGTCTTAAATATGGTTTGACCGCCTTATAGCCTTTCGGGAAGCGTTGTTTGATTTCTTCTTCATCTTTCAATGAAGGCACAATCACCACATCTTCGCCATGTTGCCAGTTTGCTGGGGTTGCCACTTTATGCTTGTCAGTTAATTGTAGTGAATCTACCACACGCAATACTTCATTAAAATTACGGCCTGTCGACGCAGGATAGGTAATAATCAAGCGAACTTTCTTGTTCGGGTCAATAATCACCAATGAACGTACCGTTAAAGTCTCACTGGCATTTGGATGAATAAAGCCATATAGCTCAGAAACTTTACGGTCTTTGTCCGCGATAATCGGGAAGTTGACCGTGGTATTTTGCGTTTCGTTGATGTCCTGAATCCAGCCTTGATGTGATTCAACATCATCGACTGAAAGGGCGATGGCTTTCACTCCACGCTTGTCAAACTCATCTTTTAGCTTTGCGGTATAGCCAAGTTCCGTGGTACAGACTGGGGTGTAGTCGGCAGGATGGGAAAAAAGGATTCCCCAGCTATCCCCTAAAAAGCCATAGAAATCAATATCGCCTTGGCTTGATTGTTGTTGGAAATTTGGGGCGATGTCGCCTAAACGTAATGTCATGATCAGTCCTCTATACATTCTTTATGTTTTCTATCTCTATTCAATATGCAGTATTCTCTTTATAAATAAAAAGATTGTTTTTTCATTTTGTTATGAATTTTTTGGATATGAATAAGTAGTGATGCTAAAAAATGATCAGAAATACACATTCAAATCGATGTAAGTTAAATGCAAATTTGCTACATTAACGCTCTTTGGTTGTGTGATGTCAGAATCGCCTCGCAGATTTTTTTGCCTGTTTGAATGCAAAGCACTTGTAGTTCTTATTTCTGACTCCATAATAACAGCTAAGAAAAAATTAACCGACCTAGGGTTTGTTGAAATTGACAAACCTTATAACAAACAGGATTAGAGAGTTTATTCATGTTGGCAAGTCTGATCGGAGGTATCTTCGGTACAAAAAATGAGCGTGAGCTCAAACGCATGCGTAAAATTGTTGAACAAATTAATGCGCTTGAACCGACGATATCTGCTCTTAACGATGCAGACCTCTCTGCAAAAACTCCAGAATTCAAACAACGTTTTAGTAATGGCGAAAGTTTAGATAAGTTAATGCCAGAAGCGTTTGCGGTGTGTCGTGAAGCAGCAAAACGTGTCATGGGCATGCGCCATTATGACGTGCAGTTGATTGGTGGTATTACCTTGCACGAAGGTAAAATTGCCGAAATGCGTACAGGTGAAGGTAAAACCCTGATGGGTACTTTGGCGTGTTATCTCAATGCATTAAGCGGTCAAGGTGTTCACGTGATTACGGTGAACGACTACTTGGCACAACGTGATGCTGAGTTAAACCGTCCATTATTCGAATTCTTAGGGCTCAGCATTGGTGTGATTTACTCCATGCAAATGCCTGCTGAAAAAGCACAAGCGTATACTGCTGATATTACTTACGGTACCAATAACGAATTCGGTTTCGACTATCTACGTGACAATATGGTGTTTTCTCTACAAGAGAAAAAACAGCGTGGTTTAAGCTATGCCATCATCGATGAAGTCGACTCAATTCTAATTGATGAAGCGCGTACGCCATTAATTATTTCCGGTCAAAGTGAAGATTCATCTCATCTTTATCAGCTCATTAATAATATTCCCCCAACATTACGTCCACAGAAAGAAGAAAAAGTGGCTGATGGTGGGCATTTCTGGGTCGATGAGAAACAACGTTCAGTTGAAATGACTGAAGTCGGCTATGAAACGGTTGAGCAAAAACTGATTGAAATGGGCTTGTTGGCTGAAGGCGAGAGTCTTTATTCAGCAACTAACCTGAATTTGGTTCACCATGTGACTGCAGCGATTCGTGCACATTATCTTTATCAAAAGAACGTACACTACATCATCGGTGTGAATCCACAGACTCAGAAAGAAGAAGTCATTATTGTGGATGAAAGCACTGGTCGTACCATGCCAGGTCGTCGTTGGTCAGAAGGTTTGCATCAAGCGGTTGAAGCCAAAGAGAGCATGGAAATTCAACCTGAAAACCAAACGCTTGCAACGACAACCTTCCAGAATTATTTCCGTCTGTATAAAAAACTTTCAGGTATGACGGGTACTGCAGATACTGAAGCTGCGGAAATGAAAGAAATTTATGGCCTAGATGTTGTCATTATTCCAACGCACCGTCCAATGGTTCGTAAGGATCATAACGATTTAATTTATTTAAACCGTAATGGTAAATACACCGCGATTATTGAAGAAATTACTAATATTCGTCAGCAGGGTGTTGCACCAATCTTGATTGGTACCGCGACTATTGAAGCAAGTGAAATCTTGTCTTCTAAGTTGCTACAAGCTGGTATTCATCACGAAGTCTTGAACGCAAAACAGCACGAACGTGAAGCGGATATTATTGCACAAGCGGGTAGTCCAAATGCGGTGACGATTGCGACCAACATGGCGGGTCGTGGTACAGATATTTTGCTGGGTGGTAACTGGAAAGCCAAGCTTGCCAAAATTGAAAATTCAACGCCTGAAGATGAAGCACGCTTACAAGCACAATGGGAAAAAGATCACGAAGATGTTTTAAGTTCGGGTGGTTTGCATATCATTGGTTCTGAACGTCACGAATCACGTCGTATTGATAACCAGTTACGTGGTCGTGCCGGTCGTCAAGGTGACCCAGGTGTATCTCGTTTCTATTTATCGCTTGAAGATGACTTGATGCGTATCTTCGCGGGTGATCGTGTGGTTGCCATGATGCGTGCGATGGGCTTACAAGAAAGTGAAGCGATTGAACACAAAATGGTCAGTCGTTCAATCGAAAATGCGCAGCGTAAAGTTGAAGCACGTAACTTTGATATTCGTAAGAACTTATTGAAATACGATGATGTAAACAACGAACAACGTAAGATCATTTATTCGCAACGTGATGAAGTATTGGCTGAAAGCACTTTACAAGATTACATCGAAGAAATGCATCAAGAAGTGGTGAAGGGTTTAATTGCGGACTTTATTCCACCTGAGTCGGTTCATGATCAGTGGGATATCGAAGGCTTGGAAAATGCTTTACATGCAGATTTAGGTATTGACTTGCCTGTACAGCAATGGCTAGACCAAGATCGTCGTTTAGATGAGGAAGGTTTGATTGCACGCATTACTGATGAAGTAATTGCACGTTATCGTCAACGCCGTGAACAAATGGGTGATGAATCAGCAGCAATGCTTGAACGTCACTTTATGTTGAATTCACTTGATCGCCATTGGAAAGATCATTTAGCGGCGATGGATTATCTGCGTCAAGGTATTCATTTACGTGGTTATGCGCAGAAGAATCCTGAGCAAGAATACAAGAAAGAAGCCTTTAACTTGTTTGTGAATATGTTGGGTGTGATCAAGTCTGATGTCGTGACGGACCTTTCTCGTGTGCATGTGCCGACAGCAGAAGAGTTAGCTGAACTTGAAGCACAGCAACAACGTCAAGCTGAATCAATGCGTCTGTCTTTCGAGCATGATGATGTTGATGGTTTAACGGGTGAAGTCACTGCTTTTGAAGAAACTGAAGTGACAGAAAATGCATTCCCAGTACCAGAAAGTCGTAATGCGCCTTGTCCATGTGGTTCAGGTCTAAAATACAAACAATGTCACGGTAAAATCTAAGTTCATAACTTGATTTAAGCTGAAATAAAAAAGCAGAGCATCAGCCTCTGCTTTTTTTACGAGAATTTACTTGAGTCCAAGCACGCTTTGTAGTTTCATTATTGGACTTACAGATCTTGATTGAGTTCGCATTAAAAGCGGGAAGACAATGAAAAAACCATTACAACTTTTAATTTTGGCAACTGCGGCGGTATCTGGTTTTGCATTTGCAGACGATGCACCACAAACTACAACTGTGGATAAAGTATTGGCAGCAAAAGGTACCAATACAGCTGAAGCGCAAGTCAAGCGTGAAGTAACAACTGTGATTAGTCCACGTACTGGCATTCGCTATACCTTAGGTGATACAGGCAACCGCCCAATCGTATTGCAAACGGCTGCAATCGCACCTGCAAACTCAGCAAATATTAACCGTATTGTGGCATCAAACCCTGCATTATCAGCACAAAGCCAAGAGAAAGCGAAGATTGCTTTAATCGGTGAAACAGCTGTTCAGGCGGCCAATGCGGCTGCGGCACAAACTGCAGGTACACAGACTGCTAAAGCAAATTAATTTCAATTTGTTTGAAATAAAAAAGAGATGCAATTGCATCTCTTTTTTTATGGAAGAATTTTATTATAAAAAGCTTGGTAATAAAATTAAGCCAATCAGGATAGCAAAAAGCAGCCACTTTGATACGTAGTAAAGTGGGCGATTACGCTCTTTTAAACCACGGCCATAGTGATGCACGGCATAGCCGTATTTAAAAATACGGTTAATAAAACCAGTTTTGTCTTGGTCATCATTGGGCGAACTTGCCGCAGACATGACATTACGGCCAAACCAGTGATTAAACTTTTGTGCCCAACCCCATTTCATCGGGCGTTCGATGTCACAGAATAAGATAATACGGGTTTCATCGGTTTTGTTTTCAGCCCAATGCACAAAGGTTTCATCAAAGACGGTAGCTTCACCATCTCTCCAGCTATAACGCTCTTGATCGACTTCGATAAAGCAATCATCGCTATTGGGTGTCACTAGACCAAGATGATAACGTACCGATCCTGCATAAGGATCACGGTGTTTACCTAAGTAGCTGCCAGAAGGCAATTCGGTAAACATGGCTGCTTTGACTGATGGAATACTTTCCAGTAACGCCACCGTTTTTGGACAGAGTTGATGTGCAGATGGATGACTATCTTGATACCATTTCAGATAAAAGCGTTTCCAGCCTCGTTTAAAGAAGGTATTAAAGCCTGCATCATTGTTTTTTTCAGAAGCTTTAATTTGATTTTGCAGTTGAATTGCTTCTTCACGAATCACTTGCCAGTTATCCTGCAATGGTTTCAGTTCTGGGAACTGTGCCACATCGAAGAAAGCCTGATTCGGCAACTTAGAAAAGCCCGTCATAAACATGTTGATCGGTGCTAAAAATGTCGAATGGTCAAATAATTGTCGAGATGCTTTTAAGCGCTCTTTACCCCGTAAATAGGTATACAAAAAGCTGACTAAAAATACGGCAACGATAATCACTGCGTACATAACACAATCGTCTAAAAAAAATGAAGGCGGTTATTTTAGCACAAAAAATATTTGGAAGAATGCAGCCCTAAGCGCAACTTTATAAGATAAAAACTATGCAATTGAATGGTATTTCAGATGATCTGAGCGTGTATTTTTCACAGATCATCTGAAAAATAATGATTAAATTTGGTTATTTACATCATCATGCTTGGTTTCACGAATCATTAAAAATGCGATCAACGATAAAATGGAAGCCAAACTTAAATATAAACCAACTGCGCCTAAGCCATAACTTTCTGCCAACTTGGTTGCGATATACGGTGCAAAGGATGCGCCGAAAATGCCTGCCAAGTTAAAAGTTAAAGCTGAGCCTGTATAGCGAACTGAAGTTGGAAAGATTTCTGACAATACGGTACCAATTGGACCATAGGTTAAGCCCATAATCGAAAGACCGATACATAAGAACAAGAACACCAGAATTGGGCTACCTGAGCCGAGCAGTGGTGCAAAACACAGTCCGAACAAGGCTGAAAGAATACATACCGCAATTGATGTATTTCTACGGCCAAATTTCTCTGCAAAAATTGCAGATAAGGGAATAAAGGCAGCAAAGCATAATGTCGCTACGAGCTGCAATACTAGGAATTCACCACGGGCATAGCCGAGCTTGGTGGTGCCCCAGTTCAAGGCAAATACGGTGGTGAGATAGAACACCACGAAAGTACAGATTGCTGCGATCGTACCGAGGATGAGCATTGGTAAATGCTTGGTCATGACCTCTTTAAACGGGACATTCACTTCTTTTTGCTTGTTTAATACTTTTTGGAACGCGGGGGTTTCATGCAACTTTAAACGGATGTATAAACCGACCAAAACCAACACTGCACTTGCAATAAATGGAATACGCCAACCCCATGTCATGAATGCTTGTTCAGACATAAAAGCATTGAGTAATAAAAATGAACCTGTTGCAAGGATAAAACCGATCGGGGCACCGAGTTGTGGGAACATACCATACCAAGCACGCTTGCCCTCTGGTGCATTCTCAGTGGCAAGCAGTACCGCACCGCTCCATTCACCACCTAAGCCTAAACCTTGACCCAAACGGCATAAGGCGAGCAATAGAGGCGCAGCAAGGCCAATTTGTGCATAGGTTGGTAGTAGGCCGATACAGACAGTTGAAATACCCATCGTCAGTAAAGCAGCAACCAATGTGGCTTTACGTCCGATTCGGTCACCGAGATGTCCGAAAATTGCAGCACCAATTGGGCGGGCAATAAAAGCGATCGCAAAGGTCGCAAGTGACTTCAGCACCGCAGCGCCATCGCTACTTTCAGGGAAAAATAAGTGTGGAAAAATGAGTACTGCTGCTGTGGCGTAGATATAAAAGTCAAAAAACTCAATTGTCGTACCGACAAGGCTAGCAAATAATACCCGTACTTTTGAATTGCTGGCCACTTCTGGGGTGGCAGTCGTAGTGCTTGACGACATACAAGACCTTCATGTTATTCATTCAAGAACATATAGGGGCTGCTGATATTTCACCGATGCTTGCGACAGTGGAAATTTTTTAGGCGGTACAAGGAATGTCTTGCGAAACTTAGTCATTCTAAGTAAGCAAGATATAACGCAGTAACGGCAAAAAATATCCCTGTCCCGTAGGGTTATGGCTAAAACTTCCCTAAACTGCGTTATGAAACTTGACAAGGGGGATACCATTGCTTGCGTTTCATGCCTTGTTTATGTCGTTTTAGCCAATAACGCAATGTATGGATGAAACGTCAACAGCCCCTAATCACTGTCTTGAAAAATTCCTTTTGAATGTGCAGTTTTACTTCGAAAACTTAATGCTATATATGGACTTATAATACATAACAGTAGATTGCCAAAAAGTGTAATCCTGCGCCTAATAGCACAAAAACATGCCAAATTGCGTGGGTATATCTTACCTTTTTTAAGGCATAAAACAATGTGCCGATGGTATAAGCCAAACCACCTGCAATCAGTAGTTGCACCGCTTCTCGAGACAAGTAACGTTGCATATCATCCATCACCAAAACAGCCAGCCAACCCATGACTAAATAGGCGGCTAGAGAAATTTTTTGGAAGCGATGAATGAATACCAGTTTGAACAGAGTACCGATCAGGGCAATGGCCCATAAGGCGATCAGTAAGTAATGCGCTTTGGCGGTTGGGATGGCAATACTGAGAAAAGGGGTATAGGTGCCTGCAATCAGATAGTAAATCGCGGTATGATCCAGTTTTTTATACCAATAACGTTTACGTTCATCTTGGGCAAAGTGATACAGCATGGAACTACTGAGCAACAGTACCAAGCTAAAGCCATAGACCCATAAACTGATCCATTGCCCTAAAGGCAGGCCATAGCCTTTGATGATCAAAAAGATTGAGGCAATTAAAGCCAACAATGCGCCAGCCCCATGACTATAGGCATTAATCAATTCTTCTTTGGGGTCATAGTCCAGCAATGTGTTTGTGTTCATCAAGCGATCTGGTTGCATAAAAATACAACTGTATCGCAATGCAATTTCCCTTTTAAAGTAAGACGCTTTAAAATTTAGTTTCTATTTGTCAGGTTTTCATTATGTTTGCGCCGAATTTTTCTTTTGAACAAGAACAGCAGTTTTTCTTGGATATCCAGCAATCTATTGAAAATAAAAGCTTTGATCGTCTGATTTTGAGTCAGTACAAAGGCGAAATAGCGCAACTAGAAAAGATGACATTTCGTGTGATTGAACTACAGGGGCAGGCAACCTTGTCTTGCTTATACCATCACAGCACACAAGACATCACTAAAAATTATAGTATTGCCGAAGGTTTGGAAAAGATTGCTGAGTTATTGAGTCTGTCTAAGCAAGCCAATCTCTTTAGTACTGAACAAGACGTTCAACTGAAGAAAAATAAGAAGAAAGCCATGTTGAACACTCAGAAGAAACAGGCATCTACCGACAAAGTAGGGCAACAGCAGCACGATCGTGAAAAGCAGCGCTATGTACAACAGCAAAGTCCATTTTTAAAGCATCTCGGTATTACTGATGAAAAAGGACAAATCGTTCCAAGCATGGCGCGGAAGTGGAAACAGATTAATAAATTTATTGAAATCTTTTCGCATGCGTATGAACAGATTGATGCTTCACAGCAAGAATTGAATATTGTTGATTTTGGCTCAGGCAAAGGTTATTTAACTTTTGCTTTATATGATTATTTGCAGGCGCAGCATAAGACCCCCTTGATTACGGGGGTTGAACTGCGTTCGAATCTGGTTGGGTTTTGCCAGAATGTGGCTGATCAAACGGGTTTTAGTCATCTGGATTTCTTTGAAGGGGATGTGCGTAGCTATCAGCCAGAAAAGTTAGATGTGATGATTGCATTGCATGCCTGTGATATCGCCACTGACTTTGCCATTCATACTGGTATTCGTCTGAATGCATCCATGATTATGTGTGCACCGTGTTGCCACAAGGAACTTCGCCCACAGCTACAAAGTCCAGAGGTGTTACAGCCGATGTTGCAATTCGGCATTCATGCAGGGCAACAGGCTGAAATGCTCACTGATACCTTGCGAGCTTTATTGCTTAAAGCCTATGGTTATGAAACCAAAGTTTTTGAGTTTGTATCTTTGGAGCATACCAGTAAGAATAAAATGATTCTTGCAACCAAGCGCAAAGATATTCAACAACCTGATGCCAAAATCATGCAGCAAATTCAAGCGTTGAAAGCCATGTATGGCATTGAAAAACAGAGTCTGGAATTATTATTACAAGATCAGATGCCAGTCGAGAATATTGGCTGTAAGTGTTAATTAAAACAGAGAAAACGATGTACCAAGTCAAACAGGGAAATTGGGATCAATTACAGCAAGATGCGAAATTGATCCGAACATTGGTTTTTATTCAGGAACAAGGTATTGCTGAAGTGGATGAGTGGGATGAGCAAGATGCGATCTCACAACATTTTGTTATCTATGATCAGGATCAGCCGATTGCGACAGCACGATTATTGCAAAATAATAGTGTGGGGCGCGTTGCTGTGCTTAAGGCTTATCGGGGGCAAGGTCTTGGTCAAATGATTATGCTGGAGATTATTGCTTTTGCGAAGCAGCAGGGACGTATATTCCTGCATTTGTCTTCACAAGTCCATGCGATGTCATTTTATCAGCAGCTGGGTTTTGTGGTGCAAGGGGATGAATATGATGAGTGTGGCATCCCTCATATTGAAATGCGGATGCCACTTCTACAGTAAATTCACAATGAAGTGAATGAGCTTGAATTGGACTGAGTTTATGGCTGTTGCTGAGTTTGGGCAGCCACTTCAGAACTCGCTGAAGAGCTATTTTGAGTATGTTCCTGTTGTTGAGCTTTACGCTGTGCGCCTGGCATATAATCCGGTTCTTGGGTCATGGCCAAATAGAAAAAGCTTAAAAAGATCGTGCTGAGCACACCGACAATAATGACAAATTTCCATCCCAATACCGTTTCTTCATTTGAATCTTTTTTTGGGGATGGTTGATTATTCATAATAAATTCCAAAAATAACAAAAACAAAACTAGATTTTGCGCCTTTTGAGGCAGATTTGCCAAGTAGGAATATGGAATTGATGATAAGAAATTGGTTCATGCTTTGGATAGGGATGCGTAGACCGAAGATGCTGCCATCATTGAACTAAGAAAAAACGCTTCGCCATCCAAAGGAAAATTGGATTTGTTTGTATAAGAATTAAAGCTTGTTCCAGTCTTCAATTGCCTTTAAACCTGTTTCTATTCCTACATCATAGCTATAGCGTATCTTGGCTTTATTCTTTGAAAGACGACCTGCCATATTTTTTAAATCAGGGGGGCAAACTTCCAAGATTTTCTGACCAGAGGCTGAGCGGGTAAATTCGACAGCATCGTTATAACGTTGAGTCCGCGTTAATAAACTTTGTGCAAAACCACGCTGTTGTTTAAACAGGTATTTGGCAAGGAACTGATCACCTTTACTACTAGCTTTATAATATTTTTTTGGACGAGTTCTGAGTACCATTAACTTGGAAACATCATGTTGTTGTGCTGCCCAATGCACAGGTAGGGCATCGGCAACGCCACCATCAAAATAAGGTTCACCGAAAACCTCAACGGCTTGGCGTGTCAATACAGGGATCGAGCTTGATGCTCTTAAACCATCTAGAATATTGTCTTTCGAGGCTTTAATGTAAGTCGCCTCGCCTGAAATCGCATGAGTCAATACCATATAAAATTCAGGATGATTGGCAAACAGATGGGCTTGATTGAGCGGATGCTCTTTTTCGACGATGTCCCACATCCATTTTAAGTCCAATAGGTCACCGCCTTTGAAAAAGCGACCATATTGAATAAACTCAGAACGAAGCGAGTGATCGAGGTAGAGATTTAGGGTGCGGCCTTGTTGGGCTGCGAGATAGTTGGCCACATTGGTTGAGCCTGAAGAGACGCCAACGCAGAGATCAAAAGGATTAAATTGTTGCTGTAAAAATGCATCTAAGACACCGCTGGTGAATGCTCCGCGCATTCCACCGCCTTCAACGACCAGTGCCTGACGATTTTGTTGAAGCATTGAAAATCTCGAATATCATGATAAACCCATGTTTTACACGGATTTATCATATTCGACAATAACACTTTAGTGATTGTGTTGATGTGCTTCCGTTGCCCCTGTTTCTGTTGTCACTGATGATTGTGACATTTCAGCTGGGGTAGCTGCTTTCTTTTGATTCATTGGCATATAATCTGGTTCATTATTAATGGCCAAGTAGAAAATCACCATAAACAGTACACTGAGAATTGTGGTGATAATTAATGCTTTCCAACCCCAAGGCGAAGTTTCTGGGCAGAGTTTTTCAGACATAAGAAATTTCCAAATGATGCAAAAAAATAAAGCAGAATTGAGAAAGTTATAGCATAAATTGTGATGCATTACTCAGATGTTTTGCTGTGATTTTGTCGAGCGCATAAAAAAGCCCGTACAGACAAGGAGTTCCATACGGGCCTTAATTGGCTTGGCTAAATCGAGATTATTGAATCACAGTATTTTGCTGTGCTTTTTCTTTCAATAATTTTGGTGGTGTAAAACGCTCACCGTATTGTTCCGCCAGTTGCTCGGCACGTTGCAATGATTTTTGAATGCCATTTTGATTCAGGAATTGAATGGCACCGCCTGTCCATGGAGCAAAACCAATTCCGAAAATTGAACCGACATTGGCATCAATCACAGATTCTAAAACACCTTCTTCATAGCAGCGTAAAGTATCCAGTGCTTGTACAAACAGGAAACGATCAATCATGTCTTGTTCAGAAATACTATTGTCTTTCTGCCAGCGGCTGAGACCATCCCATAAATGTTTTTTACCATTTTCAGGATAGTCATAGAAACCTGCACCCGCTGCCTTACCTTTACGGTTTAGCTCATGAATCATGGTGTGTACCACTTCATCCACTGGGGTTTTCGGTAAATCTTTGCCTTCCGCTTGCAGGGCTTTACGGGTTTCTGCTGCGACATGTTCAGTCAAGCTCAGAGAAACTTCATCCTGAATCGCAAGTGGGCCAACCGGCATACCTGCTTTCAGTGCTGCCATTTCAATTTTGGCTGGATGTACACCTTCTGCAAGTAGACGCATCCCTTCTTGAATGAAAGTACCAAACACGCGGCTGGTGAAGAAGCCACGGCTGTCATTCACTACAATTGGGGTTTTGGCAATTTGCTGAACAAAGTCGTAAGCCTTGGCCAATGTATCAGCAGAGGTCTGTTTACCTTTGATAATTTCGACCAATTGCATTTTATCGACTGGGCTAAAGAAATGTAGTCCAATGAATTTTTGAGCATCTTTACTTGCCGTCGCCAAACCAGTGATTGGTAGGGTAGAGGTATTCGATGCAAAGATTCCACCTTCAGCCAAATATTGTTCAGCTTCTTGCGTCACTTTGGCTTTCAGTTCTTGGTTTTCAAACACCGCTTCTATGATCAGGTCACAGCCTTGCAAATCTGCCGCATTCGCCGTTGCAGTAATCAGTGCTAAGACTTGGTCACGCTTTTCTGCGGTCATACGGCCTTGTGAAACACGTTTATCCAGTAATTTTTGTGAGTAGGCTTTGCCTTTTTCAGCATTTTCAACAGAGACATCTTTCAAAACTACAGGAATGCCTTTGATTGCAGTTGAATAGGCAATGCCTGCACCCATCATACCCGCACCTAACACACCGACTTTGGTCGCTTGCCATTTTGCAACATCCGCAGGGCGACTTGCACCAGACTTAATTGCATTGAGGCCATGCCAGAAAGTACCGATCATATTTTTAGAAATCTGACCGACCGTGAGTTGAGTAAAGTAACGTGATTCGATACGCAAAGCGGTATCAACATCAACCTGCGCACCTTCTACTGCTGCCGCCATGATCGCTTCAGGCGCAGGGTAACAGCCTTTGGTTTTATCACGTAGCATCGCAGGGGCAATTGCAAGCACTTGTGCTACAGCAGGCGTTTTCGGATCGCCACCTGGGATTTTGTAGCCTTTAACATCAAAAGGTTGCTGTGACTTTGGATTGGTTTTGACCCAAGCAATGGCTTTGTCTAACAGCTCTTGTTCGTTCTCAGCGGTGTCATGTACCAAACCAAGTGATTTTGCTTTATCTACCCCAAATTGCTTGCCTTCCATCAGGAATGGAAACGCATTTTGTAAGCCAAGCAGACGTACCATACGCACGATACCGCCACCGCCTGGCAGCAAGCCTAAGGTCACTTCAGGCAAACCAAATTTGGTTTTTGGATCATTGATGGCAATACGGTAATGACAGCCTAAAGCAATTTCCCAACCGCCACCAAGCGCCGTACCATTTAAGGCAGCAACAACAGGTACACCTAAAGTTTCAATTGCACGTAAGTCACCCTTGAGTTCTTCAATCATTTTGAAAAATTCAGTGGCATGTTCAGGTTGTACTTGAATCAGCTCATCCAAGTCACCACCAGCAAAGAAGGTTTTCTTGGCGGAACGGAAAATAATGCCTTTTAGATCCGTTTCTGTTTTAAGCTTTTGGCTGACTTCATTGAGTGAATCACGGAATTCTGCATTCATGGTATTGGCAGATTGACCCGATGAATCAAGGGTAAGAATTACAATATTGTCAGCGTTTTTTTCGTATTTAATAGCGCTCATATATCATCGTCCAATATTTTATAAGCTTTGTTTCAAGTCACCCGCTTATCTGTATTTATGAAAATACGCATAGCAGAGTCTTGTTTAGCTCTCATCTAATTTCAGGATAAACCTTCGGTTCGACCTACTTTTGTTTCGGCAAAAGTAGGCAAAACCATTGTCATTCGCAAAACCTGTTCAATTTCTTCATTTATAAAATTGATCGTAGAAACAATAAATTGCATATACTGTGCAGGTTGCGAATGACCTTTCCGAGTATCATATTTCTGGGAGCGTTGGGTGTTTATACAACTTCAATAATGGTAGCGATCCCCATTCCACCACCAACACACAATGTGGCTAAGCCACGTTTTTTGCCTTGACGTTCTAACTCGTCTAACAAAGTTCCTAAAATCATGGCACCTGTTGCACCCAACGGATGACCCATCGCAATTGCACCGCCATTCACATTGACTTTCTCGGCTGGAACGTTGAGTTCATTGATAAAACGCATCACCACGGCAGCAAAGGCTTCATTGACTTCAAATAGGTCAATATCATCAATCGTTAAGCCCGCTTTGGCTAAGGCTTTACGTGCAGCAGGGGCAGGGCCTGTCAGCATAATGGTTGGATCTGTACCCACCAATGCCGTTGCAAGTACTTTGGCGCGTGGTTTTAAGCCTTGTTCTTTGACGGCTTTTTCAGAAGCCAATAACACCACCGCAGCACCATCAACGATGCCTGATGAGTTACCCGCATGATGCACATGGTTAATTTTTTGTGCTTCAGGATACTTCTGTAGCGCAACCGCATCGAAGCCCATTTGTCCCATCATTTCAAAGCTGGCATTCAGTTTTGCTAAGCCTTCAACGGTGGTAGCACCTCGAATAAATTCATCTTTTTCTAAGATCAGTACACCCGAATGATCTTTAACAGGAACGACGGATTTATCGAAATAACCTTTGGCCTGTGCTGCCGCTGCTTTTTGTTGTGAGCCGACTGCAAACGTATCGACATCTTCGCGGCTATAGCCATCTAATGTTGCGATCAAGTCCGCGCCAACGCCTTGTGGTACAAAAGAAGATTTTAAGTTGGTTTCAGGATCAAGTGCCCATGGGCCGCCATCAGAGCCCATCGGGATACGTGACATGGATTCCACACCGCCTGCGACGACGATATCTTCCCAACCAGAGCGGACTTTTTGTGCTGCCAAATTGACTGCTTCCAAACCAGATGCACAGAAACGGTTGATTTGTACACCAGCAACATCATCATTCCAGCCTGCTGCAATAGCCGCAGTTTTAGCAATATCACCGCCTTGGTCTGCAATCGGGGTAACACAACCTAAAACGATGTCATCCACTTTTGACGTATCAAGTTGATGGCGTTGTTGTAATTCATTGAGTAATGATGTGAGTAAAGTAATCGGTTTGACTTCATGAAGTGAGCCGTCTTTTTTCCCTTTTCCGCGTGGTGTGCGAATGGCATCAATAATGTAGGCCTCGCTCATAGGTTTTCCTTGTATCACCTTAAAATTGTTGTTTATCGAGTGTACTCAATTTAAGTGTCAGTGCAATGATGATAAACATTGGCAAGTTTGATGCTTTTCGCCAATTTGATAGGTTGCGTGAGTAATCAAGCCAAGCGTTAAATTTGGTATTTTTCTACATGTCTTGTGACATCTTCGATTAGACTAGCATTTGGAAATGATTGATAGAAAAGATGGGCGAAAGCACATGATAAAACTAAAGCGTCACTATGCGGCCATGGTATTGATCTTGTCACTTTTTGGATGTGATTCATCTGGACGGAATATTGAAAATAACAAAACAATCGAGGATAAAAACAAGGTGAGCCAAACCTATTCAAATCAAGCTGCTGATGACAAAATGCTATTGGTGTTGTCTGCACCTTCTGTACATGATCCGTATTACAAATCTGCTTTTCAACGAATTGTAGATTTTCAGATTGATTATGCAAAATCAATTTTGGGTAATGACAATGTCGTGATTTTGGTGGATGAGGATACCAAGCCTTATTTCACGGGCAAAGTGCCTGAAGATATTTTACTGGTAGATGATGTCCGTGATATCTGGATGCGCGACTTTACTACGGTTAATCCAATGCAACCTGTGCAATTTACCTATACTTGGGCTTCGATGACCCAGAAACAAAGTAAAGATGTGCAAAAAAGTTTTAGTCAGTTTGCTGATCGTTATCAAATTCAAAGAGCTAAAACTGATTTGATGATTGATGGGGGTAACCTCGTTGATGACTATGCGGGTCGTGTCATTACCACTACACGTTTTATGGAAGATAATGAGCTTAGCTATAACGAGGCCAAACAAGAGTTAAAGGCTACGTTGGGTGCAACCGAAGTTGCCATTTTAGAACCAGATGAAGAAGTGCTGGCACATTCAGATGGCATGGTCAGTTGGGTGGATAAAAATACTTTGCTTGTGAATGACTATTCAAAAACACCATCATTTAGAAAAACCGTAATGAAGGAGTTAAAAGCATCATTTCCAACTGCAAAAATTGTGGAAGTGCCTGTTGAATATAAGACCAATCCCAAAGGGCAATGGGAAGGTTTTGAGTCAGCATGTGGTGTGAATTTAAATGCGACGGTCACACATCACAATATTTATGTGCCAACCTTTAATATGCCGCATGATCAGAAAGCACTCACGATCATCAAGCAAAATACCAGTAAGAAAGTCATTCCTGTAAATGCTGAAAGTGTTTGTCCAATGGGCGGTAGCGTGCGTTGCCTCACTTGGCAGGTGACTGAGGACAATGCTGAGAAACTGATTCAAGCTGCTCGAGATAAGTAATTGATTTGCAACTTGCATCTGCTGATTCACAAGCCGATGCAAGTTGTTTAGACTCTCATGTCTTTTAATTGTGCTAATAACAAATGAAGTTTATTAATATTATTGGTACGACAGGTTCGGGTAAATCGACGTTTGCCCGACAGTTGGCGCAAAAACAACTATTACAATACATCGAACTGGATAATTTACTTTGGCTGGATGATTGGCAAGAATCGGCCAATGAAGCCTTGTTTTTGAAGCTAAAAATCGCCATGAAAAATGCTACAGCAGGGTGGGTCATTGATGGTCTTTATACCCGCACTACTCCAATGATGATGGAGAAAGTAGATACCGTCATCTGGTTAGATTATCCCTTTCACATCAATTTATATCGTTTGACCAAGCGTACATTCGGGCGTGTGATCAGTCGGAAAAAGTTATGGGAAGATTCAAATAATCGGGAAAGTTTAAAATTGATGCTGTCCAAAGAATCTATTTTTATCTGGTTAATTAAGTCCTATCCGAAAAACCGAAAAAAATACTTAGCTTTGATGCAGAATCCAGACTATCAGCATATTCGGTTTATTCGTTTAACCTCTCCACAACAAGCAGAAAAATTTTTAGAACAGATTAAGGCCATGCAATGACGTCTATTCGAGCAAAAGCGTTATGCCTATTTCGTCATAATGACAAGGTGTTACTTGCAAAAGCGTATGATCCCAACAAGGATGAATATTTTTTCAGACCGATCGGTGGTGGTATCGAGTTTGGGGAAACATCTATTCAGGCAATTGAAAGAGAGGTCTTGGAAGAAATTCAGCAGCAGCTGATACAGCCAAAACTTATCTGCGTCATGGAAAATCTATTTAGCTTTGATGGACAGCAAGGCCATGAAATTGTGTTTGTATATGATGCCGAATTTATAGACCTACATATCTATAAGCAACACCACATACAGGGTTGCGAAATCAATGGACATAGCTATATCGCACAGTGGCTAAGTCGAGAACAAATCGCACTGACTCAATATCCTGTTTATCCAAAAGGCATTGAGCAATGGCTATTCAATGCGTAGATCATCTCAAGTTGAGTTTATGGAATCATTCGACAAATCTAAATGAAAGAATTGGTTATAAGGTGATTCGGTATATTTTGCGAAAGCGGCACCTTCAATAAAGCCAAACTTCTTATAAAGTTTGATTGCTGCATCAAAGTGAGTATCTTTTCCTGTTTCTAAACTGACTTTTTCATAGTGACGTTGCTGGGCAAGTTCTAGCAAATATTCCAGTAGTTGTGCTGCAACCCCTTGACGTAAATGGGCAGGATGAGTCCGCATAGACTTGATTTCTGCATGGTCGGGTGTCAGTTCTTGGATTGCGCCACAGCCCAGTAATTCTTCATCGCTCCATAAGGTATAGACGCTAATTGTATCTTTTTGCAGACTGCTGAGGTCTAATGCAAAACTATGTTCAAGTGGGGTATTTTGATGTAGGCCATGCAAGTGGATATAAATCAAATTTTGTACTTGTGGGTGAGAAAAGTCAGCTTTTTTAATGATCATTGTTATTCAAGCAAATTGTAGGGGGCTGCTTGATTATTAGCATATTTAAAATGCAGTGTTCAACTATATAAGGTTGAACACTGCATTGTCGTTATTAGTTGTGATGGCCATGCAACTGACGATATAAACCAGGAGTCACACCTGTCCATTTCTTAAAGGCACGGTGGAAAGTACTGGTTTCACTAAAGCCGACTTGTTGTGCTACATCTTCAAGAGTGAGGTTTGGTGTGAGTAATAAATGAATCGCAGCATCACGACGCAAGGCATCCTTAACACCTTGATAGCTTTTACCTTCTGCAGCCAAACGACGACGTAAGGTTTGTGGCGATAAATACAACATTGCCGCGACATCATTGAGTGTTGGCATTTCTTCGCCAATCTGGCTCTTTAATACATCACGAATACGTGAAGTCAACGAGTTGGTATTTTTGAATTTCACTAACAGTTGGGCAGGTGCTGCTTTCAAGAATTCTTCTAAAGTCTTTTCATCTTGACGGATTGGAAGATCTAGATAATCCGCAGCAAAAGTAATCTCTGTACGTGGCGCATCGAATTGCATCACTGGAGCAAAGAATAATGCATCGTATTCATCAGCATGATTCGGACGCTCATAACCAAAATGCACACGCTCTAAAGGTAGGCGACGTTCAATCAACCATGATGCTAGACCATGCCAAATCATCAGCATGCTTTCAGTAATGAAGTGATCAGGGTCTAAAGCTTTAGGAATGTGGGGGACTAAACGTGCTTCATGCTTGTCACGTTCCAAGCTCACAGACCATTCATCTCCAAACAGTTTGTAGAATTGAGAGGAGAGTTCCAGTGCTTGTCCAAGTGTTTTGGAGTGGATGATCAATTGGCACATGATTGCAAATGTACCTAAGCGACGTGGCTGTACATCGAAACCAACGTGTTCGTCTTGGGTCACCATCCATAACATTTTTACAAAACGAGTGTACTGCTCTGGAGAGATTCGAGCCTTCGGTTGGCGAAGTAATTCAGCCTCTATGCCGACATGTGAAAGTAACGTTTCAACGTCCATGCCTAGGCGTTTAACACCTGTTAAAGCCGCATTCACGAAGTGGATGCTGATCGTATCACGGCTCATATTGAATCCTTCAGTTTCTTTACTATTCACGATAATTGACCTAAATAACCGTCTAAAATATCAAATTGGGCAATTGACAAGAAAAATAATTGCGCCTTGTATACATGTTAAATTGCCGAAACTATCAAGGTAAATGGCTGAACATGACATTGTTTTTGTGTTTATCCACACCTAGTATAAAAGAAAATTTGAACAAATTGAGTAAAAATTATTATGCCATCTGCACTAAAGGGATTGAAAGTCCTCGATTTTTCGACTTTATTACCAGGGCCATTTGCCAGTATGTACCTTGCCGACATGGGTGCAGAAGTTATCCATGTGGAATCACCGACTCGTCCAGACCTTGTACGGATTATGCCACCCTATGCCAATGGTCAGGCCACTGCGCACAGTTATCTGAATCGGAATAAACAGTCGATTGCACTTGACCTCAAAGATGCAGCCAATATTGAACTGATCAAAAATAAAATATCTGAGTTCGATATCGTGCTTGAACAGTTCCGTCCAGATGTGATGCGCCGTTTGGGCTTGGACTATGAGACTTTAGCGGAGATTAATCCACGACTTATCTATTGTTCGATTACAGGTTATGGTCAAACAGGAGCTTATAAAGATCGGGCAGGACACGACATTAACTATTTAGCGTTGGCAGGCGTGTCTGGGCATAGTGGTCGTCAAGATGGTGGACCGCCACCCTTGGGAATCCAAATTGCAGATGTGGCAGGTGGTTCTTTGCATGCAGTGATTGGGATTCTTGCTGCTGTGGTTGAGCGTCAACGCAGTGGTCTAGGTCAATATCTTGATATTTCAATGACCGATTGTGTGGCGAGTCTGAATAGTATGGCCGCTTCTGCAAGTCTGGCAGGGAAAACGCCACAAGCACCCGAGGCGGGAATGCTGAATGGTGCAAGCTTCTATGATTATTATCAAACCAAAGATGGTCGCTATTTTTCAGTGGGAAGTTTAGAGCCACAATTTATGACAGGCTTGGCTGCAGCTTTAGAATTACCTGTACTCCTTGCAAAAGGAACATCGTTTGACCCAGAAGATCGTCAAGCGGTAAAGCAAGCCTTGCAGGAAAAGTTTAAAACACAAGACTTTGCAGAATGGCAGCAGCTGTTCCAAAGCTTAGATATTTGTGTTGAACCTGTACTCAGTCTGGATGAAGCCTTGGTCTCGCCAATGGCTCAACAAAGAGGCTGGGTGGTTGATGTGCCAGTATCGGAAAATGCATCACAAACTGAGCCACAGTTGGCCTGTCCGATCAAGTTTTCCCGTTCGCAAATGAAGTATGCCTTTATTGGTCAGGGTTTGGGTGAGGGTAAATGGTAGAAAATATGTGCGACTAATCACTGATTGTTAAAATATTGTACAGATTGTTAACATTTTGAATAAGTTGTAATTTAAAAATGAGAGTAACCTTTTATACACAATAACATAAAAGGTTACGTAAACATGACAATCTCTAAGTCTTTGATTGTTTCTTGTTTATCCGTTCTATCATTGAGTCTTTTCACACAACATACTCAAGCAGCATCTTCCGCATTTGACCCAAATGGTCAATGGCTGTTTGGTGATTGGAACGGTCAACGCACTGCGTTGCAAGAACAGGGTTACAAATTTTCTGCTGATTACACAGGTGAATTTGCAGGGGTTTTAGATTCTAAGCAATACTCAAGCCACGGCAGTGAATTCACTGGACAATTGGCGTTGGGCACAAACTTCGACCTAAATAAAATTTTAGGTTGGCAAGATACTGAGGCGCAGATCACGGTGACATACCGTGATGGGCAGTCTTTGTCACAAACCGCAGATGGCTTACAAGGTCACCAAAGTTCTGTACAAGAAGTTTGGGGGCGTGGTCAAACGTGGCGTTTAACCGACCTCTGGATCAAAAAGAAATTTTTAGATCAAGCTTTAGATATTAAAGTCGGTCGTTTTGGTGAAGGCGAAGATTTCAACAGTTTTAACTGTGATTTCCAGAACTTATCACTATGTGGTTCTCAGGTGGGTAACTGGGTGGGTGACCAATGGTACAACTGGCCTGTGAGCCAATGGGCATTGCGTGTCAAATATAACCTACAGCCAGATCTTTATGCACAAATCGGGGTGTATGAATATAACCCTGAGAACTTACAGCGTGGCAAAGGTTTTAACCTAAGTACAGATGGCTCTCGTGGTGCGATTATTCCAGCAGAAGTGGTCTGGAATCCTAAGCTGGGTGCACTTGCTTTGCCAGGTGAATACCGTTTTGGTTATTACTACAGTACAGCGGATGCCGCAGAAATCGAGAATCCTGCCAAGACTGGACATAAACAAGGCGGTTGGTTTACTGCGAAACAACAGTTGACTCGTCATGATGGTCAGTCAGATCGTGGTTTAACTGGCTTTGTCAATGTCACAGTGCATGATTCTAAAACCAATGCCATCAAAGACATGCAAAATGTTGGATTGGTCTATAAAGGCCTGTTAGATCAACGTCCTCAAGATGAAATTGCCTTAGGTGTTGCCCGTATTCACGCCAATGACAAAAACAATAGTCTATTGGATGAAGAATATAACACTGAGTTGTATTACGGCATTCATGCCACCAACTGGCTCACCATCCGTCCAAATATTCAATATGTTCACCATGTCGGTGCATTGAAGGATGGGGATAAGACCTGGGTGGGTGGGATTAAGTTCCAAACCATTTTCTAATTTTGATACTCGAGCAATTTTGCAGATATAGTTTATAAAATAGGCGATATCTGCAAAGTTCTTGCTGTGATTTGAACTCGACCATAAAAAGAGACTTTTCTTGCTTTTTATGGATCTAAAATATAAAAGATGCAAGGTGATCTTATGAATCAATCTGCTTCAAAATCTGGGCTTAGAGCCTTGACGGTGGTGATTATCGCCCTCATTGCATTGTTCTTGCTCGTTGGCGGTATCTGGCTCGCAGCAATTGGCGGGTCTTTTTATTATGTAATTGCAGGCGTGCTGCTGCTCATTGTAGCAGTACAACTCTATAAACGTGCCTCAGGTCCATTATGGGTTTATGCGGCATTGATGTTAGGTAGTGTGGTTTGGGGTGTATGGGAAGTTGGGACCGACTTCTGGGCACTGGCACCACGTCTTGATATCCTTGGCATCTTAGGTTTGTGGTTACTCATTCCAGCGGTGACGCGTGGGATTGATAACCTCACTTCAAGTAAAGTGGCATTGTCATCGACTTTAGCCATTGCAATTGTGGTGATGGTGTACTCGATCTTTAATGATCCACAAGAAATTAATGGTGTGATTCAAACGCCACAGCCAGCACAAGCGAAAGCCGTGGATGGTATTGCCCCTGAAGATTGGCCTGCATATGGTCGTAGTCAGGGCGGTGAACGTTATTCTCCATTGACACAGATCAACGATAAAAACGTCAAAGATCTCAAAGTGGCTTGGACATTACGTACTGGTGATTTCCGAACTGAAAATGATTCGGGTGAAACCACCAACCAAGTAACACCAATCAAGATCGGCAATAACATGTTTATGTGTACACCACATCAACATTTAATTTCGATTGACCCTGCAACGGGTAAGGAAAAATGGCGTTTTGATCCTAAGCTCAAAACCGATAAAACCTTCCAGCATTTAACTTGTCGTGGTGTGATGTACTACGATGCTGCTAATACCACTGAATTTGCAACCAGTTTACAGGCGAAAAAGTCGACCTCAACCGAGTGTCCACGTAAAGTCTTTGTTCCTGTAAATGATGGTCGTTTAGTTGCAGTTAATGCAGATACAGGTAAAGCATGTTCTGACTTTGGTCAAAATGGTGAAGTGAATTTACAAGAATTCATGCCATATGCATATCCAGGTGGTTATAACCCAACATCTCCGGGTGTGGTTTCTGGTACCACTGTAGTGATTGCAGGTTCTGTAACAGATAACCATTCGAATAAAGAGCCATCAGGTGTGATTCGTGGTTATGACGTGAACACAGGTAAATTATTATGGGTGTTTGATACAGGCGCAGCTGATCCAAATGCAATGCCAGGTCAAGATACTCAATTTGTTCATAATTCACCAAACGCATGGGCGCCACTTGCCTATGATTCAAAACTAGATATCGTCTATGTCCCAACAGGTGTGGGTACACCAGATATCTGGGGTGGAGATCGTACTGAGTTGAAAGAGCGTTATGCCAACTCAATGCTGGCGATCAATGCTACGACAGGTAAACTGGTCTGGCACTTCCAAACCACACATCATGATTTGTGGGATATGGACGTACCATCACAACCGTCATTGGCCGATATTCAAGATAAATCTGGTCAAACTGTTCCAGCGATTTATGTATTGACTAAAACAGGCAATGCCTTTGTTTTAGATCGTCGTAATGGTCAGCCGATTGTACCAATTACCGAGAAACCTGTTCCACAAACTGTGAAATGGGGCCCACAAACCAAAGGTGAGTTCTACTCAAAAACTCAACCATTCTCTGACTTTGATTTAGCGCCGAAAGATAAATTGACGGATAAAGACATGTGGGGTGCCACTATGTTTGATCAGTTGATGTGTCGTGTGAAATTTAAACGTCTGAATTACGATGGCATCTATACGCCACCTTCTGAAAATGGAACCTTGGTATTCCCTGGAAACTTAGGTGTGTTTGAATGGGGCGGTATGTCAGTGAATGCTGATCGTCAGGTTGCAGTCATGAACCCGATTGGCTTGCCATTCGTAAGTCGTTTAATTCCAGCAGATCCAAACCGTCAACCTGTGGCACGTGGTGCTGGTACTGAACAGGGTATGCAACCAATGTATGGTACGCCATATGGTGTTGATATCAGCCCGTTCCTATCTCCATTGGGTTTACCATGTAAACAACCAGGTTGGGGCTTTGTTGCAGGTGTGGACTTGAAAACTCATGAAGTGGTATGGAAAAAACGTATTGGTACCATTCGTGACAGCTTGCCAACCTTATTCCAGTTACCACCAGTGAAAATTGGTGTACCTGGTTTAGGCGGCTCGATTTCGACTGCGGGTAATGTGATGTTTGTCGGTGCAACCCAAGATAACTACATTCGTGCATTCAATGTTTCAAATGGTGATAAGTTGTGGGAAGCACGTTTACCTGCAGGTGGGCAAGCAACCCCAATGACTTATGAAGCCAATGGCAAACAATATGTGGTGATTATGGCCGGTGGACATGGTTCATTCGGTACTAAAATGGGTGATTATCTCGTGGCGTATGCATTGCCAGATAAGAACTAATTTCATTTAGAAATTGATTGTCAAAGCTCAGATTCGTCTGGGCTTTTTCTTTTTGTGGCAATTAGATAGGCTTATCAATAAAACCGTTATTAAATATGCAAAAAAAGCATTTTGTTGATGAATAAAAGCTCGCTATGCTAGTCGCCTTTATAATGAATGACTAGCCATACGCCATGTATTTATATACGGATTTCGATCAACAACTGATTAACCAACGTGTTGCTCAGTTTCGCGATCAAACAGAACGCTATTTAGCTGGAAAATTAACAGAAGACGAATATCGTCCATTACGTTTGCAAAATGGTCTGTACGTGCAACGTTATGCACCTATGCTCCGTATCGCTGTGCCGTATGGCTTGATGAATACTAAACAACTCAGAAAAATTGCTGAAATTGCGACAGAGTACGATCGTGGTTATGCCCACGTTTCAACTCGTCAAAATATTCAGTTGAACTGGCCTGCATTGGAAAATGTACCTGACATTTTAGCTGAGCTAGCAACGGTACAAATGCACGCCGTACAAACTTCAGGTAACTGTATCCGTAATACCACCACTGACCAGTTTGCAGGTGTGGTTGCAGGTGAGATTGCTGACCCACGCCCAACCTGTGAGCTGATTCGCCAGTGGAGTACCTTCCACCCTGAATTTGCTTTCTTGCCACGTAAGTTCAAAATTGCAGTATCTGCTTTAGAAGAAAAAGACCGTGCTGCAACAGCATTCCACGACATCGGTGTTTATCTGGTACGTAATGATGCAGGTGAGATGGGTTATAAAATCATGGTCGGTGGTGGTCTGGGCCGTACCCCAATTATTGGTAGCGTGATCCGTGAGTTTTTACCACGTGAAGATCTAATTGCTTATTTAGAAGCGACATTGCGTGTTTATAACTTACATGGCCGTCGTGATAATAAATACAAAGCGCGTATCAAAATTTTGGTGAAAGCTTTGACACCAGAAGTGTTTGCACAAAAAGTGGAAGCTGAATTTGAGCACACGCGTGAAGCATTGAAGATTCAACCTGAAATCTTGAAAAAATTGGATGAAGAATTTACCCCATTTGATTATCAAGATTTAGAAGATCAGGACTTCACCGACTTATTCGCTGCACATCCGAAATTCAAACAGTGGTTTAACGTCAATACCAATGCACATAAAGTGAAAGGTTATCGTATCGTTACGATTTCTTTGAAGCGTGCGGGTATTGCACCGGGTGATGTCACCAGTGAAGAAATGAACTTAATTGCGGATTTGGCCGATAAATATACTTTCGGTGAGTTCCGTACCACGCACGAACAGAACATTTCATTGGTCGATGTGCCGCAGAAAGATTTATTCGAATTGTGGCAAACGCTTGAAAACAGCGACATGGCACGTGCACATATCGGCTTTATTACCGATATTATCTGCTGCCCAGGCGGTGACTTCTGTTCATTGGCCAATGCTAAATCGATTCCAATTTCAGAAGCGATCAGCCGTCGTTTTGATGACCTAGACACTATTTATAATCTGGGTGAACTTGATCTGAACATTTCGGGTTGTATGAATGCCTGTGGTCACCACCATGTCGGTAACATCGGTATTTTGGGTGTGGATAAGAAAGGTGCGGAATTCTATCAAATCACTTTAGGTGGTCATGCAGATCATGATGCATCACTTGGTGATATCTTAGGGCCTTCTTTTGCCGCTGAAGTCGTACCAGATGTGATTGATGAAATCTTGAATACTTACCTTGACTTACGTACAGAAGGTGAGCGTTTTATCGATACCTATCGCCGTGTTGGTATTCAACCATTTAAGGAGCGTGCTTATGCTTAATACAACGCTACAAGTGCTCTTTAAAGATGGCACAATTGCAGACAATACTTATCAAGTCATTGCAGAAGATGGTGTACTTCCACAAGGTGACGTGGTTGTAACAACTGCGCAGTTGGATCAATTGGCAAATGTACAAGGCAAAAAGGCGCTTTACATTACAGTGAATGATTCGCCTGAAACACATCAATTTCCATTGAATGAGCTCGATGCCATTTTTATTGAATTTGCTGGTTTTAATGATGGCCGTGGTTATTCATTCGCTGCCTTATTACGTCGCCAAGGGTATCAAGGTGAATTACGTGCAGTCGGTGATATCTTTAAGGATGTTTTAAACTATTTAAAACGTTCTGGCTTTGATACTTTTGTCGTCAAAGAAGGGAAAGATATTCATGAAGCTGCTGCTGGGCTTCAAGATTTTACCAATCCTTATCAAGCATCGACTGCTGTACCACAAGCAAGCTATCAAACTGGCGCATAAGCAGATTGAAAGAAAAAAGCTGAACTAAGGTTCAGCTTTTTTTTGTTTTAATTGCTAAGTTCACAATGATTATTCATCTAACTGACAATTGATCATCCATTTGATTCCAAACTGATCGGTGAATGCGCCATAGAGCGCACCCCAGAAGGTTTTTTCTAAGGGCATCTCAATTTGGCCATTTGCAGATAAAGCATTAAAGAGTCGTTGTGCTTCGTCTTGTTCATCAGGATCAAGATTAATTGAAATATAGTGGTTGTTACCTTGGGTAAATACGCTATTTTGAGCGCAGAATTGATCATTAACATCTGAAGCCATCAATACGGTAAATTCATTGATGGGTAGGGAAACATGTAAAACCAAGTTTTTATCTGCTTCTGAAAGGCTGACGCCTTCAGTAGGTGGCATATCGCCATAACGGCTGAGCATGGCAAATTCACCACCAAACACAGATTTATAAAAATTGAATGCTTGTTCTGTTTGTCCTTTAAAATTTAGATAATGATTAAGTTGCATGTTGTACTCCTTGTTGTTTTTTTATACACAGCATAACTTATCGGGAATTTAACAATGGGTGCATTATTTTTTGTAATCCAAAAAATAAAAATCCTACATCAAGCAGGATTTTTATTGCATTCAAAGGGCTTAGATTAATTCAATCGCAACCGCAGTCGCTTCACCACCACCGATACATAGGGCTGCAATGCCTTTCTTACCGCCGGTACGTTTAAGCGCATGAATTAATGTCAGGATGATACGCGAGCCTGTAGAGCCAACAGGGTGACCCAATGCACATGCACCGCCATTGATATTGACTTTTTCAGCATCTAATTTGAAGTCATCGATTGGGCACATGGTCACCATGGCGAATGCTTCGTTGATTTCCCATAGATCTACATCTTGCGCATCCCAGCCTGCTTTTTTCAATACTTTTTCGATTGCACCGACAGGGGCAATGGTAAATTCAGAAGGATGTTGAGAGTTAGAAGCAGTTGCCAGAATTTTTGCCAAAGGTTGTAAACCACGTTGTGCCGCAACTTCACTTGAGGTTAATACCAAGGCTGATGCACCATCAGAAATTGAACTTGCGTTCGCAGCAGTAATCGTACCATCTTTTGCAAATGCTGGTTTTAATGATGGGATTTTATCGATTTTTGCACTTAATGGTTGTTC
The DNA here is from genome assembly GCF_037028485.1 of Acinetobacter sp. 102. NCBI lineage: Bacteria > Pseudomonadati > Pseudomonadota > Gammaproteobacteria > Moraxellales > Moraxellaceae > Acinetobacter > Acinetobacter sp. 102. The sequence goes on from NZ_JAZEZK010000002.1 coordinate 97,441, forward strand.
GTCTTGATCAACAACCACATCACCTTTACGGGTAGAAACTGTTACAGGAACGATTTCATCTTTGAAGTAACCTTCAGTAATCGCCTTTTGTGCACGCTGCAAAGAACGGATGGCAAAGTCATCCATCTGTTCACGGGTATAGCTACGTTTATTCGCCATATCTTGGGCAAATGAACCCATTAAACGACCAGTTTCAGCATCTTCCAAACCATCAAGGAACATATGATCCTTAATTTCACCATGACCCATACGGTAGCCAGCGCGTGCTTTCGGTAATACATATGGTGCATTGGTCATTGATTCCATACCACCTGCAACCACGATCTCTGCACTCCCTGCTTTAATCATATCTGCTGCTTGCATCACTGCTTTCATGCCAGAACCACACAGTTTGTTAATGGTCACTGCACCGGTAGAGTCTGGTAAGCCTGCTTTACGCATTGCTTGGCGCGCAGGGCCTTGTTTTAAGCCTGCAGGTAAAACACAACCCATGATTACTTCTTCTACATCAGTTGGTTGCAGGCCAGAACGGGCAATTGCTTCTTTAATGGTAACAGCACCTAATTCTGGCGCTGTAACACCAGATAATGCACCTTGGAAGCCGCCCATTGCTGTACGAGCGCCATTAACGATTACGATATCAGTCATGATGTGTCTCCACACTTATAATTTATAAAAATGTTCCAAACTTAAGCAGTATAGTAAAAAAAGGATTGGAATAAAGTGTTTTACCCATTTTAGGCTAGACTGAAGAGTTTTTAGCAACTTGATAACTTTTCAAAGCGAATATTGCCCATCCGACTTAAAACAATCTTAGTATGGTGCTGAGGGGATTCAGAGCAGTAGACAAAGCTGCCATTGGAGGCAAAGGGAAGGCCGTTCTCAGCTTGAAAAACAAGAGAGTTGGGGCTTCGTCCAAAAGACCTAAAGTTGAGGTAACCATATTTATGGTTCAAAGGGACGCTAAAGAGGAGAGTCTCATTCTGATCACGTTGGTTGTTTCGATTAATATCAATAAATCCGATAAAACCTTTATTCCAATTTGTGTCACAGTTCTCAAAATTTGAACTTGGGCACAGCATCACATTTTTATGATGAAGTTGTGCATCCGTTTTTGCTTTTTGTATATGAATTGTGAGGATTCTTTTAAGGTAGTTTACTTCAGTAGAGATCATCATTTCACGAAAATGGGGGATTGCAACAGTAATCAAAATTGTCAGAATTCCAAGGGTGATGACTAATTCAATCAAAGTAAAGCCAAATGGTTTAAACATATTCTACCTATCTATTTTTATTAATTTTTTTATTAACAGTGTGTTAAATGAAAACTTAATTTTGCTAGTGAGTATTTCTAAAAAAAAAATTAAGATATACTAAAGCACAAGTTCCTGAACAATAATTCAATCAGATACCCGATGGGAATTGAAAATTTACTGAACTACAACGGAAATTGTAAGAAATTTTGTCAATAATTTATGAGGTTAAAGTTATCAAGCACTTGGAAAATTCATCAAGTGATTGTATGATTCAAAGTGAAGTGAATAGCTGAAAAAATAATACTGTAGAACACCTGTGTTCTCAGGACGAAAAATCATAGGCTGAGCTTACACAAAACAATTGTTATCTCTGGAGGATATCCATGAAATTGAGTCGTATTGCACTTGCTATGCTTGTTGCTGCTCCTTTAGCTGCTGCGAATGCGGGCATAACTGTAACTCCATTATTGGTTGGTTATAGCTGGCAAGACAGTAAGCATAATAATGACAACCTAACAACTCATGCTGAGTTGCAGGATGATTTATTTGTTGGTGCTGCATTAGGCGTTGAATTAACACCTTGGTTAGGTTTTGAAGTTGAATATAACCAAGTGAAAGGTGATCTTGACGGTACTGGCGTAGCTAATGCTGAATATAAACAACAGACAGTTGCTGGTAATTTCTATGCAACTTCTGACCTAATCACTAAAAACTATGACAGCAAAATTAAGCCGTACGTATTATTAGGTGCTGGTCAAACTAAAACTGATTTTGATGGTATCTATGAAGTTAAGAAAGATACTATTGGTAACGCTGGTTTAGGTGCTTTCTGGCGTTTAAACGATGCTTTATCACTTCGTACAGAAGCTCGTGGTACTTACGACTTTGATGAGAAGTATTGGAGATATACAGCACTTGCTGGCTTAAACGTAGTTCTTGGTGGTCACTTGAAACCTGCAGCTGCAGTAGTAGAAGTTACTCCAGTTGCTCCAACTCCAGTTGCTCCACAACCACAAGAGTTGACTGAAGATCTTAACATGGAACTTCGCGTATTCTTCGATACGAACAAGTCTGACATCAAGCCGCAATACAAGTCTGAAATTGCTAAAGTTGCAGAGAAGTTAGCTGAATACCCGAATGCGACTGCTCGTATTGAAGGTCACACAGATAACACTGGTCCACGTAAGTTGAACGAACGTTTATCTTTAGCGCGTGCTAACTCTGTTAAGTCTGCACTTGTAAATGAATACAACGTGAATGCAACTCGTTTGACAACTCAAGGTTTCGCTTGGGATCAACCGATTGCTGACAACAAAACTAAAGAAGGTCGTGCTATGAACCGTCGCGTATTCGCTGCGATCACTGGTAGCCGTACTGTTCTTGTACAACCTGGTCAATAAACTCAATAATTTGAGTTTATGAACTGAAAAAAAGCGACTCGTCAGAGTCGCTTTTTTTTATGGATATATAGGTTTTTGTAGCATTGATGTAAAACTAAAACATAAGGATTCAAAACTAGAATAATCTTGCCTTAACTTTGGATACATTGTGGGAATTATTTAGTTTTATTGAAAAGATTTTGATACCTTGTTAAAATTTTGATTAAAAAGTGATAAGCTCTCACAGCTTTATTAGATGTTGTTAAAATAGAATTTTCTAGATTTTTGGGAGAGAAATAAGTGGTTTTTTCAGTGGCTGCTAACTAAATGTTGTCAAATACTTGGAAAATTGATCAGGTATTTGTATGATTCAACATAAAGTGAATGACTGAAAAAGATACAATAAGATTATTTCTCAGTATTCAAAAACTATTAGAGTTTAGAGAACAAACAATTTTTTGTTTTTTGGAGGATATTCCATGAAAATGAGTCGTATTGCACTTGCTATGCTTGTTGCTGCTCCTTTAGCTGCTGCGAATGCGGGTGTAACAGTCACTCCATTAATGCTTGGTTATCACTGGTACCCTGAGAATGCTCAGGACAAGATGCGTGATACTTTGCAAGATCGTGATCCTCAGGGTCGTGGTGATGCTGGAAGCTTAAAAAATGGCGTTGCGTTACAAAGTGATTTACTTGTTGGTGCTGCAATTGGTGTTGAGTTAACTCCTTGGTTACAAGCAGAGATTGAATATCAACAAACGAAAGCTGACGCAGCTCGTAATGAGAAAACTAACTTTAATGGTCAGCCGTGGGATGCTAAGCAACAAACTTTAAGTTTGAATGCAATTGCTACTGCTGATGTGTTTACTGGTAATTATGACAGTAAAATCAAGCCGTATGCTTTATTAGGTGTTGGTCATTCTAAAATTACAGTAGATAACCCAGGTTGGGATCGTCGTTCATATGACACAATCAGCAACTTAGGTGGTGGTGTATTATGGCAAGTAAACGATGCTTTAACACTTCGTACAGAAGGTCGTGCAGTTTATAACTACGACAATAAGTGGTGGGAAGGTCAAGCCTTGGCAGCACTTCAAGTTGTTGTTGGTGGTCACTTGAAACCTGCTGCTGCTCCAGTGGTAGAAGTTGCTCCAGTTGAACCAACTCCAGTTGCTCCACAACCACAAGAGTTAACTGAAGATCTTAACATGGAACTTCGTGTCTTCTTTGATACGAACAAATCTGTTATCAAACCACAATACAAAACTGAAATCGCTAAAGTTGCTGAGAAGTTAGCTGAGTTCCCGAATGCGACTGCTCGTATTGAAGGTCACACAGATAACACTGGTCCACGTAAGTTGAACGAACGTTTATCTTTAGCACGTGCTAACTCTGTTAAGTCAGCACTTGTAAATGAATACAACGTGAATGCAACTCGTTTGACAACTCAAGGTTTCGCTTGGGATCAACCGATTGCTGACAACAAAACTAAAGAAGGTCGTGCTATGAACCGTCGCGTATTCGCTGCGATTTCTGGTAGCCGTACTGTTTTAGTACAACCAGGTCAACAAGCTCAGTAATTTGGGTTTATGAACTGAAAAAAAGCGACTCGTCAGAGTCGCTTTTTTTATATGAGGGATTTAAGTAATAAAACATTGGGATTCTCCTTTTTGTTTAATGGGTTTAAGGTATTTCAATCACTATCAATTATTTACCATATCTCTTTTTTTAACTGCTGCTTAGTATTTTGTCTTTCACGACGATGTTGTGCTCGAGGCTTCTCGGTTTCATGAACTCCACCTTTGTGTAATAAAGGTGAAAGCGCTACAGGATTACGGACCTTAATTTTTGGCATTTCTTTGAGTTTCATTTGATTATCCTTTGATACATAAAATTTGTTTAAGGGTATGCACAATTTCAATCAAGTCAGATTGGTTGGCCATGACTTGATCAATATCTTTATAAGCAGCAGGAATTTCATCAATCACCGCACTGTCTTTGCGACATTCGATGCCTTGAGTCTGCTGAATCAAGTCATCTTGGCTAAACAGCAGCTTGGCTTTGCTGCGGCTCATTTTGCGTCCTGCGCCATGTGAGCATGAACAGAAGGACTCAGGATTGGCTTTACCTTTTACAACATAGGAGCGTGCTCCCATTGAGCCAGGAATGATGCCTAATTCATCTTGGCCCGCTCGAATTGCCCCCTTACGTGTGATTAAGAGATCCTCACCAAAATGAGTTTCTTGACTGACGTAATTATGGTGGCAATTAATCGCTTCTTTGGTCATTTGAAAAGGGGGGAGTAATGGTCGAATTGCCTCTAAAATTAGACGCATCATTTCACGTCGATTTTCAAACGCATATTCTTGTGCCCACTCAACGGCTTCCACATAATCATTAAAGCTATTTGAACCTTCCGCAAAATAACTCAAATCTTTATCTGGTACATGTCCAAATCGATGCTGAGCTTCTTTCTTTGCCAGTTCAATGAAGTAGGTTCCAATGACATTGCCTAAGCCACGGCTGCCTGAATGTAGCATCACCCAGACATCCTGATTTTCATCAAGGCAGAGTTCGATAAAGTGATTACCACCACCTAAAGTTCCCAGTTGTTTCTGCCAAGTGGCATCAAACTTTCTTAACATTCGAACTAAGCCGGGATGTTTTTTAATGATCGGTTGTAAGCGTTTTTCAAGCGGAATAATGCTCGAAGCTTTTGCTTTCACCTGTTTGTGTAATTCAAAGCCTACAGGGACTTTGCGTTCGATTGCATGACGTAGCGGTGCAAGGCTGTCTGGAAGCTGTGACGCTTTTAGATTGAGCCTTATTGCGTTCATTCCACAACCAATATCAACACCTACAGCGGCAGGAATGATGGCGTGTTTGGTCGGAATGACGCTGCCTACGGTAGCACCTTTACCCACATGTACATCAGGCATCACGGCAATATGTGAATAAACAAATTGCAGTTGTGCCATTTTTTTCAGTTGTTCAATACTTTCGCTATCAATATCGTTGGTGAAGATTTTCACTGGAACGCCATATTGTGCATCTGCATTGAGTATTTTTTGTATGCCCATTTTCTTGTCTCGGGATATTTTAATTTTTCGTCCGAATAGGCATAAAAAAACCTAGCGAATGCTAGGTTGAATAGAGCATTCGGACAAGTGATCAATCGATTTGTACACTTGTCCGTGAGTCGACAGTGCCAAACCTTATTGTGTGGTTCCTTGTGGTAATGGCATGTTGTCGTCCTCCTATCATATGGTGCCGTTGAAAATATGAGCGAGATTTTACTCATATTTTCAATTGGGTCAAGTAAAAAGCGGTTTTTTATTCGCCTTCTTTCACATTCATATCTTTATATGCAATCAGTTTGGTCTTGTGTTTCCACTTATACCCCAGCCAAATCGCTAAGAATAATGGAATACTAATATAGGTTGAAATTAAACCTAACCAGTCAATTTTTCCGCCAAGTAAAGCTTGGTAGTTTTGACCTAAAATGATAATTGAACAAAGAATAAATGCAAACCAAGGCGCAAATGGGAAAAATTTGGCACGGTAAGCCAGATCTTCAACTTTATAACCCTGAGCAATATAACCTTTACGGAAACGGTAGTGTGAAATCGCAATACCTAGCCAGACAATGAAACCACACATCCCAGACATGTTGAGTAACCAGTTAAAGACTTGTTTCTCGCCAATAAAGGTGGTTAGGAAGCACAGTGCAGCAACCGCAGTGGTCGCATAGAGTGCATTCATTGGTACGCCACGGCCATCCAGTCTTGAGAACCACTTAGGTGCACGACCTTGTTTTGCCATATCAAATAGCATACGGGTAGAAGAATACATGCCCGAGTTACCAGCAGATAAGATCGCACTCAGAATAACCGCATTCATCAAACTTGCTGCAAAGGCAAAGCCTGCTTTTTCATACAATAAGGTGAATGGTGAGAGGGCAATATCTTCACTTTGCGCTGCTTTTAATAGCAGTGGATCATCATAGCTGACTAACGTACCGATGATGAAAATGCAAAGGATATAGAACAGTAAAATACGCCAGAAGATTTGTTTAATTGCCAATGGAATGGTCTTTTTAGGATCTTTCGATTCACCTGCGGCAACCCCAACCATTTCAGTTCCCTGAAAGGAGAATCCAGCAATCATGGCCACACCGATTAAGGCTTGCAAACCACCCACAAAAGGCGCTTCTTTATAAGTCCAGTGCTGAAATACCGATACATTTGGTGTCATCATGATTTTAAAAATCATCCAGATACCAATGATGATAAACACGATAATCGCGATCACTTTGATCAAAGAGAATAAGAATTCACTTTCACCAAACCCTTTGACTGTTAAGGCGTTAATTCCAAAAATGATGGCAAGGAAAATGGCACTCCAGTAGAAACCTGGAATATCAGGGAACCAAAACTTCATGATGAACTGAACTGCAACCAGTTCAAAGGCTACCGTAATCGCCCAGTTATACCAATAGTTCCAACCTAAGGCGAAACCAAAGCCATCTTCGACATAGCGGCTACCATAGGTAAAGAATGCACCAGACGTTGGATTGTGCGTGGCTAACTCACCTAAGCTGGTCATCAAGAAATAAATCATGATACCGATGAGGGCATAGGCCAATAACGCACCACCTGGACCCGCAGTGGCAATGGTTGAACCTGAAGCAAGGAATAAGCCTGTGCCGATCGATCCACCAATGGCAATCATGTTCAGGTGGCGAGCCCCGAGCTTGCGCTGAAGGTGTTGAGGAGCAGATGTATCGCTCATAAAAATTCCTTAAAATGTTTATTTTGCACAGGCATATAACACCTTGAATCCTTGTTGATCGGCTTTCACCAGACACTCACCAAAGCTTTGTTCAATCAGAGGAGGGTAGTTTAGAAAACGATTTGCTACGATCCATAATTCACCTGAATTTTTCAGATGTCTTTTCGCACGTTGGCAAAGTTCCTCACTCGCATCGTAATTGGTATGAATTCCCTGATGAAAAGGCGGATTGCTGACGATCGCATCTAAATCATTCGGTGCATCTACAAAACCGGTGACAGCTTGCAGATTTAACTGAGTTAAATTGAGACCATTTCGTTGAAAGGTCAGTTCAGTAGACCGTAATGCAAATGCATCAACATCAAGTGCAAAAATTTGCCGATTCGAATCTAGTTTGGCCAAATAGGCACTAATAATTCCAGCGCCACAACCAAAGTCGGCAATCTTACCTGATTTTACTTGACTAAGGTAAGGGACTAATACGGCTGTTCCGACATCTAAATGATCTTGACTAAATACACCAGGCAAGGCACAGATATTTAACTGTTCTTGATCTATTTGAACTGTATAAGTTTTTAACCAGTGTTCAAGTGGTTTTAACTGCTCTGTTCTTTCGATCTTCATTTGCCAAAGTTGGCAGTGACGTGCACTGTCAAGTTTTAGTGTTTTGCCATATTGCAATAATTGTTTTGCTGCCCGCTCAACGCCACCTTTTTTTTCACCAACCAGAAAAATATTTTGATCAAGTTTTAAATGGCTAACGACAACGTGCAGAATATAATTCAGGAGTTCTTTAGACTTTGGAACGAAAATAACAACCTGATCAAACGTTGCTTGTGGGAATTCCACGGAAAAATGAGAGCGAATTCCAGAGCTGATAAAACCTTGATGATCAGCATAATTCCAAGTCCATACTGAGGCTTGGACTTTATTGGGTAAAGTTTTGGCGAGTTGATCATTTGGGGCATTAATCAGTAAAACTTGCCCGCTTAAATAATCTTGTTGTCTGATGACAACTTCACTACGTGGATCCATTTTGATCTCTCATCAAAAACAAAGCCCAGTCGTGAAACTGGGCACTTGTGATGGTTGGATGATTATTTATGTGTTTCAGGTAAAACAATATTTAAAATCAAGGCTGCAATACCGCCTGTTGCGACGCCTGAACTAAAAATATTCTTAAATAATTCAGGAAGGTGCTCAAGGATTTGAGGTACTTGTGCAACACCTAAACCCAAAGCGAGCGAAATCGCAATAATTAACAAAGCACGACGGTCAAGGTGAATACTAGAGAGAATATTGATTCCAGAAGCAGCAACTGCGCCAAACATGACCATGACAGCACCACCAAGCACCGCTTGCGGCACGGCTTGAATCACGGCAGCAACAGCAGGGAATAGCCCTAAAATAACTAGAAGTACTGCAATCCAAATCCCGACATAACGACTTGCCACACCAGTCAATTGAATCACGCCATTGTTTTGGGCAAATACAGAACTTGGGAAGGTATTGAAGATACCAGCCAGGAAAGAGTTGGCACCGTTGACGAGTACGCCACCTTTAATCCGTTGCATCCAGATTGGGCCATCGACCGGCTGATTAGATATTTTACTGGTCGCGGTAACATCACCAATCGCTTCGAGAGAAGTAACTAAATAGATGAATGCCATTGGAATGAACAAACTCCATGAGAAGCTGAGTCCAAAATGCATCGGTGTTGGAATTTGAATTAAAGGTGCATCATTGAGTACTGAAAAGTTTAAATGGCCCATGAATCCAGCAAGAATATAGCCAATCACCAGTGCAATTAAAATTGCTGAACTTTTCACCCAAATAATTTTGATACGATTTAACAGGATAATAATACCAAGTACGGTACATGACATGATCAGGTTATCTGCATTGGCAAAAGTATTGTCCTGCATTGCGGTATAACCACCGCCCATGCTAATCAAGCCTTCTTTAATCAAAGTAAGGCCAATCAACAGCACCACAATACCTGTGACTAACGGCGTAATCAGCTTTTTTACCCATGGCAAAATTCGAGAAACGCCCATTTCAATAAATGAACCCGCAATCACAACACCAAAAATGGCTGCCATGACTTGCTCAACAGGGGTACCCGCAGCAACCATCGCACTCCCAATACCAATAATTGGGCCGATAAAGTTAAAACTTGTACCTTGGACAATGAGGAGTCCCGCACCAAATGGACCAACCTTTTTACACTGTAAAAAGGTTGCAATTCCTGAAATGATTAAAGACATCGAAAGGATCATGTTGGTGTCTTCGCGAGAGACGCCAAGTGCTAAACAAATCAGTAATCCAGGGGTGACAATCGGGACTAAAATCGCCAAAAGATGCTGTAGAGCGGCTAAAAATGCAACAAAAGGTTTCGGTCGATCATTGAGTCCGTAGACCAGATCAAGCTGCTGCTGAGGTTGTGAATTCGACATGGGAGTATAAAAAGCGAGAGGCATTAGTGGAATATTCTAATAGAGTTAGTTCGCTTTACCAACGATTCTATGACACTTCGTCAGAAAAAAAGTGCACTGTCAATAAACTGTCACTACTAAAGTTTAGTATTTTTCTGTATAATTTGCCCTCAAATTTAAAGCGTATCGAATTTTACATGTCAGATATTAAAACTCTCCGTAACATTGCCATTATTGCGCACGTCGATCATGGTAAGACGACTCTAGTCGACAAACTTTTACAACAATCAGGTGCTCTTGGTGATCGCGCAGGCGAGATTGAACGTGTTATGGATTCTAACGCGCTTGAGTCTGAACGTGGTATTACCATTCTTGCAAAAAATACTGCAATCAAGTGGTTAGACGCACGTACAAACACCGAATACCGCATTAATATTGTGGACACCCCGGGACACGCCGACTTCGGTGGTGAAGTTGAACGTGTAATGTCGATGGTTGACTGCGTATTGCTTCTTGTAGACTCACAAGAAGGTCCAATGCCACAAACTCGTTTCGTAACGCAAAAAGCGTTCGCACGTGGTTTGAAGCCAATCGTGATTATCAACAAAGTCGACAAGCCAAGCGCGCGTCCAGATTGGGTTATTGATCAAGTATTTGATTTATTTGATAACCTTGGTGGTACAGACGAACAGTTAGACTTCCCAATCGTTTATGCTTCTGGTCTTCGTGGTGTTGCTGGTCCTTCACCAGAAGAATTAGCGGAAGACATGACACCGTTGTTCCAAACAATTGTAGATATCGTTGAACCACCAGCAGTTGATGTTGATGGTCCATTCCAAATGCAGATTTCATCACTTGACTATAACAGTTTCGTAGGTGTAATCGGTGTTGGTCGTATCCAACGCGGTTCAGTAAAATTAAACACTCAAGTAACTGTAATTGATAAAGAAGGTAAGACTCGTAACGGTCGTATCTTAAAAATCATGGGTTACCACGGTTTAGAGCGTGTTGATGTAGAATCTGCATCAGCTGGTGACATCATCTGTATTACAGGTATTGATGCATTAAACATTTCTGACACGATTTGTGATCCGAAGAATGTAGAAGCTTTACCGCCATTGTCTGTAGATGAGCCAACAGTTTCGATGACGTTCCAAGTAAACAACTCACCATTTGCTGGTAAAGAAGGTAAGTTTGTAACTTCACGTAACATTCGTGAACGTCTTGATCGTGAATTGATTCACAACGTAGCATTACGTGTTGAAGATACTGACAGCCCAGACCGTTTCAAAGTTTCTGGTCGTGGTGAACTTCACCTTTCAGTATTGATCGAAAACATGCGTCGTGAAGGCTTCGAAATGGGCGTATCACGTCCACAAGTAATCATGAAAGAAATCGATGGCGAAAAACAAGAGCCATTCGAAAACGTAACTTTTGACGTTGAAGAACAACACCAAGGTTCTGTAATGGAACAAATGGGCTTCCGTAAAGGTGAGATGACCAATATGGAAGTTGACGGTAAAGGCCGTATCCGTATTGAAGCAACTGTACCTTCACGTGGTTTGATTGGTTTCCGTTCAGAATTCTTAACCATGACTTCTGGTACAGGGATCATGACATCAAGCTTCTCGCATTACGGTCCAGCAAAAGCAGGTACTGTTGCGAAGCGTCAAAACGGTGTGTTGATCTCTATGGTTCAAGGAACTTGCTTGGGCTATGCACTCTTCACACTTCAAGACCGTGGTCGTTTATTCGCTAAACCACAGTTAGAAGTATATGAAGGTATGATCATCGGTATTAACTCTCGTTCTGATGACATGGTTGTTAACCCAACTAAAGCGAAGCAGTTAACTAACGTTCGTGCATCAGGTACTGATGAAGCTTTGACTTTAACACCTGCAATGGAATACACGCTTGAACAAGCGCTTGAATTCATTGAAGATGATGAATTAGTTGAAGTAACTCCAAAATCGATTCGTATTCGTAAGCGTTACTTAACTGAAAACGAACGTAAGCGTAATCGTGATAAATAATTTTTCTTCACTGAAAAATGACAAAACCGCTAAATTTATTTAGCGGTTTTTTATTGCATAAACCTAAGGGGAGGGACATGCTTAAACACATATTTTTATTAAAATAAAAAGTGTTGTTAAAGTGTGAAATAACTTTCTTTTTTTGATAAAAATATTAAATTATCAACATTATGTGGATAACTGCGCCTGTGTAATAAACAATGCAAAAACAGGTTGCGATCAAGTTCAACTCTGGAGAGTTATAGATGAGTATTATTAAAGAATTTAAAGAATTTGCCATCAAAGGCAATATGATGGATTTAGCGATTGGTGTCATCATTGGTGGTGCTTTCGGTAAAATCATTGATTCATTAGTGAAAGATATCGTGATGCCGGTGATTTCATGGATCTTGGGTGGTGATGTGGATTACACCAACTGGTTCCTTATCCTCGGCGACAACCCGAACAATGTGACAACCCTGAAAGCTGCACAGGATGCAGGACTGAATGTATTTGCTTATGGTAGCTTCTTAACCATTCTGATTAACTTCTTGTTATTGGCATGGGTTGTATTCTTGTTGGTGAAAGTGATGAACCGTATCCGCAAACAAGAAGAAGCTGCACCTGAGCCTGAAGCAACACCGGAAGATGTTCAATTGTTACGTGAAATTCGTGATGAGTTGAAGAAACAAGGTTAAGTCATCTTGTAAAAAACGGCATCTAAGATGCCGTTTTTTGCGTAGATTAGAAAGTAACCTCGAAAATATGGGCTTCGGAAATTTCTAAAAATAATGAAAACTGATTGGATGGAAAAGTAACTTTTAAAGCGATGCGAATATCGTGGAAGTGCGGAAATAGCTTTTCTAAGTTATCTGTTACTCTAGAAGTATTTTTAAAAATGGTATCCCTTTTCAGTTGATTTTCGATGTCGAACAAATCATCGAATCTTTTAAAAGGAATTGTGATACTAGTTAGATCATCTTGATGTTGCTGGATGATATTAGCTAAGAAATCATCAAGATCATCAAAGAAAACACAAGTATTTGGCTGGAAAATAAACCAAGAAGGGAGATGTAAATCTCCAAATATCAAATCATCAGTTAGAAATTTAGGTTCATGAAATTGACTTTCTCCTTGATTAAATAAGAAAAAATATTCATTTTTTCCATATTTATCATTCCAATCAGAAAGACCTAATACAAAACTTAAATCAGCGTATTTCTTACTAAAAGCTAATAAATGTTTGTCATAATCATACCATTTTGCTTCTTGTTTGGTTTGACCATCTAACGTAATAGCCTCCATCATTTCTTTGAATGGATCTATAAGCGGATCGTCAAATAGGCTTTGAATGATTTGTTGTTTTTCTCTAACGAGAACAATATTTCTCCCCCTTAGAACCCCTAAACGATACTTGCTATATATCCCCATTATATTTTCCTCAATTTTAAGTCAGTTTATTAGATTAAAAATAAATTCATTTAACTAAAATTTATTAATATTCATAATTTTAGTTAGAAAAATATGATTTCTTTTATAGCAAGAAGCATAGCAAAAATAAAATCGCTAGTGTAAGCCTTGACCACTAAATTTCATTTTAAACGTTATTTCATGGCGTGCTAAAATCTAAAAAATTCTTAAAAGGAATCGTCGTGAATCGACTATTTGTTTACGGCACCCTGTGCCCAAATCGAGAAAATGCCCATATTTTGGGGGAAATCGGGGGGGACTGGCAGCAGGCTTCGGTGCATGGCACCATTCATATTCTGGATTGGGGACCAGATCAAGGTTTGCCTGCAATGGTGCTGAATGAAGCAGATCCTTTGGTTGAGGGCTATCTATTTAGTACGGATAAGTTAGAACAGAATTGGCAAATGTTGGATGATTTTGAAGGGATACAATATCAACGTGTAAAGGTTCAGGTTAAGTTGTTTGAGGGCGGTACAACATTGGCATGGACTTATGTGATGAAGCCTCAGGATTAAAAGGTTTATTCACAGAACAGGCTGTTGAGCTTAAATCAGAATTTAAGCTCAAACCCAGCGATTATCTCAAACCATCCATACGGAATTTGACTTCGACTAGATGAAAGCCAAACTGGCTTTTAATCGGACCATGTAAAATACGCTCTGCTGCGCTAAAGACCAGTTTATCGATCACAGGGACCAACTGACCTTTTTTGACTTCACCAAGTTCACCACCACGTTTTGCTGAATTACAAGTTGAATATTGCTTGGCAACTTTGCTGAAATCCGCACCCGACTGAATCCGTTTTTTTAGCTGCTCAGCCAAGTCTTTGTCTTTAACTAGAATATGTCGAACAATCGCAGTTTGCATGCTGTGTTCTCCTTTGTACATTTCATAAGCTTACGCTTTTTTTAACTTCAGTGGCTGGCATTGTGGGCAGAATACACTGGCACGCTGACCTAATTTCATGTTTTCTAATGTGGTTTCACAATTCACGCACATTTCACCAGCACGCCCATAGGCCAAAAGCGTCTGCTGAAAATAACCATTTTCACCCATCGCATTGCTATAGTCACGTAAGGTTGAGCCACCTAAGTCAATCGCCTGTTTTAAGATGCGTTTAACCTCAATGACCAACTTTTCCACTTGTGTTTTGCTCAGCGTCGAAGCAGGTTGTGCTGGATGAACCCCGATGTTGAATAAACTTTCAGTCGCATAAATATTGCCGACACCAACCACCACATGGTTATCCATCAAAGCAATTTTAATGCCGACATTCTTTTTACTCAGCTTTCCGTGTAAATAAGCTGCGTTAAAGTCTTCACTGAGTGGTTCAGGACCAAGCGTGTCGATTAATTTACTTTGATTCTGTTGGTCTAACCACAAAATACAGCCGAAGCGTCGTGGATCATGGTAGCGAAGTTGCAGATCTTCAAAATCAATCACCAGATGGTCATGCTTTCTGAGTGCTTCATTGGGTTCACATAGACGAAAGCTACCAGACATGCCCAGATGCCAGAGCATATGGTCTTGTTCAAATTCAGCTAAAATATATTTCGAGCGACGTTTAAGTTGAATCAAACGTTGTCCAACTAGCTTATTGAGATCGTTTGGAATCGGCCAGCGTAAACTTGCATTTAAGACGTTGACTGCTTGAACACGTTGTTGCAACAGCGGCAGCAGGCTGGTTTTGGTGGTTTCAACTTCAGGAAGTTCGGGCATAGAAAGCTCAAGTTGTTTCAACAACAATACAATGAGGGCAAATGTTTCACTTACAATTATGATGGTATTTAATTTTATTTACCAATGCCGATCAGTAACCAGATTATTGATGATTTTGGCTAAAGTTAATGATGTAAGACAAAT
Source organism: Acinetobacter sp. 102 (assembly GCF_037028485.1). Lineage (NCBI taxonomy): Bacteria > Pseudomonadati > Pseudomonadota > Gammaproteobacteria > Moraxellales > Moraxellaceae > Acinetobacter > Acinetobacter sp. 102. The sequence continues at coordinate 112,647 of NZ_JAZEZK010000002.1, forward strand.
ATAAAATAATCAGATGCTTACTTTTAAAAATCATCCTTTCGAAATTTTGAGAAATAAGGAATCTTCATGCCTTCACTGAAAATTAACCTTTTATACGGTTGCGTCGCAATGTGTATGGGGGCGGGTAGTAGCGTTGTCTGGGCAGCTGAATCAGATGCGGATCAAGCGGTGCAGCTTCCAACGATCAAAGTTGAAGCGACACGAACCAATACCACATATATGCAAACCCCTGCATCGATCTTTAGAGTGGATATGCCTCAAAATGATCAATCTGCGCAGGTGAACTTAACCGAAGTGGTGAAAGGGATTCCAAGTGTTCAATTACGCAATCGCGAAAATTACGCGCAAGATTTGCAGCTCTCGATGCGTGGTTTTGGTGCGCGTTCTACCTTTGGTGTGCGCGGGATCCGTTTATATACCGATGGTATTCCAGCAACGATGCCAGATGGTCAAGGTCAAACCTCAAATATTGATTTGGGTAGCTTGAGCCATCTTGAAGTTTTAACGGGGCCATTTTCATCACTATATGGCAACTCATCAGGTGGGGCGATCTTGGCGACGACCAAAGAAGGTCAGGGCAAAGATTCGATTGAGATGAGTTATGCGGGTGGCAGTCATAACAAGAATCGTGCAGGGCTGGTACTACAGGGGGGGGCAAAAAATCAAAATGAACCGAGCTATATCATCAGTTCCTCGTATTTTGATACCGATGGCTATCGAGACCACAGCAGTGCAGAAAAAGTCTTAAATAATGCGAAACTGACGTGGAACTTGGATGATGGTAGTAAAATTAATTGGATCACCAACTATGTCAAGATTCATGCCGATGATCCACAAGGCTTAAATCGAACTCAATGGCAGCAAAATCCGCGTCAGGTGAATGATGCGAATAATGAATATAACGTTCGTAAAGACATTGAGCAAACGCAAACGGGTGTGACTTGGTCTAAACCGATTAATGATCAACATGAGTTGTATGCCATGGCGTATTTTGGCAATCGTCAGGTGACTCAATATCAATCAATTCCCCAATCCGCGCAAAAAAATCCTAATCATGCGGGTGGTGTGATTGATTTTGAACGCAATTATTATGGTGCTGATTTCCGTTGGACAGGTAAAGAACTATTGCCGAATACAAGCTTCAGCGCAGGGCTTGCGGTTGATAGCATGGATGAAGATCGTAAAGGGTATGAGAACTTTAATCTCATTAATGGTTCGCCATCTTATGGGGTGAAAGGCACATTGCGTCGCGATGAAGACAATTCCTTGTGGAACGTTGATCCCTATTTACAAGCCTCTTGGCAGTTTTTACCGACTTGGCGTTTAGATACTGGTGTGCGTTATAGCAATGTGCATTATAAATCTAAGGATCATTATTTAAGCAATGGTAATGATAGTGATAAAACGGATTATAACAAGGTGTTACCATCGGCTGCCTTAAGCTGGCAAATTACACCTGAGTTATTGGCTTATGCCAGCTACGCCAAAGGCTTTGAAACCCCAACCTTTACTGAAATGGCTTATCAAGCAGATAAGGATAAATCTGGATTTAACTTTGATCTCAAACCATCAAGCAGCGATAACTATGAACTTGGCTTAAAATCACAAAATCCGCTAGGTGATTTCACCTTGGCTGTTTTCCAAAGTAAAACCAAAGATGATATTGTTTCAGCAGGCACTTCAAATGGACGTGCGACCTTTCGGAATGCTGATAAAACCTTGCGCCAAGGGGGTGAGTTGGCATGGAATAAAAAGCTCTGGAAAGACTTAGAAATGAATGCCAGTTATGGTTATTTGGATGCCAAATTCGATGCTGATATTCCAGTGAAATTGGATGAAAAAGGGGCGGTACTTGCTGTTGGTATTCCATCTGGTAATAGAATTCCGGGGATTGCCAAGAACCAAGCTTTTATGAGTATTGCATGGCAACCAGAACAGGGTTTCTATGCTGGTGTAGATGCGCAGTATATGGATAAAGTTTATGTCAATGATATCAATAGTGACGCAGCGCCAAGTTACACCGTTGCTTCAGTCTATACGGGATATGTTTGGAAATATGCAGATTGGGGCATTAATGGCTTTGCCCGAGTAGATAACCTATTTGATAAAAATTATGTTGGTTCGGTCATTATTAACGATAGTAGTGGAAATCAAAAACCTCAAGATGGCCGATATTATGAACCTGCAGATGGGCGTAACTGGAGTGCTGGAATTAAAGTGAGTAAACAGTTCTAAGTGAAAAGAGCAGCATTTATTATGCTGCTCTTTGTTTTCTACTTTTTAGTTGCTGCTTTTTTTGCTGCCATTGCTTCTTCAACCTTGGCTAAAGATTCTTTCGCATTGGGATAGTTTGCTTCAGCTAAACGAGAGAAAATATTTTTTGCCTGCTCTAAATCTTGATCGATAATATTGCCGTTGGCGAGCATGTTACCCAAAATCATTAGAGATGGCGCATAGTTTTTCTTGGCAAGATCTTTCAAGCTTTCAACAGCTTGTTGTTGCATGAAAGGGTTTTTATTCTTTACGCCAATGCCAAGATCATATACTGCTTTTAAATTCTTCGCTGGATAATAGTCCTTTCGCAGTAAAGGGAGCAACCTCTGAATGGCAATTTGGTCATATTCAGGTTTTCCTTGTCTGAATAATAAATCAGCAAACTCAACAGTTGCTTCATCTGAGCCTTGAGTCGAGGCCTTATCTAAATACTCTTTATATTTTTGCGGATTATGTGTTAAGCCAAGCGTACTTTTATGGTAGGCCTGCGCTAGGACATAGCTTGCTGGTCCATAGCCTTTATTAGATGCCTCTTGGTAATACTGCAACGCTTTTTTATCATCTTTTACTGTACCTTGGCCAAGTTGAGTCATATAACCAAGATTATAGACAGCTTGCTTATTTCCTGTTGTGGCTAAGCGTTGCATTTCTTGGAAGGCAGCAGGGTAATCCTTTGCTTCATAAAGTTGAGTCGCTTTAGTAAATGCAGGATCAGGTTTAATCGTTGACGTTTTAGGGGCAGCTGCGAATGTTGCATGGCTTGCAATCGTCATTAAACTTGCGATAAGCAATTTTTTCATGTTTATTTTTTCCTTTCATGTTGATCTGCTTTCATCCTTTGCATAGCAGAACTCAATATGCTGTTCCCATCATAAAAGCTTGCTGAAAAATGTAAATATGGATTTTGTATAAATCGTAGCAAAGGAGAAAAGTGATATTGATCTTATTTTTTATTAAATTAATTAAAATCAGTTAATTGGAATTAATTTTAAAAGAATGGCTTGTGAGTCATTTGTGGCAAAATGGTCAACAAGCCTTCATATTTTATCTTTATTTTTAGCGACTGGCTTCTTGTAAAAGTTGCTCAATCTGTTCAGCATTTTGCGGGCTACCTGAAAGTCGCATACCATTTTGCAAGAATAAGGTTGGTGTCCCATCGATTTGTAATTTTTGACCTAAGGCTAGATTTTTCTGTATTGGAGTCTCGCACTGTGCAGCATTTTTAGGTGCTTTGCGGTGCAGCATATAGTCTTCCCAAGCTTCATACTGATTTTTCGAGCACCAAATTTTATTCGCAATCGTTTCTGCTTGAGGATGTAGTCTTTTAAGCGGGAACAAGAACAGATACACGGTGACATTATCAACCGAAGTCATATGTTGCTCAAGCTTTTGGCAATAAGGGCAATCAGGGTCGCTAAAGACATAGAGGATACGTTCCCCATTACCTTTTACATATTTGATGGCCTGATCGAGTGGCAGCTGTTTAACATCAATTTTACCAAATTCAGCCAAGCGCTCTTCGGTTAGGTTTTTCTTATTTTTGACATCGAGGAGGTTACCAAAAAATAGGTATTTGGCTGTTTCATCAGTATAGATAATTTTACCTGCGGCATAGACTTCATAAATACCCGGTAAAGGAGAGGGACTGACTGATTTGACTGGAATATCAGGATAATTCTGTTTGAAGTTTCGTTCCAGTGTTTTGCTATCTGCATGCAGGCTTTGTACGCTGAGAAGGCTCAGACTGAGTACAGATAACCATGTTTTGATCATTATTTTCATGATAAATCGGTTGTATTGGGAATAGGTGAACAATAACCTTCATTTCGATTCTCGACAAGAACGATCGTTAAACTTTATTTCAAATAAGGCTGCATTGCCAATTGCAGCAATTCGATTAGTTCAGCATCCATATAGTGATAGTCATCGGGAATATCGAGCACAAACACTTTCTTATGTATAAGCTGTTTGGAAAACTGTTGTTTGATTTGCTGTTTATGTCGAGATTCCATCACAAAAATTTGCTCGGCCAAGCGATATCTTTGAGTGAAATTGTATGTTTGGCGTGGCGGCTGGTTCCCGCTGAACGGGTATGTAGACCATACCCTTGAGCGAAAATACGTTCGGCTGTAGGACTGCGCCATTGATTGCGACTGCAAATGAAAAGAGTGTTCAGTATGTTAAATCCAAGAGTTGAAATGGGCTTCACGTAAATATTTTGCTTTGGAAATTCGAGGATATTCAATTCTTAATTGCTTGGCACGTGCAAGTTTATCTTGTCGTGTATACAGATATTTCCATTGTTTAGGTGGCTTCCAACATAGAGAACTATGCCTACAGTCTCGACCACGAAATAGAAATTTTTGTTTACGTCGCCACGCTCGATTACGTTGTTGTGATACATCATCCATATTAAAAAACTCATGAGTCGATCGGGTTCAGCAGCCGCGATAACACATGAGTTTTTAATATAAAATCAAAGCCTGATTTTTACAAGTATTTAGCTTGGTCTTGCTACATCACCATTAAGCGTTTCTGGTAAATCCAAAACAGTTACACCGAGTTCTTCTAAAGCAGCGGGTTTCGCAATCACCAGTGCTAAATAGTCTTCTTCATACGCAATACTATTGACTACTTCAACATCTTTATTGAGTTGAGTTGCAGAGGTAGGAAGATCACCTTTGGCTTGGATTAAATGAAGCCAGTGCTTTGGTTTAGCTTTAAACCAAAGACGTGCCACAATTTCCTGACCAAGGTAACAGCCTTTATCGAAATGCACACCATCACGTTGATGTAAACGTAATTCTTGAGGTTGGAACAAATGTTCCGTTGTTTGGGTAATCCAAGCCTGTCCAGACTGGATTGCCTGAACTTGCCAAGTATCGATATCTGTCGTTGTTGCAGAAAACTCGGTTTGTGTGCCGACAACTGTTGGATAAACTGTTCCAACTTCTTCTAGCTTCATTTTAGAAAAAGCACCAAACTTTTTAATATGCTTAGAAAACTCTTCAGCCTGATCCTGAGTGGTCACAAGCTCAAAACTTTCTGGATTTAATCTTTTAATCCATAAACCAAAATGAATACGTCCTTTTAAGTCACAAATAGCAGTATAGCGACTTTCATTTTCAGGCAAGCGTTCTACATGAACCGTCACTTGACCTTGTAAAAATTTTTGTGCATCGACACCATTTAAACTAAAAGCAGTAAAACCAAGCTGACTCATAGATCAATCCTAAATCTGCGTTCTGATTACTAGGGGCTGTTGACCTTTCAGCTATGCATTGTGTTATCGGCTAAAACGACATAAACAAGACATGAAACGATGGCAATGGTGATTCCTTGTCAAATTTCATAACGCAGTTTATGGAGGTTTTAGCCATAACCCCGTGGGACAGGGCCATTTTTTGTCGCTACTGCGTTATGTCTTGCTTACTTAGAGATACTAAGTTTCGCAAAACATGCCTTGTATCGTCTAAAAAAAGGCCACTGTCACAAGCATCTGTGAAATGTCAACAGACCCTAAATATGGATTGTTATTTTGCGCCATTTTTCACAAAAAAGCAGCTTGAGATTCTCGATATTCGTGTTCAAATGAGCGATTGAAGGCATAGCTTTTGTACAATAAATCGCTATGATGAATCGATCCAACAGAATAATAGTGATATTGGAGAATAATAATGACAGGCACAGTTCGATTACATCGCGTATTTAATGCGCCACCTGCACGTGTGTATAACGCATTTCTTGATCCTGATGCATTGGTTAAATGGCTGCCACCGCATGGATTTACCGCAAAAGTTCATCATTTAGATCCACGACAAGGTGGAACTTATAAAATGTCATTTACCAATTTTTCAACGGGGAGCTCGCATTCCTTTGGTGGAACCTATGTTGAACTGGTACCCAATGAGCTTCTGCGTTATACCGATCGTTTTGATGATCCGAATTTACCAGGTGACATTCAAGTCACAATTCAATTGAAGCAAGTATTGGTCGGTACAGAAATACAGATTACACAAGAGGGAATCCCTGATGTGATTCCTGTAGAGGCATGTTATCTGGGTTGGCAAGAATCACTTTATTTATTGAGCTTATTGGTGCAAGCAGACATACCAGATCAATAAGGAAAACAGTTTAAATCTTAAATACAGAGTTTTGATGATCATTACATCGGGGGATGCTATGTCAGAACAAGCGATTGTTGAACGCCGTGAACAACTTGCGCGTATCGCCATGCGTGAAGCTTTGGAAAATCAACAAGCCGAAGATAGTGTGGAATTGTTTATTCAGCACCATCTGGAGGAAGTGGAGCCAGCATATTGGAAAAAGCATTTTGCAACGTCAACGCCATCACCTATACAGGTGTTAGAGTTTTTGGTGCTTACTCATCAGTGGCAAGATGAGGATTTAGACAGTTATGATATGCTGGATTTTACCTTACCAGACGAAATTACCAACTATGTGATTTGTGTGAGCTTTGATTCCAAAGGGCAGGTCATAGATATTTCAATGGAAAGTTGAACGGGTAAGGTGCTGGAGAGTCATGTGCAAATCGAGATCAAACGTATTTATGATCCTGTAGAACCAACCGATGGGCAGCGTGTACTGGTTGACCGTTTGTGGCCAAGAGGAATTTCTAAAGAGCGTGCGCATTTGGATGTTTGGCTCAAGGAAATTGCACCTTCTACAGAATTGCGGCAGGCCTTTTGTCATAAGGCTGAGCACTGGCTCAGCTTTCAAGAAGGGTATTATCAGGAATTAAGTGATAATCCACATGTGAATGAACTTAGAGAAATGGCAAAGCAACAGCAATTGACGCTGATTTATGCAGCTAAAGATCCTGGGTTGAATCATGCTTTGGTACTTAAAAATTATTTACTTGGCAAAGCGATTCAAGCCTAAATTTTGAAAAACTGCGTCTATCCATCATAATAGTCGTTTTGAGTTTCTTTTATGTCTTTTCCAAATTGCCCACAATGCCAATCAGAATATACTTACCAAGATGGCGACTTATTGATTTGTCCTGAATGTTCACATGAATGGAAAGAAGGGGAAGCATCAGCTTCAGAATTGCAAGACATTATTAAAGATGCCAACGGTAATGTATTGGCTGATGGTGATAGCGTTACGGTTGTTAAAGATTTAAAAATTAAAGGTTCATCATCTGTCGTTAAAGTGGGAACGAAGGTAAAAAGTATTCGTTTGGTTCCAGATGCCAGCGATGGTCATAACATTGATTGTAAAATTGATGGTGTGGGTGCCATGAAATTAAAATCTGAATTTGTGAAAAAAGTTTAAATTCTTATTAAGGAGCATGAAAATGCTCCTTTTTTATTCATTACATAAATTACCAAAAATGAACAAAAAATAATCTTCTTAAACGATGAGAGCTGATCTATATTGGATGAGATAACAATCAATACTAACTCCAAAAATAGAGGTCCTTATGGCAGGATGGTTCGAAGTAAGTCAAGCGAGTGATGGGCAATATCGTTTTGTATTAAAAGCAGGAAATGGTGAGCCAATTTTAAATAGTGAATTATATAAAACCAAAGCAGCTGCGCAGAATGGAATTGCATCTGTACAAAAAAATAGTCCAGATGATGCACGTTATGAGCGATTAACGTCTAAGAATGATAAACCTTATTTTAATTTAAAAGCTGCTAACCATCAGGTGATTGGTACCAGTCAACTGTATTCAAATGAACAATCGCGTGATAAAGGCATTGAGTCTGTTAAAAATAATGGACCATCAGAAACCATTAAAGATTTGACTGTTTAAATCAGTAATAAAAAAGCCGTTTCAATGAAACGGCTTTTTTACAGATAGAATTGAGATTAGCGAACAAATTTTGCTAATAATTCTTCTTTATTGAGGTTAGTCGCTTCAGCATCACGACGGCCTTTATATTCAAAAGTACCTGCATCCAAGCCTTTCTCACCGATCACGATACGGTGTGGAATACCCATCAACTCAAGGTCAGAGAATTTCACGCCTGGGCGTTCGTTACGATCATCTAATAATACGTCATAGCCTTGTGCTTGTAATTCAGCATAGAGTGCTTCAGCTGCTTCAAGCGTACGTGGTGATTTATGCGCGTTCATTGGCACAATTGCAACTTCAAAAGGTGCAATCGCTTGTGGCCAGATTATACCTTTATCATCGAAGTTTTGTTCGATCGCAGCAGCGACAACACGTGTTACACCAATTCCGTAACAACCCATGGTGACGGTAAATGGTTTGCCATCTTCACCTAAGACTTTACAGCCCAAAGCTTCAGAATACTTTGTACCGAGTTGGAAAATATGACCAACTTCAATACCACGTCTAATTTGGATCGTACCTTTACCATCTGGAGAAGGGTCGCCTTCAACCACATTACGTAGGTCAAACACTTCTGTAAATTTCGCATCGCGGTCCCAGTTTACACCCGTTGCATGCTTATCGACTTCATTTGCACCTGCTACAAAATCGGATAAGACCGAGGCAGCACGATCCACAATCACAGTTAAGCCTTTTTCAAGCAAACCTTGCGGACCGCAGAAACCAGCTGTTAGGCCGTGTTGTTGCAATTGTTCTTCAGTTGCAAATGCCAAAGGCGCAGCAATCAATGGATGCTTTTCAGCTTTAATATCATTGAGCTCATGGTCGCCACGGAGGAACAATGCAACAACTGGTGTATTGCCTTTGTCGTCAGTTGGACCTTGTACCAGCAATGCTTTAACAGACTGTTTGGCATCAGCATTTAAGAACTGGCAAACATCAGCAATGGTTTTTTGATTTGGTGTATCAACTAAGGTTAATGCTTGAGTTGCTGCAGCACGTTCACCAACTAAAAGCGCTTCTGCCATTTCAACGTTTGCGGCAAAGTCAGACTCTGTCGAGAAAGCGATGTCATCTTCACCACTTGATGCAAGTACATGGAATTCATGCGATGCAGAACCACCAATTGAACCTGTATCTGCTTGTACTGGACGGAAATCCAAGCCTAAGCGTGTAAAGATACGGCTATAGGTGTCATACATGACATCATAGGTTTCTTGTAATGATGCTTGGTCAGCATGGAAAGAATAAGCATCTTTCATGATGAATTCACGCGAGCGCATCACACCAAAACGTGGACGAATTTCGTCACGAAATTTGGTTTGAATTTGATAAAAATTCAATGGTAGTTGCTTATAGCTTTTTAGCTCGTTACGCGCCAAGTCTGTAATCACTTCTTCGTGAGTCGGGCCTAGCACGAATGGGTTGTCATGACGATCTTTAAAACGTAATAACTCTGGGCCGTATTGTTCAAAACGACCTGATTCTTCCCAAAGCGCAGCAGGTTGTGTAACCGGCATGAATACTTCTAATGCGCCTGAACGATTCATTTCTTCACGAACAATCGCATCCACTTTCTTTAAAACGCGCGTTCCCATGGGCAACCAAGAGTATAAGCCAGAAGCTAATTTACGAATCATCCCCGCACGTAACATGAGCTGGTGAGAAATCACTTCAGCATCATTTGGGGTTTCTCTTAACGTTGCAAATAAAAAGCGGCTTGCGCGCATGGAAACTGTCCTAAAGTTAAGTGTTATTTAAAAAGTGCTATAAAATGAGCAAAAATAATGGGCTCAGTTTTGAGCAATGGGCATTATGACATGAAACATTCAATTTCGCGCAGTATATAGCACTGGCATATGGTTAAATATTGAAATTGTTTAAAAATTAATATCGTGGGGGGAGGGATTTATACAAGATTTCGAGCTTAAGTCGAGCCGAGTGCATTTAAGCGATTGATAATATCGCTATATTCAACTTCAGTCTTGTGATAGGCATTACGTAGGCTTTCAACGGTTTTTTTGACGTTTTCGATATTTTGAGCATTATTTTCTAGATTGCTTTTAAGCTGGGCAGGCAGCATTTCACCTTTGCGGTGATATTCCATTTCTTGGCGTTTGAAACCAATCTTATCCTTTTGTAATTGCTGTAACTGTTCTTGCTGATAATTCAGCTGTTTTTTGAGGTTTGCTAAAATTTGATCGCGTTTTGCCGCTGCGATTTGTGGACTGCCATAGGCGCGTTTGAGCCTTAAATCCTGTTCACGACGGCGTGCGAGAGACTCGCGTTGGGCTGATTGCTGAACATCGGCAGCGGCATTATAAGCACGATTACGTTTGATCACTTGCATATTACGATCAAGTGCTTCATAACCATGTCGGATGTGTTCTGGCGTGACAGAGGTACTGACATTGGCAACACCATTTTTGTCATAATAACGATACCAAACAGGTTTAACCTGTTCAGTTGCTGCAAAAGTGGAATTGTTGACAAATAGCAATAGGAAAAAACAACAAATGTAACTACGAGTAATCGTTGTAAAGTGACGAATGCGGAAACCGCACTTTAACGAACCAGTCATTACATTCCCCGTAAAAAAGTTAATTAAATCACTTATTTTTAAATAATAATCAGTTGTATATTAGTGCTAATTTAGACATTTAAAAATAGTTATTCAGCAAAAAAATTAGGAATTTAATCAAAAGTGTGAACTGTTTGTGATTGTTAAGCGAAACTGATAGGTTGGTTCAAAAAACTTCATTGATAATGCAAGTAAAGATATGTTAAAAATATCAACTAATCTGTATAAAACAAATTAAACCAACCATAGTTTGTATTGAGTATTGGGGCAGGACAATAAATGGACGATAAATTTCAAAATTTAAAGGTGATGGTAATTGACGATTCAAAAACGATTCGCCGTACAGCTGAGACCTTATTACAACGTGAAGGTTGTGAAGTGATCACTGCGGTTGATGGCTTTGAAGCATTGTCAAAAATTGCAGAAGCCAATCCAGATATCGTTTTTGTAGACATTATGATGCCTCGTTTAGACGGTTATCAAACCTGTGCATTAATCAAAAACTCTCTAAATTATCAAAATATTCCAGTAATTATGTTGTCAAGCAAAGACGGTTTGTTTGATCAAGCGAAAGGGCGTGTTGTGGGGTCGGATGAATATTTAACCAAGCCATTCAGTAAAGATGAATTGTTAAATGCGATTCGCAACCACGTTAGCGCATAAAATTTAAGATTGAGGAAAAAATGGCTCGTATACTTATTGTAGATGATTCACCTACTGAAACATTTCGCTTTAGAGAAATTTTGACGAAGCACGGTTATGACGTTATTGAAGCGACCAATGGTGCTGATGGGGTCACTATGGCTCAAGCAGAATTGCCTGACTTGGTATTGATGGATGTGGTGATGCCAGGGATGAATGGCTTTCAAGCAACACGCCAGATTAGTAAGGGCAAAGACACACAGCATATTCCTGTTGTAATCGTGAGTACCAAAGATCAGGCGACAGACCGTGTATGGGGTAAACGTCAAGGGGCTTGTGATTATTTGACTAAGCCGATTGATGAACAGCAGCTTATTGATGTAATTAAACAATTATTAAGTTAATTTTTTGCTCAAGATGAGCCTTCTCAATACGGGATAGGGTATGGCAGCAAATGGATTTATCGAATTGCTTCGTTTATCCAAGCGAGGCAATAAACAATACACTTCAACTCAAAATGAAGTCAGCCGTTGGTCTGGTATCGCATTTGAGATGTTAGGGCAATATTTTGTTGCGCCTTTAGGGGAAATTTCGGAGGTGATTTATCCTCCGAAATATACACCAGTACCAAATACTCAGGCGTGGGTACGTGGTTTGGCCAATATTCGTGGACGACTACTTTCAGTTTCTGATTTAACACATTTTATTTCAGGGCAACGAAGTCAGTTTTCCCCAACGCAAAAAGTGATTTGTATTAGCCATCAAGACCATTATGTGGGGTTGGTCGTCGATCAGGTTTTGGGGATTCAACACTTTAATAAAAAGAGTTTTTTCTCTCAAAATAATGAGCTGGATAATAAATTGAAAGATTATTGCCAAGGTCACTTCCACCAACATAATCAACAATGGCATGTGTTTTTATTGAGTCGGTTGCTCAGCAATCCACAATACATGAACGCATCAATAAAATTTATAAACTAATTTATACGCTACGGAACATAAACGCGTATTCAGGGGAGAAGCTGATATGGGCTTTAAACTTAAAAAAAAGAACGGCAATGGCGATAGTGCAGGGCTGAAAAAAGGTGGTGCGTTTTTAGATAATATTAAAGCGCAACTTGACCAGTTTTCACGCTTATTCGGTGAAACAGAGAAATCGAAACCGATTATCTATCGTGCTTTAATTGCTTTGGCCCTTGCAGTTATCCTCTTAATTTACTTATTCGTGAGTGTTCCGCGTTCGAACCAGTTGACCCGTAGTTTGGGTGAATTGCGTTTGTTATCGCAAACGATTTCGCGTCAAGCAACTGAAGCAACTGCATCTGGTACGCCAGAAGCGATGAAAAAACTAGTCGAGTCAGAGAAGCAGTTTGCTGAAAACCTAGACACTGTTGAGAGTGTGTACGGTAAAGGATCTGATGAGTACAAGAAGGTGAGTGGTCTTTGGGATACTGTTGCCAAGAATATTGACCTGATTGCATCGCAACAAAAAGTTATTAACCAGCTTTACGATACCAACATCTCGATCAGTGAAACCATTCCTGAAATTCAGGCGGAATATAACTTGATGGTCGACCAGATGGTTCGTGAAAACATGCCGAGTAGTCAGGTAATTATCACCAAAAACCAAGTGTTCATTGCAGAACGTATTTTACGTTCGATCAACTCGGTATTGGTCGGTACGGACAACTCAAACGTTTCAGCGAATGACTTTGGTGCCGATATTGATACCTTTGGTGTGTATTTAAATGCACAGTTAAATGGTAGCTCAGAGCTTGGTGTAGACCGCATCAGTTCAGCAGCATTGCGCGAATCTGTAGACAGCATTAAATCTGATTATGATGCCGTATTGAAATCTGCGGCAGCAACGGTATTGCAAAACGCCAACCAGATTGTTCGTGTACGTCAGGCATCTTCACAAATTTTCTCTCAGTCCGATGCACTCTTAACTTCACTCAATGATTTATCAAATAAAGCTGAAGGCGGTTGGGATAACGTTGTTGCAGGTATTGTACTGATTGGCGCTTTGGGTTTACTTGTATTCTCAGCATTACAATTACTTGCATTACGTAGTAATACCGATAAAGAACGTGTAACACGTCTACAAGATGAATATGACCGTAACCAAAACGCGATTTTACGTTTACTGGATGAGATCGCCGACTTAGCGGATGGTGATTTACGCTCTTACGCAACAGTATCGGAAGACTTTACGGGGGCGATTGCCGACTCGATTAACTTCGCGATTGACCAGTTACGTGACCTTGTATCTCGAATTACCGATACCTCGCAAGAAGTTGCACGTTATACCCAAGATACCCAGAGCATTACTAACCAGTTAGCAGAAGCTTCTGAACATCAGGCGCAAGAAATTGCAGGTGCATCAGCGGCGATGAACGAAATGGCACTGTCAATTGACCAAGTATCTGCCAACGCTTCTGAATCTGCTGACGTAGCACAACGCTCGGTACAAATTGCAACCAATGGTGCGCAAGTGGTAAACCGTTCGATCGAAGGTATGGATCATATTCGTGAACAGATTCAAGAGACTTCAAAACGTATTAAACGTTTGGGTGAATCTTCTCAAGAGATTGGTAACATTGTCTCGTTGATTAACGATATTGCCGACCAAACCAACATCTTGGCATTAAACGCAGCGATCCAAGCATCGATGGCGGGTGAAGCAGGTCGTGGTTTCGCGGTCGTAGCCGATGAAGTACAGCGTCTTGCAGAACGATCTGCATCAGCAACCAAGCAGATTGAAAGCTTAGTAAAAACCATTCAAACGGATACCAACGAAGCCGTAATTTCGATGGAACAAACCACGTCGGAAGTTGTACGTGGTGCGAACTTGGCAAAAGATGCGGGGATTGCACTGGATGAGATTCAAACGGTATCGGGCGACTTAGCAAAACTGATTGAAAGCATTTCGGATGCAGCAAAACTTCAGTCTGCATCTGCCAGTCATATTGCAACTACGATGAATGTCGTACAGGAAATTACTTCACAAACAACAACTGCAACGTTTGATACAGCGCGCTCAGTTTCTGAGTTGGCAAACATGGCTGAATCATTACGTGAATCGGTAACTGACTTTAAGTTACCTGAGTAAACCGAATTGGAAAGGCAGATGGGGGTGTCTGTCTTTCCATTTTTAGAGATGTTGGATATCTCAACAAGGTGATGGCGAAATGTAACTACATCTTGTGTGATAGATAGACGTAATTTTTACCCACGTTGGTGGATAAAAACGAAAGAAGCAGCTATGAAACAAATATTAAAAACGTTAGTTGAAACGATGACGCTTCCTGAAGACAGTTATCTTGAACAAGATGCAGAGATTCTTGAAATTTTTATTGAAGAATTAGATGAGATCTTTGTTGAGTTAGAACCATTATTAGTTCAATGGACGGAACAACCACATCAGCAAGATGTGCTCACCGATATTCGTCGCCATTTCCATACGCTGAAAGGCTCTGGAAGAATGGTGGGGGCGAAGTCGTCTGGAGAGTTGGCGTGGACGGTTGAAGATACTTTAAATCGTGTGATTGCGGGTACGATTAGCTTAAATACCGATATCCAACACTATATACAAGCAGTTTTCAATCTCTACCGTTTTAAACTGATTCATGATTTTAAAGCAGTTCAAAGTCATCTGATCGACTTCAGACCACTGGTTTTATTGGGACAACAATTACAACAACAGCAAAGTCCTGAGCCAGCATTGGCCGAGTTATTTAGGCTTGCTACTGATCTGACACATGATGATGTCGTGACGGGTCTTGAATGGGCAGATGTCGAAGCAGTTGAAGAAACAGTTTCTGAAACTATCGCAGTCGAATCTCTTTCAGCTGAGACAACAGTTCATACCGATGATGAGGTTCTTGCGAAGGAAACTTTGGCCATCTTCTTGGAAGAAGCGGAAGAGCATCTTGCCACGATTGATCAATTCTTGGTGAATGATCGTCCAAGTAATGATCACTATAATACGCTGATTCGAGCATTACATACCTTACGTGGTAGCTCTGCCATGGCGCAGGTTGATCATGTGTTTGAAGCCAGCTCAAAAGTTGAGAATTTGTTTAAAACATTATTACAAGAAGAGCTGGATTCAAGCTCAGATGAAACGGCTCTGTTGACACATTATGCTCAATTTGTACGTGATTATTTACACACTTTGAAACAGCAAGCTCCACAGCAGAAATTTGATGAAATCTACCAGACCTTCAATGTTGCTTGGGATAGCTACGATTTCCAACTTGAAGAAAAGAATGGGAACACCGTTCGACCACAAGGTTTAGTCTCTGAGTTACTTGAACTCAATATTAATGATCTCTTAGACGTTGAGTTTGATTTTGAAAAACGTGCACGTCATGAGTTCCCGAAATATATTCAGTTACTCAGCCAGCAAGCTGAAACCTTGTTACAGCATACTCATCACCATGCAACCATTGGCATGTATCAATACACCAGTCAGTTGCGTTCTAGCTATCAAGATATTCTCTTTAAACCAAGTCTACTTAATCTTGATTATGCATTTGAGCTTTATCATCAAGTTCATCAACAGTTTATCCAACTGTTTGATACTTTGGCTGCAGGACAGCGTGTTACCTTAAGCAAAGCGCATGAGCTTGTTTTAAATGAATTAAGTTCCTTCACTCAACAAAATGTTGAGTCTCTAGAAACACCTGTTGTTGAGATGACTGAGGCAGTTGAAGAGACAAATACAGTCGAACTCCAACAGGCAACTACGCCTGTTATTGCCAGCACTGATTTAGCCGCTCAGTTTGCTTTAGATAAGCAGCAGTTACAGTCAGATGAAGCGAATCGAGATTTTGACCCTGACGTATTGGATATCTTCCTTGAAGAAGCCGACGAATTACTGGGTGGGATTGATACTGACCTGAATACATGGGCTGCGGATCATCAAAACGTCAATGCCTTAAAGAATCTGATGCGCTATTTGCACACCTTAAAAGGTGGTTCAAATATGATTCAAGCGCGTCATATTGGTTTGATTGCGCATGAATTAGAAACCATCTATGAGAAGTTGATCAACCAACAGATTCAAGCAACGCCACAGTTGATTACTGCGATTCGTTCAGTGCAAGATGATATTGCTGATCGTATTCAAACCATTCGTGATCAGCAGATAGATTATCCATCGACACACACTTTGATTGTATTGGCCGATTTGTCGAAAACAGCTGCTGTGGCAGATCCAGTTGAAACTGAATCGGTACCAGCAACACTGCAAGACCCTTCAGCTGTAATTGATGATGTTGCTGAGTCATCAGATTCAATTATGACGGTTGCGCCAGTCCAAACTGAATTTGTGTCAGCAACGATTGATGTCACCACATTCGCTGCTCAGTTGGCTCTGGATAAGCAACAGTTACAATCAAGTGATGCAAACCGCGACTTTGATCCTGACTTGTTGGATATCTTCCTTGAAGAAGCAGATGAGTTGATGGGTGGGATTGATGCTGATCTAATTACATGGACTGCCGATCACCAAAATATTAATGCTTTAAAGAACTTGATGCGTTATTTGCACACCTTAAAAGGTGGTTCAAATATGATTCAAGCACGTCATATTGGTTTGATTGCGCATGAGTTGGAAACGATTTATGAAAAACTGATCAACCAACAGATTCAGGCAACACCACAACTGATTGCGATCATTCGTTTAGTCCAAGACGATATTGCAGATCGTATTCAAACCATTCGCGATCAGCAAACAGATTATCCATCAACGCATGTGGTACAACTACTGCAACAGGCCGATCAAGCGGTTGCTCCTGCAACGTTTGAAACAGCTGTTGAGGATACGCCTGTAGATGAAGTCAATGAAACTGAGCGTGTTGATACTCAGGCAGACGTACTTGAACTTGTTGAGGCTGAAGCTGAAATTAACGTACAGCCAATAGCACTTGAAGAGCAAACCAGCAGTGTTGAAGTTGAAGAGGAAGTGCTGGAAGATACTTCAGCAGCTCAAACGGTTGAGACAGAGACCGCGTCAGCAGATGACGATGTTCGCTCTCTGGTTGAACAAACTTTCCTTGAAGAAGCGGAAGAGTTAATAGAGCAGGCACAAGGCTTATTAAAACAATGGTTTGATCAACGCGGTAACCGTAGTTTACTGTTGCAGTTACAGCGTAATGCCCACAGTCTTAAAGGTGGTGCACGTATGGCAGAAATGGATGCGATTGCCATTATTGCCTACCACTTAGAAAATGCATTTGAGCAATTTGGTGTGCATCATTTCAACTCGAATGTGTATGACAATCTACTCAACACTGCATTTGCGTGGCTTGAGGATGCGATCTCTAAACGCCAATATGCAAACTTTGATGGCTTAAAACAAAGCTTGGAGAAGATGGAATTTGTCGATGTTTCGGCACAACTTCCACAGAAACTCTCTGCCAAAGACATCTTTACGCCTGAATATACGATGGAGTTTGTTCAAGGGGATGGCACTGAGCCGCCGTCAATGCTAGGTGAATGGGAAACCGCTGAACGCATTGAACAGAATAATGAAATGATCCGTGTTTCTGCTGACGTCATCGAGAAGATGATTGATTTGTCAGGGGAGAATGCGATCAACCGTTCACGTATCGAGATGGACTTAGGTCAATTGGGCGGTACCTTGACGGAAATGGAACTTGCAATCAAACGTTTGGCGGATCAGTTACGCCGAATGGAAGGCGAGTTGGAAAGTCAAATCATTGCACGACATGGTGGTGAAAACTCGCGTTATGCCGACTTTGACCCACTGGAAATGGACCAATATTCATCGCTGAATCAATTGTCTAAATCCTTGGCCGAGTCAGCATCGGATTTGGTTGATTTCAAAACTACGCTGTCTGAAAAGATTCGTGATACCGAAGGTTTGCTGTTACAACAGTCACGTATTCAAGCAGAAATCCAAGAAAGCTTGATGCGTACTCGCTTGGTACCATTCTCTCGTTTATTGCCGCGTTTGCAACGTATTGTGCGTCAAACAGCATCGACCTTAAACCGCCCAACAGAACTAGTGGTAAATAACACTGAAGGTGAATTAGACCGCAGTATTCTTGAACGTTTGGTTGCGCCGTTTGAACATATGTTACGTAACGCGATTGACCACGGCATTGAAGACCGAGAACAGCGTCTACAAGCACAAAAGCCAGAGACTGGACATATTGTGCTGAACATTGGTCGTCAAGGTACAGATGTAGTGGTGACCTTTAGTGATGATGGTAAAGGGATTGATGTTAACCGCATTAAAGAGAAAGCTTTACAAACAGGTTTAATGACCAAAGACCAAAAGCTTGATCAGGAAGAAATTCTACAATTTATCTTCCATCCAGGCTTTAGTACCGCGGCTCAAGTCACTCAAATTTCTGGGCGTGGTGTAGGTCTGGACGTTGTACAAAGTGATATTAAAGCCTTAGGTGGTCACGTCAGTGTCGATTCAAGCTTAGGTCAGGGCACCACCTTTACCATTCGTGTACCAACTACCGTGGCGGTGAGCGATGCCTTGATGGTAAAAGCAGGTGATCAACAGTTCGCGTTCCCATTGGCACAGATCGATCGTATTGTACGTATCTCACCAATGGCCTTAGAGCAATACTTTGATAGTCAAGAAGACTACTTCAGTATTGACCAAGAACGCTATCGTTTACGTTATTTGTCGGAGTTTGTTGCTGGGCAACCAATTCCACGTTTAAGTGGGGTAGTGCATTCCTTACCTGTGCTGTTGATTAAAGGGGCTCAAGGTCAGACCACGGCATTACTGGTTGATCAGTTGATTGGCTCGCGTGGACAGATTGTGGTCAAACCAGTGGGACAACAGTTCTCCAGTATTGGTGTGATTGCAGGTGCAACGATTCTAGGTGATGGTCAGGTTTGTTTGATCTTGGACGGTCAAAATATTGCGCGACAAGCGCAATCAACTGCACGTAGTAAGCAGGCGGATGAGACCTATACCAAGCAGCGTTATGACGAACGTCGCTTGATTATGATTGTCGATGACTCGGTGACGGTACGTAAGGTGACTTCACGTCTATTAGAGCGTCAAGGCTATGATGTTGTAACCGCGAAAGATGGTGTCGATGCAATTGAACAGCTTGAGACGGTTAAGCCAGATCTGATGTTGTTGGATATCGAGATGCCACGTATGGATGGTTTCGAGGTTTCGAACCTGGTACGACACCATGAAATTCACCGTGACTTGCCAATTATCATGATTACATCACGTACCGGTGAGAAGCATCGTGAACGTGCATTATCGCTCGGTGTAAACCAGTATATGGGTAAACCATTCCAAGAAGAGGCGCTCTTGGAAAATATTGAAAGCTTACTTGCGGTGCGCTAAGAGGTGAAAAATAATGGCTAAGAAAAGCGCAAACTCAGCACTGGGACAGATTGACCAGCAAGAGTTACAACATTTAATTACGGTCTCAACCGGATTTATTGATGCATATATTATCCAATGTCATCAAAAAGTACCGATGCTATTACCACAAAATATTGTGTTATCAGCAATGGATACCCAAACCAATGTTGATCATATCGAATGGCATGATCTAAAACTTCCAGTCTATGCTGTGAATGATCCGAAGCAGAAACAAGGGGTTGCATTGGTGATTGAAGGGGATGACGTTTCTGAACGATTTGCTTTGGTCTGCGATGAAATGCCTGAATCGATTCGTGTGCGTATTTCAGAGATTGTGGATGAAGAGCGCGAAACCGATGACGACAAAGTCTTTAAATATGTAAAAATGGGAGAACATGAATTCTATGTTCCTCATCTGCAAAATATACAAACCCAGCTCGGGTTGTAATAAAAAAGGAACTCATTTGAGTTCCTTTTTTATTGATCTGTTTTTATTTTTTAGGCAAGCAGCTCGATTAAAATCTGTTCATAGATTTCAGCCAATGGTTCAAGCTCAGCCACATTGACATGCTCATTAATCTGATGGATGGTTGCATTCAACACACCCAGTTCAAGTACTTGTGCACCTGTAGGGGCAATAAAGCGACCATCTGAAGTTCCGCCACTGGTTGAAAGTACCGTATCAATGCCTGTAACATTTTTAATCGCTGTTTTTGCAGCATTCACCAACTCACCAACAGGCGTAAGGAAAGGCAAACCCGATAAAGTCCACTGAATATCATAATTCAATTGATGCTTATCTAAGGTCTCAAGTACACGTTGTTTTAAGATGTCCGCAGTCACTTCGGTTGAATAACGGAAGTTAAAGGTTACTTTTAAGGTACCAGGAATGACGTTGGTTGCGCCAGTACCTGCTTGGATATTTGAAATTTGGAATGAGGTTGCAGGGAAGTATTCATTGCCATTGTCCCAAACGGTTTCACAAAGCTCATTCAGTGCTTTAGACGCAGAATGAATTGGGTTCTCAGCGAGATGTGGATAGGCAACATGACCTTGCTTACCATGAACAGTCAGTACAGCATTTAGAGAGCCACGACGGCCATTCTTGACGATATCGCCCAGTTGATTTGTGCTTGATGGTTCGCCAACTAAGCACCACGTCATTTTTTCATTACGCGCTTCTAATGTTTCAACGACTTTAACTGTACCGTTAATTGATGGACCTTCTTCGTCAGAGGTGATCAGATAGGCGATTGAGCCTTTATGATTTGGATGTTTTGCGACAAAACGTTCAGATGCAACCACCATTGCAGCCAAAGCGGTCTTCATGTCTGCAGAACCACGACCATATAATTTACCATCGCGAATACTTGGTAGAAATGGATCTGAATTCCATGCGTCTAAATGGCCAGTTGGTACCACATCGGTATGTCCTGCAAAACAGAATACTGGATTTTCAGTACCGCGGCGCGCCCATAAATTATCAACATCTTCAAAACGCATGTTTTCGATATTAAAGCCAATCTTCGATAAGCGTTCAGCCATGATGTTTTGGCAATCATGGTCAACAGGTGTGACAGAAGGTTGGCGAAGGAGTTGTAAACTAAGTTCAAGCGTATCGGAATGGTTCATGCGAGATGTAGCTAAATCTGGTGAAATGTGAACCGATATAATAGGGGAATATGCAGCAGAAAGGTATGGGAAAATAAACCTTATCTAGGTTTAGATAAGGTTTTGGTAAGTTGCTTTCAGGGATTACATTTTATCTTGTGTTTTCTCCGCAGTTTGTGTGACTTTATCACCTGCCTTAGACACATCTTTACCAATACCTTTAAATGTATTACAGCCAGTTAAAACAAAAGCAGTCATGATTGAAGCAACTAAAATTTTTTTCATCATCGTCTCCATTTCAATTTAATTATGATGTACTTAAGAGGCTAAAAAAGTTAACAGAAAATGACCATGTGGGTTTGATGGTAGATATGTTATAAAATGTTAATTTGTAGAATAATAATTCACTTTATTTGATAAATAAAAGTGAAGGTTGGCGAAACATATAATAAGAAGGCGTTGGCTGATCCTGATAATACAAACCATTGCTCCACCAGACTGCAGTTTGTGATGAAGGCTCTAAATCAGGGCAGAGCCATTCATGTCGTTGTAGGCGGTAATAAGGCGTTTGTGGGATCTGGGTTCCCCAATGCCCTAAACGTCGTGATGCATTGATCCAAGACGGTAGATTTAAGTTATTTTGCTCTTGGGGTAGATAGAGTTGGCCTTTCATCACTGCAAACTTTCGTTGAATTTGATACTGATTGGCTTCTGAAAACTGAAATTGACGTTCAGTAAAATGTTTTAACTTTCGCTGCAAGGTATCTTCTAGGTTTAGGCCATACCATTGCGCTAAATCTAATTCATTTTCACCCAGGTAATATTTTAGTGCTACTTCCCAATGTTCAATTTCATTTGTTCGTGTATTGAGTACAACAAAATCGAGTTCACCTAAGGTGACTGCACCTGCAATTTTTTGAATACTATGTCCCAACAGTTGGTAGGGATGATAGTCATCATCCAATAACCAGAACCAGAGTAAATTCTCAAAACGCAAACCGAGACGGGTACTTTTGAGTTGTGCCAAAAAATCAATCAGTGGCTGAGGCTGTTGATCCAGCTGCTTTAATCGCTGTTCATAGTTTTGATAATGAGTGTGCCAAATCGAATCGTGATGAAGCTCAAAATGATGTTTTACATTAAGCTCATTAGGAATTTGAGCCAATATACTCGGGCTGGCAATACAAAATGCTAAATGTCGTACGATTGGGTTATTAAACTGTAACCACGGTTCAAAATAACTGGAAGTGGTAATCAGGTTAGGCATGAATTAACTCAATCATTGAAATAATAAGTGAAGTTTAAGAAAGAACGATAAAAACACTTTATACTAGCACGGTTGTAAATCGGTGTTGGTTAATTGCTCAATGAAAACATTATTCTGGCGTAGTTTAGTCGTGATTTTTATTACGTTAGGAATTATTGGGGCAATTCTACCGGGGATGCCAACCACGGTCTTTCTGATTTTAGCAGCGTGGGCTGCTTCAAAAGGCTGGCCTGAAATGGATGCATGGTTATTGAATCATCCGAAGTATGGACCAACCTTACGGAACTGGCGTGAGCATGGTACAGTCCCGCGTAAGGCAAAATGGATTGCCAGTATCATGATGCTGATCAGTGGTATTTTGATGCTATTTACCAATGCGCCATTTTGGGTAAAAGTTTTTACCGATGTCACTATGTTTATCGTGGCTGTGTGGCTGTGGTTACGCCCCGAGCCTGAGCAATGTTAAGAAAAGCAACGCTCTTGCGGAATATATTCCTCATGCGCAAGATGAGCACTATGTTCGAGTGAAAGCGTTAAGCAAAGCAACGCTCTTACGAAATGTATTTATCGCACGTAAGACCTTGTGCCAAATATGGTTCATATGCTGCGAGTGGCAAGGATAAATAAACTTAAAGCACTGCTTTTAGCTTATCTCAAAGATAAATCATGCTGTTTTGTTTTATATTTAAACCCAATGAACAATTAAAACTACTGAAAAGTACAAGAAAAAGCCGATCGTCTATGTTGAAATAAAGATGTTCTATCAGTTATCGAGATAAAAATGAGCTACACCTTAGATCAGGCAGACATTGTCATTGACTTGGCACAACAGACCTTAAGTTTGCCAAAACATAATAAATTTTATGTGATCTCTTCTGGTAAGAACGGCATTGGTGAGCAAGAAAATAGTGGCAAGACGCCAAGAGGTTGGCATCAGGTTGCACAAAAAATTGGTGGTGATGCACCTAAAAATGCCGTCTTTATTGCACGCCAACCCACGGGTGAAGTGTATGACCAGCAATTAGCGCAACAATTTCCACAACGAGATTGGATATTGTCGCGTATTTTATGGTTGGATGGTTTAGAGGAAGGCTTTAACCATGGGGAAGGGCACGATACGTTTAAGCGTTATATCTATATTCATGGTACTCCTGATACAGAACCGATGGGCATTCCAATGTCACATGGTTGCATTCGTATGAAGAATGATGAAATTCTTGAACTGTTTGAACTCGTTTCTGAGCAAGCTGTGGTTTATATTTCTGAACAAGCCTTAGAAAATAAAGCGTGAAAATGCAAATAAGTGCTTAAATAAAATACGAAAATATCATTTTTTTGATGGAATGACTTATTTTTTAATCATTCGTACGGTTTTTTCGGAAAAGAGTGGCAAAAGCGTTTGACAGGCTGTAAAGATTCTCTATAATGCACCTCACAAACGATGAAGACGTTAAGGGCGCTTAGCTCAGTTGGTAGAGCGTCTGCCTTACAAGCAGAATGTCGGCGGTTCGATCCCGTCAGCGCCCACCAAGCCTTTACGTTAAAACTCAAGTGCAGCGGTAGTTCAGTTGGTTAGAATATCGGCCTGTCACGCCGAGGGTCGCGGGTTCGAGCCCCGTCCGCTGCGCCACTTAAGTTTTAATAATTGTTTGTCATGATTGCAAAATTATCGTGCAGCGGTAGTTCAGTTGGTTAGAATATCGGCCTGTCACGCCGAGGGTCGCGGGTTCGAGCCCCGTCCGCTGCGCCACTTAAATTTGCAAGAATGAACACCTTGGGATACAAGATGATAATTTTTATCTTGCGTCATAAAGATTGATAGTTAATCAGTTTTTATTCCTTAGGGCGCTTAGCTCAGTTGGTAGAGCGTCTGCCTTACAAGCAGAATGTCGGCGGTTCGATCCCGTCAGCGCCCACCATAATTTGTGACATTTACTTCTCAATAGAAGTAATACAGTGCAGCGGTAGTTCAGTTGGTTAGAATATCGGCCTGTCACGCCGAGGGTCGCGGGTTCGAGCCCCGTCCGCTGCGCCATTCTCTTGATATCAATTTAAGAGAGTGTTAGTTTTAACAAGTATCTTTATACTTGATCTCTGATTCGAGATGCCATTAGAAAAATCAAGGATTTTTCTCTTGCGCTCAGACAAAGCTTCGCTTTGTTTATCCTCGCTCAGGGCGCTTAGCTCAGTTGGTAGAGCGTCTGCCTTACAAGCAGAATGTCGGCGGTTCGATCCCGTCAGCGCCCACCATATATCTTCCTTAAATCTCATATCATTGTAATCCATACAAAGTTATTCTATGATTAGCGTCAATAATGATTCTAATATTGAAGTACTTTATGAGAAACCCTTATCAACGCAAGGCTGCGTCGAAATCTCAAACTACACCTTCTGGTTCTTCACTCAAAGACGCTTACCGTCAGTTCATTCAAAATATTGTTATGCAACGTCATGTGATTGCACTGTATCACGATGGTTGGGCCTTATGCTCAACACCATCTGGACAGCATGCTTTATCCGTGTGGCAGAATAAAAGTTTGGCAAAACTGCTAATTAAAGACAATTGGGCGCAATACGAAATTCAGGAAGTACCATTACTGGCTTTTATTGAAAAATTAATTCCATTTTTAAAAGAAAATAATACGATCTTATCTCTAGACTTAACCCCAGAGGGAAACAATTTACTGGTTTCCCCTGATTCTTTATTATTGGATATTAAGAATTTTTTATACCAAATATATTTACAACGTCCAGATGTCTTTGCTGAGTTAAAACTCCCTTTACCACGTGATATTCGTTTGCATAACTCAGCTTCATCCTAATTGAGAGGGTAATCTCTCAATCAATACTCATTTAAAATCCAGCCACTCGCATAGGCAAAGTATTCTCTTAACCATGCGTTATAACGTGTTGCCAAAGGTGTGGTTGCACCAAGCATGGTGATATTGCTGTAGCCTTGTTTCTTGGCAATGGCAGCGGCACGTAAGGTATGGAAGTCACTGGTCACGATTGCAATTGGCTGCTGAATATTGATGTGTTGTGCCTGCAATAAGGTTTGACTATTTTTGAGATTTAACTCAGTACTGGTGCTTTTATCTTCCAAAATGATTTGTGATGCAGGAAGGTGATAGTGTTGTTGTACATAACGTGACATCACCACGGCTTCGCTATCAGTTTCACCAAAATCAATACCACCTGTCATGACTAATTTTGCTTGAGGCTGAGCTAAAGCAATTGGGGCGGCACGGTCTAAACGTTTTGCGAGTGTTGCAGATGGTTGTCCTTTCTCTACACCACTACCTAGTACGATAATCGCTTTAACCGCAGGGATATGTTGAGTTTTATCATTGTTATCGGACAGATAATCAAAGAAATAGCCTAAGCTAACTAACCAAATCCAGAAACAGAGCCAGCCAAAGCGCCAGATTGAATGCAAGCGGAAATGATAGAAAAAGAAACGTTCAATATGATAATAGAAATAAGCATAGAGACAGAAAAATAGTCCAAGTAGCAGCGGCAGTACGGTTCCGATATGAATCTTTTTAAAAGCGATCAGAATTGCGCCATCTAAGAACAGAACTGAACCGATAAGGGCTAAAATAATACGAACCCATGAACTTATTTGCATAATCTTAATTGTGTCGATTTGAACCGTGCTAAGTGTATGCAAAATTCAGAGAAAGGCAAATCCTCTTATTGTCTTATAAAAAAACGAGTGGCTAGCACTCGTTTTTTTTTATAGAGAAGAATTAATAAACGTCTCGGCGATAACGACCAGCTTGTCTTAACTCATCCAGTTTTTCTTCGCTAAGAATTTCCATCAATGCCTGATCGACACCAGAAGCCATACCTTCAATGCTACCACAGACATAAATCACAGCACCTTGCTCAACCCATTTGATCAGTTCATCTGCATTGTTGCGCAATACGTCCTGAACATAGATGCGCTGTTCTTGATCTCGCGAAAAAGCCAAATCCAGGCGCTGTAGTGTTCCCATGTTTAACCAGGCTTGAATGGTTTCTTGATAGAAGAAATCATGTTCGCGTTGACGTTCACCAAAGATCAGCCAGTTGGCAGTGTAATTTTGGCGATTACGTTGCTGTAACAAGCTCATGAGACCTGCGATACCAGTACCATTACCAATACAGATAATTGGGCGGTTGTCATCAATTAAATGGAATGATTCATTGGTTCGAATACGCAGGGCGATGTTTTGTTTGGGTTGCGCAAATTCGGTTAACCAGCCAGAACCAAGACCGAGTTGATCATTTTCATCACGTTTTTGGCGAACCACCAGTCTTAGTACTTGTTGAGAGGGAATACTCGCAATCGAATATTCACGTGCGGGTAGGGTGGGCAACTGTTTCAGTAAATCTTCAAGCGTACTAAAAGGCTGGATTTCAACCCGCAGATTTCTATCCCACAGCGCTTGTTCAATATTTTGCTTCAATGATTTAACGATACTATGTGCTGGGGTTTGATACTTGATCAAGAAATTCTGAATATCGGTCAAACTGTTGGCAGGTTGAATTTCTGCAATATCACCCGCATGCCAGGTCATGTCAGATGCTGAGGTCAGCTCGATATTATAAGCTGCCTGCCCTAAGCTATCTGGATTAAGTAGGGTGCGTTCGCTTAGCGTCCATTGATCAAATACTTTCTCAATATTCATCGCATGTAGCTCATGCTGGGTTACCGCAGACAAGCCCTGATTCCAACGCTGAATATCAGTGGCATTGGCATTATCCACTTCGATCAAGTCGAATAATGGTTGAGCATGGCATTGCTTTAACCATGCATCTACCGCATAGCCGAAGCTACAATAACTATCAAGATATTCTTTTGAACCCAGTGCCAGTACAGCATATTGCATTTGGCTAAGATCAAGCTTTTGTTGCATCAGTTTCTTGCTGAAACTTGCGGCCAGATCAGGTGCCTCACCTGTACCATAGGTACTGACTACGAATAAAACCTGTGGTGCTTGTAATAGATCTTGCTCAGTCAGTTGCTGAATTGGTTTAACCGTGGTGGGCTGTTGTGCTTCTTGTAAGCTGGTCGCTGTACGCCAAGCCAATTGTTCAGCCACACCAGTTTGCGTTGCATAAGTAATCAGCCAAGGCTTAGCATTTGGATCAATCTGCTGTGCGCCGAGTGACTGACGTGCCGCTTGAGTTAATTTCTTCTGTTTACGACGTTTTAGATAGAGCATCCAACCCGTTACAAAGAACAGTGGCATTGCTAATGAAGCCAACATGGCAATAAATTGATAGGTTGAACCAAAGAAGCTACCGCGATGTACTGGCAGCATGCTGCTCATGATTTTTTCATTGAGCTTTTTATCTTCATAGAGTTCGAATTTTTCGAATTTATTGTTTTGATAGTTATAAACCGCTTGGTTGCGTGCACGCTCATGTTGTGGAATAGCATCGACAAATGAAAGTTCAACCTTGGCATCATCACGTTTAGGAATATTTAAGGTGAGGCTAGAATATTCACGGCCAATCTGTGCATTTACGCCTGTCCATGTTTGCGTCAGAATGGTGTTAATCTGCGTTTTTTCTAGCTCTGGTTGTTTATCTTTACCACGTTCATTTTGTTGATTACGTTGTGGTTGTTCAACTCCCATGACTTTGAACATGCCAGCACGCCACCAGTCATAAGACCAATATAAACCTGTACATGCAAATAGTAGGTAGAACACAACTACCCAGGTTCCCACCACTGCATGTAGATCCCAAATAAAATTACGACCTTTTAGTTTCGGTTTAATAAACAACCATTGTTTAAAACTATGTTTCTTTGGAAAGCGCAGATAGATGCCACTCAATACAAAGAAAATGAGCATCAGGGTCGATGCCCCAGTAATCTGTGCGCCAAATTCACCAGCAGTTAAATTACGGTGTAAACGCTGAATAAATTGCAGCGTATCACGCCCTTTAACTTCAGGTAATACTGCCGCTGTATAGGGGTTGACCATCATATTATAGCCACGACGCGCACCTTCTTTTTTAATATTGACGGTTGACGATTCGGTGGGATCGGCGGCAATGGTAATGCTGTTAATTTCAATTTCGGGTTGTTGTTGATTGAAATGTTGATACAGTTGGGCAGGGGTGAGTTTCGGTGTTTGGGCAACCTCAACGACATAGCTGTCTTGGTTGATCCATTTTAGAATCTGTGGTTCGTATGAATAGATTGCACCTGTTACTCCCATCAAAGAGAGAATAAGCCCCGCGGTAATCCCTAAAAACCAATGGATTTGGAAGAAAACTTTTTTAAACATGGTCAAAGAATGGAAAGATAATGGAATTCATGTAAAAAATTATAACCCAAGAATAAGAACATAATATGGATTTTGCAGGTAATATTGATTTTGATTCTCATTTATTTAATGGGCATTAAAAAACCTCTCATGTCGAGAGGTCTTTTATAGTGATTAATCTATTAGATTGATTTAGGTGCACCAACCGTTTCATTGAGGTGTCTGCGTACGGTATTGAACGAGAAATTTTTCGAGTCCATACGCTTTGGTAAAATATAGGCACCTTGTTGTTCTTCACCTTTTGTTTTTACCTTGAAGTTCACCAAAATAAAGTCAGGTGAACTATACCATTCGTAAATGTCTTTCCAACCAATGGTTGCAGTACCTTCTTGCAGACCCATTTTTTGGCGCATCACGATACCGTGTGGTTGTACGCCTAAACGTAGACCTTTAATTTCCTGTACAGGGAATTCAGTCATCTTGCGTTTAACGTACCACTCCAGACCAAAACGTTTGATCAAATAGAATAGCACCACACTCACAATCACGACCCAACAAATCACGGTTGAGTAGGTTGAATAATATTTAATAAGTCCTGCAGCAACCAATGAGAGCACAACCAGTGCAATCATAATCATCCATGCTTTGCGGCTGAATTTGTTGGTACTACGCCAAATCATCAGTTGAGCTTGACGTTGTTCAGCTTCAGAAACTTCGTAAGGAACAGGTTGTAGCGTATAAGCGTATAGCGTTTTGGCGGTCATAGTATAAAAAATGAGTATATAACTGGGTTTAGTTTAACATCTATTGGCATGCAAAGATATTATGCCAATGGCGAATCATGGGCGGCTATTGCAATCACAACAGCCATTAAAGTGAAGCAAATTCGGTACCATCTTCATTCGGTTCATGGCTCAGACTCTGTTTCAGCATACTTAAGCGTGTCAACACACTGAGCATGAGTGAAAGCTGCTGCAAAATGATCAGCGATTTTGGATCATTATCTTCATTGCGGCTGAGACGGTCACGAATGGTTTGCATCAGATTTTGTGCTGATAAATCAGGAACTTCATCTCTGAGTAGTGCACCTTGAATGTCATCCAAAGCCTGATCGAGTAAGCCCAATACTTCCTGATCTTGGATTTGTTCTCGATGCGCACCTAAAGCTGCGATGTAGCTCAAAAAAGTATGGCTCAGGCATAAAAACTCAAACGCTAAACTTTTTTGATTCACATCAATATTCGGTTCAGTTGCAATGGTTGAAATCAGGGAAGCCACTTCAGCATCGGTATTGTGTGCGGCACGTCGAACGACGCGATAATTCAACGCATTATTACGACCTTGATGATACTGCTCTACCACCTCGGCAAGATATTTACATTGCGCCTGTAGAGAACGTTGAATCGAACGCGGCAGTCTACGGAATTTCCAGTCTGGCCAAATGAAACTGACACCAAACCATGCCAAGGCACAGCCAATGACAGTATCAATAAAACGGGGTAGACCCGCTGCGAATGCAGAGCCATCCAGATTAAAGTTGATTAACGCAAGGATGGTAATGAATGCAGTGGCTTGCGCATATTGCTTACTACGCAGCTCCAGAAACAGCACACCGCTCAGAATCAACATCACCAATTGACCTTCGATTGAAGGAATAAAATAGATGATGGCAAGTCCAACGATAATACCGACCAATGTTCCGACGATACGTAAATATAAACGTCGTTTAGTGGCATTGAAGTTGGGTTGGCATACAAATAATGCGGTGAGCAGAATCCAGTAACCATATGCAATATTAGTAAGCTGAATAAATAGATAGCCAATAAACAATACGATCGACAAACGTACCGCATGACGGAACAATACCGACTCAGGTGTGAGATGTTGTTTCACTCGTACCATGATGTCATTCCAGCCTTTTAGATCATCATCTTTTAACTGGCTTTCGGTATGCTGTGCATTGATCTTTTGCAGGTTTCGTTCTGTTTCTAGGTTTTGTAATTGTGCATCAATCGATTTGAGGTTTTGATAAAGTGCAAATAAGGCATTAATTCTGACTTGATCATAGTGTCCATCTTTGCGCAGTTTCTCTAATGATAGACGCAAGTTCTCAAAACTATGCTTAAAGCGCTTGTTATGCACATAACGGGTACGACTTAAAATAGATTGAGCCAAATCCTGACAGGCTTTGCCTTGAATAGATAAAATCCTTTGGAAGCGAAATAAAATGTCACTATGTTGAAACACTTTGGCCAGTTTTTGATAGTCGATATGTGCTGAATCGGCGCGCTCATGAATATCTTGAGCGACAAAATAGTATTGCAGACTGCGTCGAGTTCCCTTTTGTCCACGGTCACCTTTTAATCGTGTCAACAGCGACATCCGCATATCGTTAAAGATCGCTACTAATTTGCCATTTTCCATGGCGATATCAATCATGCTTTGTTGATAGCTAGAGGGGGTCATATCCACATCAAATAAGTTTGATTTTGCGAATAAGAAACTTCCTAAGGCAGTATAGGACGCAGCCAGTTGATCTTGAACTTTACGTACGGGGAACAATAGAAAGCTGATGGTTGACAGTAAACCATACCAAGCCGCACCGACAACAAGCAGAGCAGGTTGCAGATACCATTGTTCAAATAAATGTACGCCCAACATGGAATAGACCGAAATGACCAGACAACCATAGGCAATAGTCGCATAGCGACGACCTAAAGAACCCAATAAGATCCAGCCGATACAAGAGGCGATTAATCCAATTGCAAAGGCGATCGGATAGGGGAATAACAGTTGAACCGAAGCCGCTGTAATGAAGAACCCGATATAGGTATAAATCAGGTTCATGATGCGCACAGAAAAGCGGTCATCAATATCACTAATGGCCGCGGCAACGACACCGAGTGTTAAGGGAATCGTTGCCAATTGATAATCTAAAAGATAGGGAACAAAAGCAGTCCCCGTAAAGGCGATTAACATACGCACGTTATACATAAACGTGGTGTTATAGGTTGCTTGTCTTAAACGTCCGAACCAAGGATTCAAAGTTTGTCCTTTTTGTATTCTGCAATCAATTTTCTGATTCTTATTATGCACAAATATGTTGAGGATGCTAAGCTTAGAATGGTGATTAACATGAAAAGTAGAGCATTATGCAGGCAGAGCAAACCAATCAGCGTCAATATTCAACAGCATGGATTTTGTTGCTTGCTTTGTTAACCGCATTAGGGCCGTTGTCGATCGATATGTATTTACCCGCTTTGCCGCAAATGGCAGATGAGTTTGGGGTCAGTACACAAATGGTGGCCAATACCTTACCTGCTTATTTCTTGGGACTGGCGATTGGACAGTTGATTTATGGACCTGTCAGTGACCGTATTGGACGTAAAAAGCCATTATATTTTGGCTTGGGGCTTTATGCGATTGCCAGTTTAGCCTGTGTCTTTGCAAGCAATGAGTGGGCTTTGATTGCAGCTCGTATCTTTCAAGCTTTAGGTGGCTGTGTCGGTGTGGTCATGGCGCGAGCAACCATTCGTGATCGTCTGGATATGCACGGTTCTGCACAAGCCTTTTCCAGCATGATGATTGTGATGGGGCTGGCACCGATTCTGGCGCCAATCTTTGGTGCATGGATTCTTAATTTCTTTCCATGGCAAGCGATTTTTATCACTTTATCGATGATTGGGGTGATGTGCTGGCTCTGTGTACATTTCTTCTTTAAAGAGTCACTGCCTGTTGAACGCCGTTTAAAATTATCGGCTTATCAAGTGACTACACTCTATGCTGCTATTCTCAAAGATGAGAGCTTTAGAGTACCAATGTTTGCGGGCTGCTTAACTGGCGCAGCTTTATTCTGTTATATCAGCTCTGCTTCCGAAGTATTTATGGGGCAATATGGATTGTCTCAGCAACATTTTTCATATGCATTTGCGTTGAATGCAGCAGGGATTATGTTGATGTCCTCGCTGAATAAACATCTGAATACCCGAATGGGAATTTTCCAACGCCTGCGTTTGGGTGGTCTAATCCAATGTTTTGGGGCATTGATTGTGCTGACTGCTGGATTGATGGCGGATGCACCGCTATTACTGCTAATGTCAGGCTTATTCTTGGTGGTATCAGGAATTGGTTTAACAGGGCCGAATGCCATGGCTTTGGCGATGTCTCAGCAAGGGGCACGTGCAGGTACGGCGAGTGCCATTATGGGCAGTATGCAATTTGCTTGTGGTCTGTTGGCTGGGATTATCTTGAACTTCTTGGTGTGGAAGGCATCTTTGAACATGGGCATCATGATGCTGTTATTTACCAGTGCGGGATTGTTCGCCATTTTAAAAGTAGGAAAACAGCAAAGCAGTCTCTCAGCTTAGAGACTGCTTTATTTACAAGTCTAGTCTAAAAACACCGTAAAGTTTTCAACGGGCTCGCGTGGTGTAATAAAGGTATTCACAATATGGTCTGGGTCGGCATGACCTAAAGCCACCGCACAAACCAGTTCTTCATCTTCTGGCGCACCCAGAATATCGAGTACGATTGGGTGAAAATGATTCCATGCTGCTTGCGGGCAAGTATCTAAGCCACGCGCTTTAGCAGCCACCATGACATTTTGAATCATCATGGCAATATCCATTTTGGAGCCGATACCCATGACTTTATTCACGGTAAAATATAAAGCAACGGGGGCATCGAACAATTGAAAGTTACGCAATTGTTGTGCTGCCATTTTTTCTTTTTCGCCCTTTTGAATGCCCAGCAAACCATACAGACCCCAACCATTGGCACGACGACGATCAATGAACGGTGAAATCCAAGTTGCAGGATAATAGGCAAAAGTCTCTTGATATTGTGCTGCAAGTTCAGGTTTTTGTAGCAGTTCAATTTGGGCAGTGCAAACACGATCAATCATCTCTGCACGTTTTTGCCCTGTCACCACATAGACTTTCCAAGGCTGAACATTGGTGCCAGAAGGCGCACGACTTGCTACCGCTAAAATATCTTTGATGGTTTGTGTTTCGACAGGGGTATCTAAAAATGCACGGACTGAATGACGAGACGTAATCGCTTCATCTACATAGCGGACTTGTTCCGTGTTCATAAAAAACTCCTCATCATTTTGATCTTTTAATGTGTGCTGACTATAAATCAATAAATGGTTTTTGCAGATAGTTTTTCACATACAACTTTAGCGGTGTGTAAAAAATAACCATAAAAAGAAAGCTTTATGATATGTTGTAGTATGTTTTATATGTTTTGTTTGGTTTGTGTGAAAAAGAAAACTATTAGTAACATAATGAAATCGAAAAACTATTTTTTTATTCACGCGAAAATGATGAGAACTCCTTAAATAAAAAGTACACACAATATTCGAAATTTATGCATAATACGCCCTTTTTAAAAAACTGATTGGGCTTTCCTTACTGATAAGGTGAGGGGAATTTTCTATTCTAGGCATAGCAAATTTATCCAATTTTATGCCGCTAGAAAATGTTGAAATATACACAGATACAAGGAGCTTCTCATGAGTGTATCTCTCATCCGTAAGCCGTTCGTACTACAAGGTTTAGCAATCACTGTTGCTGCCTTAATGATGAACAACGCACACGCTGCTAGTGAGCAAGAACAGATTCAACAACTTCGTGATGAAGTGAAGGAATTAAAAGCTTTATTACAGCAATATGTTCCCCAAGCAAAACAAAAAAATGACCTTGCTCCTGTACAGGAACATTCTAATTTTAAAGAAACACACCCAGATCACCCTGCAAATGTAGCTGTAGCACCCGCTGTTCCTAAAAAGTCGCAATTGGTGTTTAACACTGCTTCTGGTGCAGAAGTTAAATTACACGGTTTCTTACGTGGTGATGCTTCTTATCAATCTAAAGGTGGTGACGGGATCTTTAACCGCATCAATAAGGTTGATTTAGAAGGCGCTGAAAAGAACAGTGATCGCTTCTACAGCACTGCAACGGTTACCCGTTTGGGGCTTGATTTTAAAGCACCAGTCGAAGGCGCTGAAGTGGGTGGTAAGTTAGAAGTCGATTTCCGTGGTGGTAGTAGCAATGACACCATTCGTATTCGCCATGCTTATTTAACAATGAATGACTGGCTATTTGGTCAAACCACCTCAACTTTCTTGGCAACTGACTTACAGCCAGAAATGCTTGATTTTAACTCGCCTTTGGGAATCGGGACTTACCGTACGCCAATGGTCCGTTATAGTGGTGCATTTAATCCAACGACACATTATTTTGTTGCTTTGGAAAAAGGCAATGACGATAACCGAGCACCTGCTTTAACTTCAAAATTAAAATATGATTTTGCTGAAGGCAAGGGCACAAGTTCGGCACGTGCATTGATTACTGAAGCACGCAGTCGAGCTGCTTATAATAATGACAAACAACTCAGTGCCAATGATTCAGAATTGGGCTGGGGTGTCGCGGTCGGTGCAAAATATAAGTTCACCGATGCGTTGCAGGCGATGATCGACTATTCGCATGTGAAGGGCGATAGTAAATTCTTGTTGTATACCAACAATGCTTACAACGTAAATCCAAATAACTTCGGTCTAAATTTGAATGAGTTCGATGCGCTGACGGTCGGTGCAACTTATCAAATTAATCCTAAACTGCGTAGTACTTTGGCTTATGGTGCAATGTTTGCTGATGACAGTAATGACTTTGCTAAGCAGGCTGTGATCGCAAAAGATGCTGCACAGAACAAAACTTTGCAACAAGGTTGGTGGAATATCATGTATTCGCCAGTTACACCGATTACGTTTGGTCTAGAGTATGTCTATGGTGAACGTAAGACCTTTGATGGACAAAAAGGTAAGGATAATCGTGTAGGGGCCATGGCTCGCTATAACTTCTAAGCCACCTATCCAGTAGGTGTAAATCATCCGTGAAAACTGATCAACGAAACAGGCCTTAGTTCTTGCTTAGAACTGTATGCTTTTTATTAAGTTGATTGAGTTTTCACTCATTTTGAGAGTTACTATTTTATGCGTTCCAAAGTGGTGAAAAAATCATCGGTAGAACGAATAAAATAAACGGAAGAAGATATGGAATTTACTTTTAATGGTTTCTATACCCTAATTTCGGCGGTCATCGTCTTGTTATTAGGACGTTTGCTCGTTAATAAAATTGACTTCTTAAAACGCTATAACATTCCTGAGCCTGTGGCTGGTGGTTTGGTTGCAGCGGTACTTTCACTACTTGTACACTCACTTTGGGGTTACAGTATTGTTTTTAGTAGTGAATTACAAACCAGTTTTATGTTGATCTTCTTCGCTTCGATTGGCTTAAGTGCTAACTTCATGAAGCTCAAAGAAGGCGGTATTGGTTTAGTGATCTTCTTGGTCTGTGTCGCCTCTTTTATTGTGGTACAGAACGCTGTCGGTATGAGCCTTGCAACCCTATTGGGTATTGATCCTTTGGTGGGTTTGATTGCAGGTTCAATTACATTGACAGGTGGTCACGGTACTGCTGGTGCGTGGGGTGAAATTCTTGAGACTCAGCATGGGATTCAAGGTGCGTTAGCTTTGGGTATGGCGAGTGCAACTTTCGGTCTGATTATCGGTGGTATTATCGGTGGTCCATTGGCGAAGTTGTTGATTAACCGTTATAGCCTTGCTCAAGCACAGACTCCAGCTGAAATCAAAAATCGCGATACGCATTTAGATCAACATCCAGACGAGCTGGCGCCATTTGAAAATCCACATCAGGTTCGTTTAATTACGGCTGATAATGCGATTACGACTTTGGGTATGTTTGCTGCGTGTTTGGCATTTGCAGAATTCATGACAGGTTTCAGTAAGGGCACTTGGTTCGAGTTACCAACATTCGTTTGGGCGCTTGGCGGAGGTGTGATCTTACGTAATATCTTAGAAAGCGTATTAAAAGTAGATATCTTTGACCGTGCAATTGATGTATTTGGTAATGCATCATTATCGCTTTATCTTGCAATGGCATTGCTTTCATTAAAATTATGGCAGTTGGCAGATTTGGCTGGTCCACTTGTCGTTATTTTAGGTGCGCAAACCATTACGATGGCATTATATGCTGCGTTTATTACCTTCCGCGTCATGGGTAAAAACTACGATGCAGCGGTATTGGCGGCAGGTCACTGTGGTTTTGGTATGGGGGCAACACCAACTGCAGTTGCAAACATGCAAGCGATTACCAATATGTACGGACCATCTCATAAAGCCTTCTTGATTGTTCCGCTTTGTGGTGCGTTCTTCGTTGATTTAATTAACGCAACAGTAATTCAATTAATTTTGAAATTCTTTGCCTAAGTCGGATCAAAAGCCCCAAGCGGGGCTTTTTTGATTCATCCATTGTTATCGTATATGTACGGATGTACATAAAATATTTAAAAGCGAATAAGTGATGAATGAAAAATTAAATGACACCCTGATGGCTTGGGTAAGTTTTTTCAATGATCCTTTATGGGACTTTCTCGTTGTTTTCCTGCTTGCAGTTGGTATTTTCTATACCATTGCAACGAAAGCTGTCCAAATCAGAATGTTCTTCCACAGTATCAAGGTGATGAAGAGCAGTCGCAGCAAAGGTGAAGAGAAAGATTCACATGGACTTACACCTTTTCAGGCTTTTGTAACGGGGTTAGCAAGTCGTGTTGGTGTAGGTAATATTGCGGGTGTTGCAATCGCGATCGCGATTGGTGGACCGGGTGCCGTGTTTTGGATGTGGTTTACTGCGATTCTCGGGATGAGCTCAGCATTTATCGAATCTTCACTCGCACAGTTGTTTAAAGTCAGAGACAGTAACAGTAAGCAATTCCGTGGTGGACCAGCTTATTATATTACTCAAGGCTTACGTAGCAAAACCTTTGGTGTGATCTTCGCACTTGCACTGATCTTTACCTATGGTTTTGTATTTAACTCAGTCCAAATCAATGCGATTGCTAATGCTTCTTCTCACGCTTGGGGTTGGGATAAAGCGAATCTCATCGCTCACTTAGGCGGTGTTGATTTAGAAATTTCATGGGTTGGTCTTGCGCTTGTGGTGATGGTTGCATTGGCAATTTTTGGTGGTATCAAACGTATCGCTAAATTTGCAGAAATGTTTGTCCCATTAAAAGCGGGTCTGTATTTAGCAGTGGCGATGTATATTGCAATTAGCAATTACGAACTTCTTCCAGGTATCTTCAAACTGATCTTCACTGAAGCATTCCAGTTTAATGCGGCAGCAGGAGGTTTCTTTGGTGCAATGATCTCGATGGCAATGATGCAAGGGATCAAGCGTGGTTTGTTCTCAAACGAAGCGGGTATGGGTTCTGCACCGAATGCGGCAGCAGCATCTGATGTAAAACATCCAGTGAACCAAGGTTTGGTGCAAATGCTCGGTGTATTCGTAGATACCTTTATTGTATGTACCAGTACTGCGATTATTATCTTGGTGTCGGGTGTTTACCACGATGCGGGCTTTGTTGGTGTTGAACTGACACAGCGTGCACTAGAGACACAAGTGGGTAGCTGGGGCGGTGATTTCCTTGCGATCTTGTTATTCTTATTCTGTTACTCAGCTGTTCTAGGTAACTATGCTTATGCAGAAAGTAATGTGCAGTTTATTAATAACAATCCGAAAGTAATGTTCATCTTCCGAATCTTTGTATTGGTGATGGTGTATTTCGGTGCGATCGGTAGTGTGCCACTGGTTTGGTCAATGGCTGACTTGTTCATGGGTATCATGGCAACGATTAACTTGATCGCAATCTTGCTGTTAACGCCAATGGCGCGGACTTTGTTAAAAGACTATACCTCGCAGCTTAAGAAAGGTATTAAAGAACCTGAGTTTAAGATTGATAATTATCCAGAGCTGAAGAAAAGAGTCGACTCTGATATTTGGTAATTTGATTTAACTCAAGTTGAGTCATCTTAAAAAGCTCCTTTCGAGGAGCTTTTTTTATGAAGTTTTTATGAAAAATACAAAAAATTGATACAGCATTTAGGCTTGGCAAACGCTAAAATTTAGTCAAGAAATATCGTAAATATGGCAATTGTTGCGTATGAAACAGCTTAAATTATGGATGTTGGGTCTTTCAATGGCAGTTTTGGCTGGTTGCCAAAACACATCACATTTGAAACCTGTCATTGAAGATGCCCAAGCTCAAGCTGTAAACCAACCCTTTAATGCCATAAAACAACAGCACAAACGTCCTGTGATTGCATTGGTGTTGGGCAGTGGTGGCGCGCGTGGTTATGCCCATATTGGCGTGATTGAAGTATTAGAGCAGCAAGGCATTCGTCCAGATTTTATCGTGGGCACCAGTGCTGGCAGTATTGTCGGTTCAATTTATGCTAGTGGTAAAAGTCCTGCTGAATTACGCGATATTGCCTTAAAGCTCAAAGCCAATGATGTACGCGAAGTCAATGTCAGTCTAAAGGGGTTTTTTGATGGCAAAAAAGTGGAAGACTATATCAACGAGCAAGTGCATAACCTGCCATTAGAAAAAATGAAAATCCCAATGTATGTGGTGGCGACCGAATTAAAAGACGGTACCCGAACTGTATTTAATTATGGCAATACTGGGCAGGCGGTACGCGCTTCTGCATCAATTCCAAGTATGTTTGTACCGACCAAGATTCA
This sequence comes from Acinetobacter sp. 102, assembly GCF_037028485.1. NCBI lineage: Bacteria > Pseudomonadati > Pseudomonadota > Gammaproteobacteria > Moraxellales > Moraxellaceae > Acinetobacter > Acinetobacter sp. 102. Next base: position 152,093 of record NZ_JAZEZK010000002.1, read on the forward strand.
TGATGTTGAGTATGTCGATGGTGGTTTAGTCAGCCCCGTGCCTGTACAGGTCGCACGTGAATTGGGGGCGGATGTGGTCATCGCCGTGGATATCTTGGCTCAGCCGATTCATACTGAAACCAGTAATGTCTGGGGCTTGTTCAACCAAAATATCAATATCATGCAAGGACGTTTGGCCGAAGAGGAACTTAAAGAGGCTGATATTGTAATTCAACCTGATCTGCGTGAAAAAGCGCATATCTTTGATGTCAAAGGTCGAGAGATGACTATGCAGGCAGGAGTGGATGCTGCCAATGAAAAACTCGCTGAAATTCAATGGGCAATTCAAAGCAAGAGCTTCCCAACGCAAAGCGAGCAACAGGATATTGCCTTAAAAATGAGTACCTCAGCGCCACGTTAAACCTTTATTTTATGAACCTTATAATGGACTTAAGTACTTGAGTCCATTTACTAAACTTATATTTGGGCAAAAACAAATTGTAAATCATCTACAAAAAGCTATTAAAAAGAGAAAAAAACAGGTAAATAACTACAAATCATCAAACTTTTTTATCAGACAGTTTTAAGTTTCAGGTCATAGGATGACCTAGTCAAATGAGTCGCTACCTAACAAGGATTGTTAAACAGATGTTTAAGTCTTTCTTTCCCAACCCACGTTTGTTTTTTATTTCTGTCATCGTATGGTTATCCCTCAATATGTTGCTGTGGTACACCGGTGGGCATAGTTGGGGCGAATATCTTGGTTTTGCCAAAGGTTATGCTGATGCTGAACTACCGATTGATGTAAGTCGCTTCTGGGCACCTTCGTTTCTTTGGTTTTATATTTGGTTTTTTATCGCAACAGCATTATTTGCAGTTTTTTGGCGGATATTCTCCGACAATAAATGGCAAGCCTGGTCGATTTGGGGCTCAGCTTTTATCCTATTTAATATCTGGTTTAGTGTTCAGGTTGATGTAGTTATCAATGCTTGGTATCAACCTTTTTATAATTTAATTCAGAAAATGGTATCTAGTGGAGGGGGAGAACTTAATCTACTTTATACTGAGATGCTGACTTTTATCTTTATTGCTATGGTCTATGTCACCATTGCGGTCCTGAATTTATTTTTTGTCAGTCATTATATATTCCGCTGGCGTACAGCGATGAATGAATACTATACCCAATTCTGGGATAGACTCCGTCATATTGAAGGTGCTTCACAGCGTGTACAAGAAGACACGATGCGTTTTGCAAAAACTTCAGAAAGTTTAGGAGTCAGTTTTATTGAAGCAATCATGACACTGATTGCCTTTTTGCCAATCTTGTTGCAACTCTCAGTTCATGTAAAGGTTTTACCAGTCGTTGGAGAAATTCCCCATGCGTTAATGATTGCGGCTTTAGGTTGGGCAATCTTCGGGACAGTTGTTTTGATGTTGGTTGGATATAAGCTTCCTGGTTTAGAGTTTAATAATCAAAAAGTTGAGGCTGCATATCGTAAAGAGTTAGTTTATGGAGAAGATCATGCAAATCGAGCCGATCCTTTGACTCTAAAAGAGCTTTTTAGCAAGGTTCGTTTGAATTATTTTAAACTGTACTTTCATTATACCTATTTTAATTTAGTGCGTATTTGGTACCTACAATTAGATAATTTATATGGGATTTTTATACTTGCGCCTTCAATTGCAGCGGGTGCTGTTACTTTAGGAATCATGATGCAAATTCTGAATGTATTCCAACAAGTGAGAAAGTCCTTTCAATACCTGATTACATCATGGCCAACGATTATTGAATTATTATCCATTTATAAGCGTCTTAAAGCTTTTGAAAAAACTTTGGATTAATCGTTTAGTTAGTTAATAAAACAAGCCTTGGCTCGATGCTAAGGCTTGTTTTATTGCCAAAGGTTTTAGCGAGTTTGTGGTTTTTATGTGAAAAGTGAATATATATTGCAACGAAAATGACTTTATTTGATCAAAGTACTTCACTATAGTCGCTTGATAAAATTAATGATCTTTCATTTCTCTCTTGTATCACTTAGAACCTAAATAAATAGGATAAATCATGAAACCTATATTGCTCAAAAGTGCATTGGCGCTTGCACTGACTGCCTTTACTGCAACTGTATGGGCAGATCAAGCAATTCAATCTTCCCCAACACAAAAAGTTTCAGGCATAGACCAACAGTATATCGACCAAAGCGTGCCTGCCAATGATGACTTTTATAACTATGTGAATGGCACATGGTTAAAAGATACTGAGATTCCAGCAGATAAATCACGCTGGGGCGCATTCAACGAATTACATGAGCTATCGACCAATCAGTTACATGCTATTGTTGATGAACTGAGTACAAAAAAATGGGCAACAGGAACAGTAGAGCAAAAAGTTTCCAGCCTATATGCCAGCTTTATGGATGAAAAAACAATTGAAGCGCAGGGAATTACACCATTAAAGCAAGAATTGGCAGGTGTGGATGCGATTCAAAACAAACAAGACCTTGCTCAATTAATGGGGCATTTCTCACGTATCGGGGTTAGAACGCCGTTTGATATCAGTATTGATCAAGATATGAAACGCTCTGATGTGATGATTGCAGGTCTGGCGCAGCGTCGTTTGGGTTTACCAGATCGAGATTATTATCTAAAAGATGATCAGAAGTTTGTGGAAACTCGCGCCAAATATCTGAAGCATATTGAGCGGATGCTGCAACTGTCTGGCGATCAGCAAGCAGCACAGCATGCACAAGACATTCTCAAGCTCGAAACAGAATTGGCAAAAATCCAGTGGAGCAATGTTCAGAACCGTGATTTATCTAAACGCTATAATATTTACTCACTTAAAGATTTGAATAAGTTAAGCCGTAGCTTTGATTGGGATAGTTATCTCAATACAGTCGGGGTCAAAGACAAAATTCAAACCATCCAAGTACATCAATTAAGTTATTTCAAAGCACTTGATCCAGTGATCAATAAAACCCCTTTAAATGTGTGGAAAGCGTATTTTAAATGGAACTTGATCAGTAATTTTTCACCCTTTTTACACAAGGCTATTGTGGATGAAAGTTTTGAGTTTTATGGCAAAACCTTGCGTGATGTGGCAGAACAAGAAGTTCGCTGGAAGCGTGGTGTACAAACCGTGAATGCAGTATTGGGCGATGGTCTAGGCAAAATCTATGTGGATAAACATTTTTCTGCTGAGAAAAAACAACGCATGGATACATTGGTTCAAAACTTGATACAGGCTTATGATCAAAGTATTAGCCAGTTGGATTGGATGAGCCCTGAAACTAAAGTACAGGCTAAAAAGAAATTAGCCAGCTTATCGATTAAAGTTGGTTATCCAAACAAATGGCGTGATTATTCAGCACTGGACATTAAAGATGGTGATTTGATTGGTAATGTGATTCGTGCCAGAGAATTTGAGCATCAAGATGATTTAGATAAGCTCGGTAAGCCTGTGGATCGTGATGAATGGTTTATGACCCCTCAAACCGTGAATGCTTATTACAATCCATCATCAAATGAAATTGTATTCCCAGCCGCAATCTTGCAACCGCCATTCTTTAATATCGATGCCGATGATGCGGTGAATTATGGTGGGATTGGCAGTGTCATTGGACATGAGATTAGCCATGGTTTTGATGATCAAGGCAGTCAGTTTGATGAATTGGGCAATATGCGCAATTGGTGGACCAAACAAGATCATCAGAAGTTTAAAGCCAAAACACAGGCTTTGGTTGCACAATACAATGCCTATGAGCCGATTGCAGGCTATCACGTCAATGGTGAACTGACCTTGGGTGAAAATATTGCCGATAACTCGGGTCTATCGATTGCCTATAAAGCGTATCAAATTTCATTAGCAGGCAAAGCTGCGCCTGTGATCGAGGGGCGTACGGGTGAGCAGCGTTTTTATATGGGCTGGGCGCAAGTTTGGCGTGCCAAAACCCGTCAAGCACAAGCAATTGTGTATTTAAAAACTGATCCGCACGCACCAGATAAAGTTCGCGCCAATGGTGCTTTAGTCAATCAAGCGCCGTTCTATGATGCTTTCAAGATCAAAGCGGGAGATAAAATGTATTTAGCGCCTGAAAAACGGGTTAATATCTGGTAATGCGAGATCTAATAAAAAACCTGCATCAAGCAGGTTTTTTATTGCCCTTTTAAAGGAAGGCGATTCCAAGCCCTGCGCCTGCGGCCATGACCCAAAGTGGATGAATTTTTTTAAACATGCCGAGGATGGCTGTCAAAATCACGATGATGACCAAGAGCAGGTTCTGTGCAGAAGCATCGGCAATCAACCATGCACTGACCAGAACTAAACCTACAGTAATCGGTTTCAAGGCTTTTTCAAAACGTGCCCGTAATGGATTGGCTTTAAAGCGTTCCCAGAATTTCAGTGCATAAATGGTGATGATTGAAGATGGACCGAACTTCGCCAGTGAAGTCACCAATAAACCTGCAGGACCTGCGACATGCCAACCGACCAAAGGTACAATCATCATATTCGGGCCTGGAGCAGCCTGTGCCATGGCAAACAGCGAACTAAACTGTTCTGCACTCATCCATTGATGCACCGTTACCACTTGGTGCTGCATTTCAGGCAGGATGGCATTACCACCGCCAAAAGCCAGTAGCGAAAGCTGAGTAAATACGACAGCAAGGGTGACCAAGATCATGATTTTTTCACTCCTAGAACCAGCATATTAATCGCCAGTAAAATCGCTAAAGTCAGTGCCAACGGTAGCTTGATCCAGATCATAAACACGAAGGTCAGGCCAATGGTGAAAATGGTCAGATAGCTTTTTAAAATTGGCTTGAGCATCTTAAATCCTGTCGCAAATAGCAAGCCTGCGGCAGCAGCGGCCAAACCTTGAATCATGTGTTTGACTGCGGGGAGGTACTGAAAATGCTCATAGACCTGATAGATGATCAGTACAATTGCAGTCGGGGCAGAGATTAAACCGAGAACTGAGCTGATCGCACCTTTCACGCCTTGGAATTCCATGCCAATAGCAACAGCCATATTGATGATGTTACCGCCTGGCAATAACTGGCACACACCAAGCAAGTCGGTAAATTTGCCTGCATCAATCCATTTATGTTCTTCAACGATAATGCGATGTGCCAGTGGCAGCACGCCACCAAAACCCATCAATCCCAATTTCATAAATCCCGTAAAAAGTGCCTTACAATCAGGAGCAGTCGCTAGTGGTTCACTCTCTATTGATAGGGCTTGGGCTTTCATTGGATTACCTTTCTGTTCAACCTTGTGAGCTATAGCATGAAAGATTTGTGGTATATTCACAAATGCTATTTTTGCCATTATCTATACTTTTAGGGTATGTATGATTGATATTCATAAACTCAATGCATTCGTTGCTGTGGTGGAAGAAAGCAATATCTCCAAAGCAGCGGTTAGGCTGCATATGCAACAGCCGCCATTGACTCGATTGATTAAAAGTCTGGAAGAAGAATTGGATACAGCGTTGTTAAAACGCTTGCCCCGAGGTGTAGAGGTGACGGAAGCAGGTAAGGCTTTATATCAGGAAGCGATTACCATTTTGGCGCACGCTCAGTCGATTCCGAAACGGGTCAAAAACATTGCGCAAGGCTTGGAAGGTCAAATCAATATTGGCTTTACCAACTCCGCTGGGCTGCATCCTTTTTTGCCTGCACTCTTGCGTCAATTCAGGGAAAAGTTTCCTGCTGTTGCCATTCATTTGGAAGAAGATAGCAGTACCGCCTTAACCGATGCGGTGATCAATGAAAAACTGGATATCGTTTTCCTACGCAAACCTGCATCGATTCATGCCGCAGTACAAAGCATACATGTACTGGATGAGCCCTTGATTGTCGCTTTGCCGAGTAATCATCCTTTGGCTGAGCAAGTGGGATCAATCCGCCTACTGGATTTAGAACCGTATGAGTTTGTGTTGTATCGCCGTATTGCGGGACAGGATCTGTTTGATAATATTTTGGCAAATTGCTATCAGGCAGGGTTTAGTCCCAACATTGTCCAAGAAGCTCCTCGTTTAACTTCGAGCCTGAATCTGATTGCAGCGGGGATTGGACTGTCAATCGTTCCTGCGTCAATTCAGGACTTCTGGAATAAGCAAATTGTGTACAAACCGCTAGAAGCGAAAAAGCCCTGTATTGCCCCGATCTATGCAATTTGCCGTGCCAAAGGCAATAGTGTTCGGGTCGAGCATTTCTTAAGTCTACTCAAAGCCAGTCAAGCAGTTTGAAACGGCTCAATGGCTAAAGTGATAGAAGTTTAAAATGGGCCCAACCAAGTGTTGTTGTGATTTATCCAAAGTTACGATGATTTCTCTAAAATTGAAGGTGTCCTCGTCATGGTATTTCGCGACGCCATGGGTTTTATTATCCAGGTTTGGGATTTGATAGCTAAAGAAAGCCACTTGTTTGGAAGGATGTACGATATTCACCAGTTTTTGTGGATCTTTATAGCCGCCAAACTCATTTTCAATACTCTCTTTTAACAGATTGGGAAAGTAAAGCGTGGCATTGGGCATACCACAACCGACACAGAAGGATGAATCGTATAATTCTATGGCCTGTTTTTGATTTGGACTCATCAGCAGGGCTGAACCTGTACCATTTGCACCCGCATGTGCCTCCACATCGTGCCAATCTTTGGGTACAAGCACTGCACCAATTTCAGGTAGCGCAACTAATTTGAGTTGCTTGGCCTGATGTGTATCTAACTTAAAATCGAAATGGCAGCTTTTGGCTGTACAGTTTTTAAAGTCTTTTAATAAGCCTTCATCGGCAGGATTAAGTGCAGTCACTCCATAAAAGGGAACACGGACATCGTTGGCAAAGGACACTTCACCCAAGGCATAAATTTGGTTTTCGGCTTTTCGCTCTTGCGCTGTATTTGAAAATTTGGGAAAGATGGGTTTAAAGGTACTGACCTCAGCATGAGTTGAAGTGGCTGATAGTGTTAATAAAACAGCAGAAACAGTGAGTGATGTTTTCATTTTTAGTGTGGTGTTTTTGGGTTGAGTTCAAATTAATATATTGTTTGAGATAAGTGCATTTAGCAAGGCGATTTATAGAGAGTGTTAATAATGAAATTCAAACTTAGCTCTAATGAGGTAGAGTGAAAAATGTTCGATATAGAATACATTTCAACTTATAGTTTACATTTAATCTATATTGTTAAGTTATAGTTAATAATTTATGTTAATAATCTTAATAATTAACATGTTGATAAATAAACAAAATAAAATAGTTCATGATCCTTGTTAGTTAGAAGAAATGGTTATGAACATAAACTTAACACTCAAAGTACTTTTAGTTGCGACTGTACTTGGAATGACAGCCTGCGCGTCTATGTCTGGTGGTACATCCAGTGAAAAATATCAACCGACTTATCTACAATCTCATTTAATTAAAGGTAAGACCACTAAAGCAGAAGTCATTTCGATGTTTGGAGAGCCTAAAGAAAAGTCTATTTCCTCTAATAAGAGAGAATCTTGGTATTACAATTCTAGCGTATCAAATTCTCCGCTTGGAGCATTTGCTTCTTCTTCCTCTCAAACGGTTAATACAGGAATGAATATCCTTAAAAATCGCTTGATGCAGGCAATTCCTGGTGGTGGGGCGGGAGAAGTAGGGGCTATGGTTAATTCTGCGAAGTCAGATGCGGTAAATGCTGCTACAGGTACAGGTGGCAGTAATAGTAATGGTGTTTCTTTATGGGTTCAATTTGACAGTAAAGGATACGTAGAGAGCTTCCATACGAGCCAATGATCAGTAGAAAAAATTTTAATATATAAAACAGGAGTATGAAAGATAGTCCTGTTTTTAATTTAAAAATTCAGTTTAATCTGAAGTGGATGTACCTCCAATGCAATCACAGGGATAAGTGTATTTAAGAACTTACCACCTGATATCTTCTTACCGTCTAAGTTGAAAAAGGAACTTGATAAAATCTCTAATCCCATAAAAATATTGAGAAATAAACCATGATGAAGCCAAGCTATCTAGGGTGGGGATTACTCAATTTACAACTGACCATCGGTTTTGCTTATTCTTATGATTATTTTCATAGACATATTATTGTAGACCATGTTTTAGCTTTTACTTTGTCAGTTATTTTTATTGCGAATCTATTTTTCTTTTTTACTAAATTTGTTAAAAATTATTCTCTTAGAGCATTTATTTCTATCATTTTCTCTAGCGTTCTAGTCTCTATATTATTTATTCAACTTAATAGAGAGGATGCTAATTTCATTGTGAGTGATGTTCTCCTTTTGATTGGGTATATGATGCTTAGAATGCTGCTCTATATTACAACTCCTATTGCATTCGTGGTTGAATTCTTTTTAAAGAAAAATAATTAAAATTTATTTTAAAAACAGTTGTTTGTGTTTATTTGTTTTTTGGTAAAGTTGCTTAATCTGTAGCGTTAAAACGTATATAGTATGAGTAATCATGTCAGTATTCATAATGATTAAAATAATAGTATTGAAATTAGACGGCCTAGAGCATAAGTCTTATGAAAAAGATTCTTTCAGCCTGTTCCCTTGTTGTTTTGAGTTCTAGTGCTTTTGCCCAAGATATTAAAGGCATTTCATTCTCGCATGAAGATTGGGAAATTTACTGTAGCAATACAGGCACTTGCCGAGCAGCAGGTTATTACAATGAATATAGTGATGATGAACCCGCATCACTGTTATTGACCCGTCAGGCAGGCGCACGACAGCCTGTACAGGTTGAATTTGCATTGGCTCGTTTTGAACAACCTTCTATGCCCGCAGCAAAGCTTAAAAATCTCCATTTTTATGTGAATGGCAAAGACTTTGGACAGGTGCCCGTCGATGGAACAGAATTCCCATTGATGGGGCAACTCTCAACAAATCAAGTCAATGCCTTATTACAGCAATCCAAGAAAAAGACCGAAATCGTGTTTAAAAATGCCAATCTACATTGGCAAATCTCAGATAAGGGGATGACTGCGGTATTGCTAAAAATGGATGATTTTCAAAAACGTATTGGCACAGTGGGCGCTTTGATTAAAAAGGGTAAGGCAGATGAGTCCAAGGTATTGGCTGCTCAACCCAAATTCAGCGTCAAGCAGATCAAAACATCCAGTAAGCCTTATCTGACCTTGCGACCAACCGACAAACGCTATGCTGCACTCTATCAAAACTTGATGGCTGCCCAGCCAATTCCGAAACAAGAAGGCTTTTGTGAAGGGGCTTATGATGGTAAGCAAACAGCACCTCAAGCAATTGATCTCTATAAATTGACCAATAAAAAAGTTTTGGCAGCTACGCTATGTTGGCGAGGTGCATATAACGAAGGTTATGGTGCATGGGTATTGGATGAGTCACTTGCGAATAAAGCCACTTTTGTGACGGAACATTCCTCTGAGTTTTATAATGGGATTCTCAGCAGTTCGCAGAAAGGGCGCGGTATTGGTGATTGCTGGTCGAGTGATGAATGGGTCTGGGATGGGCAGAAGTTTGTACATACCCTAGATCGCTGGACAGGGATGTGTCGAGGCCTTGCCGCAGGTGGAGTGTGGGAACTTGATCAGATTGAAGCGATCGTCAAATAATATTGTGAATATAAAAATAGCCTAAGGAAACACAATGCTAAAACATAAGATGGATTTAGGTGGAATGATTTTAATAGGTGCATCTGCCTATTTTAGCGCATCTGTTTTTGCTGCACCTTTACAGATTCTTGACTTTAAAAAGGGGCAACTGAGTGCAACGGAGCAGACGCAACTCTGTGAACAAGTCAAAGAGCTGTGTCAGCAGCGTACACAATGGAAGAGCCTGAAAACCCCTGACCAAACCTTATGGTTATTATCTGAGGGAAATATTGCCCAGTTTGCGACATCGAGCACAGGTTTTAAATTGTTAAAGCAGTGGCGTATTGAATTGGCGGCTACGGAAGAAATGGCAAGATCTAGCCAATATATTTTTCCTAAACTGTTTCCAATGGATCAAAACCGTTATGCCGTTGCAGTGATTGATACCTTTTCAGAATCATATTCAGGTGGTGGGGCTGGAATTGAACGTGCCAGCTTTTATGAGTTAAAGGATTCAGGCAAGACGCATCGCTTTATTGAAAATTATCCTTTTAATTTTAGCCGTATGATTCGGGCCTGTTTTTCAGAACAGGATTATGAAAGCTCTAAGGGCAAGTGCCATGATGAAGATAGTTTGAGCTTAGATATTCGTCCGATCAAGCCGATGCTTTGGCAATTCCGTTATCGCTACAGTCTGGATGTGTCACCTGCGTCAGATTCGGGTGAGAAATCATTTAAGGGCAGCCGCAACCTGAATATTGATTTAAATAAAGCACCTGAGCAGCCGAATATTCCAGAAGAATGGGACTATGAGGGTGCAGGTTGAGTGATTTACCATCATCATGGTTTTTACATTTTGCCAAAGCTTTAAGGGAGAGGACTTACGCAATTTACAGCGTCATAACAGATGATCTAGACAGAGCATGGTACAAAGGGAAAGATTGCAATTTGGAACTGTGCTTATGTCTCGTGTTTATACTTCTGCCCGCCGTAAATTTTCTCATTTGAGTCGTTCTGTGTTGATGGCTGCGGCTGTGTTGGGTACAACCCAAGTGGCGATGGCAGGGCCAACTGTGGATCAACTGAGTGATTGTTTAGTGAAAGCCACAACGGCAGCAGATAAGACTACGGTTTTGCAATGGACTTTCACGGCTTTAGCGGCACATCCAGATTTAAAGTCTTTTAGTAATGTTACACCTGAGCAGAAAACTCAGTTGGATCAGAAGTTGGCTCAGGTGTTACAGCGTGTGATTGTAGAGCAGTGTTCGACACAGACTAAGGCTGTGATTCAAGCTGAAGGCATTCAAGCAGTTGGACAGGCTTTTCAACAGTTAGGTCAGAGTGCAGGGCAGGATATTGTCAAAGACCCAGCGGTAAGACAGCAGTTGCAAGGTACATTACGTTATATTGATTTAAATAAGTTGGTCACGACTTTTTTAACGCCTGATATTTGGAATAAGTTGGGTATCGTGCGTTAAGAAATTACATAAAATCCCTCGTTCATGAGGGATTTATTTTATTGTATCTTTATTTATCGTAATGAACATGTTTTGCCTTCATATTCATAACGGTGAACCTTATATTCTTGACCATCCCAACGGAATACGGCAAAGCAAAAACCAGAACCTGCATTAATAAGATCTGGCCAACCATCTTTACCTTTTGTGTCTAAGAAAGTTGGAGTGCCTCGATTTTCGACGATCATTTTCCATCTTCCTTTTTTCTGTTGGGAGATGATGTGGTAACCAACCATTTCTCGACCATAACATGTTGAATCAGCATCTGAAATGATGGCATCTTTTATTCCATCACCATTTAAGTCTTTATACGTAGTGATTTCACCTATACCACAGTTGCCTTCCCAACCATATTTTGTTTTTGAAAAGCCCGCTGCTTTAAAAATGGCCTCAGCATCGGCTTTAGGAATCTGGGGTGTTTGTGCAAAATTAGAATTGCTGATCAAAAGCAAACAGGTACTCAGAAGTAATCTATTTTTCATAAGTTGAATAATCATGACGATTTTAGTTTAAAAATTTATTGTGCGGGTATTTTATCCTATAAAAACCAAAAAACCCGCTCTAAAGCGGGTTTTCTTTTGAAATCAGATCAGTTTAACCAATCAATTTTTTCATTAATTCATTCACTTGAGCTGGGTTAGCTTTACCTTTTGCAGCTTTCATGACTTGACCAACCAGACCGTTAAAGGCTTTTTCTTTACCAGACTTGTACTCTTCAACCATTTTTTCATTAGCTGCAAGCACTTCTTTGATAATCGCTTCAATCGCACCTGTATCGGTTTCTTGCTTTAAGCCTTTCTCAGCAATGATGTCATCCGCAGATTTACCTTCTGCTTCCCACATAAAGCCAAACACTTGCTTCGCGATTTTGCCGTTAATAGTATTGTCGACAATACGCGCGATCATGCCGCCCAATTGCTCAGCAGAAACAGGAGAGTCCGCCAATTCTAGGCCCGCTTTATTTAAAGCACCTGAGAATTCACCCATCACCCAGTTTGCAGAAACTTTACCTTGCTTCGCACCGCCAGCAGCAGCCACAACCGCTTCGTAGAAGTCCGCCATTTCGCGTGACAGCGTCAATACATGTGCATCGTACTCAGTCACAGCAAAGTCAGCGATAAAACGTGCACGACGCGCTTTAGGCAGTTCTGGAAGGGCAGCACGTGCCGCTTCGATCTGCTCATCGGCAATAATCACGGGTAACAAGTCTGGATCAGGGAAGTAGCGATAGTCGTTCGCTTCTTCTTTCGAACGCATTGAACGGGTTTCCATCTTGTTCGGATCGAACAAACGGGTTTCCTGATCAATTGTGCCGCCGTATTCCAAGATTTCCATTTGGCGTTCAATTTCAACATTGATCGCTTGCTCAATGAAACGGAATGAGTTGAGGTTTTTCAACTCGCAACGTGTACCGAATGGTTGACCCGGACGACGGAGTGACACATTACAGTCAGCACGGAATGAACCTTCGGCCATGTTACCGTCAGAAATACCTAACCAACGCACGAGCGTGTGAATCGACTTGATGTAGGCAACTGCTTCTTCAACTGAACGCATATCTGGTTCAGATACGATTTCAAGCAATGGCGTACCCGCACGGTTTAAGTCGATACCCGACATCCCTTCGAACTGGTCATGAATCGATTTACCTGCATCTTCTTCAAGATGGGCACGCGTTACGCCAATACGCTTCACAGTGCCATCTTCAAGCTGGATGTCGATATGACCCAAGCCCACAATCGGATTGTCCATCTGGCTAATCTGGTAGCCTTTTGGCGAATCTGGGTAGAAGTAGTTCTTACGTGCAAATACAGACGCTTGGTCGATATAGGCATCGATACCCAAACCAAAACGAATTGCAAGATCAACCACTTCTGCGTTTAATACTGGCAATACGCCCGGCATGGCTAAATCAACAAGGCTGGCTTGTGTGTTTGGGTCTTGACCAAATTCAGTCGATGAACCAGAGAAGATTTTAGATTTGGTTGCCAACTGAGTATGGATCTCGATCCCGATAACGACTTCCCAACCGTCAATAAGCTTTAACTTTTGAGCTTCAGTCATTATGCATTCTCCTCAGCAATTGCCGCACGTTTGGTATGCCAGTCTGTATTTTGTTGATATTGATGCACAATTGAAAGCAATTGAGATTCTGACCAGTAGTTACCAATCAACTGTAAGCCCACAGGCAAGCTGTCTTTATCGAAACCTACAGGTGCGTTGATGGCTGGTAGACCTGCCAAGTTCACAGCAAGGGTATAGATATCGCCTAAATACATTTCAGTCGGGCTGAGATTCGCACCGATCTTGTACGCAGTAGTTGGTGCAGATGGCGCAGCAATCACATCAACATTTTCAAATGCTTTGAGGAAATCTTGTTGGATCAAACGACGTACTTTTTGTGCTTTGACATAGTAGGCATCGTAGTAACCCGCAGAAAGGGCATATGTCCCGATCAAAATACGACGTTGTACTTCAGCACCAAAACCTTCTGAACGTGAACGTTTGTACAAGTCCATCAAGTCCACAGGATTTTCACAACGATAGCCATAACGGACACCGTCAAAACGTGACAGGTTCGAAGAAGCTTCCGCAGGCGCGATCAAGTAGTACGTCGGCACATAAGCTTCAGTCATGTTGAGATCAATCTCAACCAAGATTGCGCCCATCTCTTCAAGCTTTTTCAATGACTCTTCAACGCGTGCTTTTACATCTGCATCTAAACCTGCCACATTGAAGTATTGCTTTGGAATACCAATGCGTAAGCCTTTTACGGCTGTGCCGTTTAGGTTAGCCACATAGTCATCTACTTCTTTGTTGATCGAAGTCGAGTCTTTGGCATCATGACCAGCAATGACATTCATCAAATAAGCACAGTCTTCCGCAGAGCGTGCCATTGGGCCACCTTGGTCGAGAGATGATGCGTACGCAATCATACCGAAGCGAGACACACGACCATAGGTCGGTTTTAAGCCTGTTAAACCGCAGAATGAGGCAGGTTGACGAATTGAGCCACCTGTATCGGTACCTGTTGCGATTGGCGCAAGATCAGCCGCTACGGCTGCTGCAGAACCACCTGATGAACCACCCGGAACATGATCTAGTGCCCAAGGGTTAGACGTTGCACCGACATACGAGTTTTCAGAAGTTGAACCCATGGCGAATTCGTCCATGTTCACCTTACCCAAAGTCACAAGACCCGCAGCTTTGGCTTTTGCAACCACAGTTGCATCATAAGGTGAAATGAAGTTATCCAGCATTTTTGAACCCGCAGTGGTTTTAATGCCTTGGGTACAAAAAATATCTTTGTGGGCAAGAGGAATACCTGCCAGCGCGTGTGCATTGCCTGCTTTCAGTGCCGCATCGGCTGCATTCGCTTCAGCGAGTGCCTGTTCTGCGGTAACCGTCACATAACTTTTTACTTTCGGGTCAATTTGGGCAATACGCTTTAAATAATGTTCAGTCAATTCGCGTGATGAAAATTGGGCTTGTTTTAAGCCTTCAGAGAGTTCACGGATTGATAAGCGATGTAAATCTGTCATATGAAAAATTTCTTTACATTCTAAATATAAAATATTGACTAATCGAATAAAACTTATTCAATTACGCGAGGTACGAGGTATAAACCTGCTTCTGTAGCAGGTGCGACCGCTTGATATTCATCACGATGGTTGCTTTCAGTCACAACGTCAGCGCGTAAGGGTTGAGGGTTGTCAAATGGGCTCTTTAAAGGCTCAACATCATCGGTATTAATGCCTTTCAAGCTTTCCATCATGCCAAGGATTTTATTTAAACTTTGAGCATATTCAGCAGATTGCGTGTCATTGAGAGATAAACGGGCAAGGTGTGCAATTTGCGAGACCGTTTGCGCATTTAAGTCTGTTGTCTGCTGAGCATCTGATGATGTAGACATAACTTTACCTAATTCAGTATTAAAAAATTTCAAAATATCGTGCGTTATAATAAGCGATTGACTTGTTCAAATCATCACATTTAGTTAAAGTTGCCACCTTGTATTCACACAAAGTTTAATTGAGAACGCCCCCGTGATTCTAAAACGACTAATTGGCTTGTTTTCGCCGGATTTAGCCATTGATTTAGGTACTGCAAATACACTTATTTATGCACCAGGCCGTGGCATTATATTAAATGAACCAACTGTTGTGGCAATTCGCCATAGTGGTTCACAAAAAATTGTTGCCGCTGTAGGTATTGATGCTAAACAAATGTTAGGCCGTACACCAGCGAATATTTCAGCAATTCGTCCGATGAAAGACGGTGTGATTGCTGATTTTGAAGTCACTGAGACCATGTTGAATCAGTTCATTGGCAAAGTGCATGAAAAGCGTTTATTCCCGCCAGCACCGCGTGTCGTGGTCTGTGTGCCGTGTAAATCGACATTGGTTGAGCGTCGTGCGATTCGCGAAGCTGTATTTAATGCAGGTGCGCGTGATGTTCGTTTAATCGAAGAGCCAATGGCTGCTGCGATTGGTGCGGGTATGCCTGTTGAGCAAGCATGTGGTTCTATGGTGGTCGATGTTGGTGGTGGTACCACTGAAATTGCAATCATTTCATTACAGGGTTGTGTCTACGCTGATTCATTACGTATCGGTGGTGATGTATTTGATGAGCAAATCATCAATTATGTGCGTAAAGCACACGGTTGTGTGATCGGGGAAACGACAGCCGAAGTCATTAAAAAAGAAGTGGGTATGGCTGTTGCTGATGGCAAGACCCTCGAGATCGAAGTTCGCGGTCGTAACTTGGCTGAGGGTGTACCTCGCGCGATTACGGTGACTTCTGATGAAATTACGCAGGCCATTTCTGATCCGTTACAAAGCATTGTGAGTGCTGTTAAATCTGCACTAGAGCAAACGCCTCCTGAATTATCTTCGGATATTGCAGAGCGCGGTATTGTGTTGACAGGTGGTGGTGCATTATTGCGTAACCTGGATAAATTGCTTGCGCAAGAAACAGGTTTGCCTGTAATTGTTGCAGATGATCCTTTAACTTGTGTCACTCGTGGTGGCGGTAAAGTATTAGAGTTCTTTGACAATCCAAACCACGACATGCTTTTCGTTGGTTAAATCATAAGGACTAGGCGGTGCAACCGAATCTTTTTTCAAGACAACCGCCATCTTTTCGCTCATTTGTCATTGCGGTGATTACATGTTTGGTGGTGCTTTTCTTTGATTGGCGCATGCCTTATGTAATTCAACCTGCAAGGGATGTCTTGTACGCCGCGTATAATCCAATTTATGCGCTGGCAAGCTATCCTGTACTGTCGCGAGAATGGCTTAACCAACAAACCAAATCTGAAGCGCAATTGCGACGTGAAAACACCGCAATGCAAGCTGAACTGCTACAAGCACAAGTCCGCCTCCAAAAACTTTCAGAACTCTCTGCGGAAAATAACCGTTTAAGAGGGCTTTTGGATACACCGTTAATTATTGATGGACGTATGCAAATTGCGGAAGTGATTGGAACCGATGCTGATCCATTACGCCATATTATTATCATTAACCGTGGTTCAGTGGATCATTTAAGTGCGGGGCAAACTGTTCTAGACGATAAAGGGATTATGGGGCAGATTATTAATGTCTATCCACATAGTGCCCGTATCATGTTGCTGTCTGATAAAGAGCATTCATTGTCTGTGCGTTTAGAGCGTACTGGAATGCGTGCGATTATTTCGGGTACTGGCGATTTGGGTCAACTCAAAATGGAATATGTGCCAACCAGTGCCAATATTCAGGTTGGGGACAAAGTCTTTAGTTCAGGTTTAGGCGAACATTTCCCAGCAGGTTATTTGGTGGGGACTGTGTCTAAAGTCAGTCGTCATACTTCAGGTGAGTTTGCTGAAATTGATGTTACACCAGCAGCTCAACTTGCCAGTGGTCATCATGTTGTGGTGCTCTTCTCTGAATCCTTAGCGCAGGAGCAACCGTATGCCGATCGCTAAGCTCAATTATGAGAAACGCAAAGATCCGCTATGGATGATTATTCTATCCATCGTGATTGGTTCTGTATTGTTGGTTTATCCAATGGCCTATGAGGCCTCGGGTTGGCGACCATCGATCATGCTAATGATTATGCTGTTCTGGATTCTCTATCAGCCTGTTTGGTGTGGTGTCTGGTTTGCTTTTGGCATGGGCCTGTTTGCCGACCTGCTGCTTGATGCACCGTTTGGCTTAAATGCACTCAGTTTTGTTGTGATCAGTTTTGGTATTCGCTATTTAATCCGTGAGCGCCGTATTCTGACGTTTGGGAATTCGTGGGTCATTGCGGTGATTGCGATTGTCGCACATATTACTTTTTTGTGGATTAGCCAGACCATTGCAGGTACACATTTTTCGATTGCGCGCCATTGGCAACCTGTTGTGACAAGTGTACTGGCATGGCCATTGGTTTATTATTGCTTACATAAATGGCGCATATAATTCTCGCATCAAGCTCGCCTCGTCGGCAGGAGCTACTACAGCAGTTGGGTTTGGACTTTGAAATCTATCGTCCAGATGTCGATGAGGCGGTGCATGAGGGTGAGACTGTTGAGCATTATGTTGAACGCTTGGCGCGCGAGAAGGCACAAGTCGTTTTAAATAAATATACTGACGCAATTGTGATTGCGGCAGATACCAGTTTAAGTTTTGCTGGGCAGATCATTGGTAAGCCAGCGTCAAAGCAAAACGCTTTTTCCATCTGGTCGATGCTTTCTGGGCAATGGCATGATGTCTATTCCGGAATTTGTGTCGCAAGTTCTGTTCAGATTTTGAGTCGTGTGGTGAGAACGCAAGTTGAGTTACAGCAACTCAGTCATGCGGAAATGGAAAAATATTGGGCAACGGGCGAACCGATTGGTAAAGCAGGTGCTTATGCGATACAGGGAATTGCAGCACAATATATTCCACAAATTCGAGGCAGTTATAGCAATGTCGTGGGTTTGCCTTTGCATGAGATCGCACAGTTATTAGAAAGCGTTAAAGCCTAAGTATTTCAATACAGGGAACGACACTTTCGGGTATAAGAATTTTTATAAAATTTTGAGTTTGTTATGGCAGAAGAGTTGCTGATTAACGTCACGCCGATGGAATGTCGTGTGGCATTGATTGAAAATGGTACGGTCAATGAATTATTCGTTGAGCGAACTGTAAAACGTGGGTTAGTGGGTAATATCTACAAAGGTAAAGTGGTTCGTGTACTGCCGGGTATGCAAGCAGCCTTTGTCGATATTGGTTTGTCTCGAACCGCTTTTTTGCATATTAACGATATGGTGTGGTCGCGTTCACAACCGACACCAAACGTTTTTGAGCTGTTACACCCGGGGCAGATGCTCACTGTCCAAGTCATGAAAGATATGTTGGGGACCAAAGGTGCTCGTCTAAGTACCGATCTTTCGATTCCATCGCGTTATCTCGTACTCATGCCGTATGGCAATCACATTGGTGTATCGCAGCGGATTGAGTCTGAAGAAGAGCGAGACCGCCTGCGTAGTATCATTGAACATATTCAGGCAGAACATAATTTGCCGGGTAGTGTGATTGTGCGAACTGCGGCAGAAGGTGTCGATGAAGCTGCGATTGCACAAGATATGTGTTATCTCAGCAAACTGTGGGAATTCATTCAGCGCAAACAAAAAGAAGCGGCAACGGCTGAACTGATCTTTGAAGAATTGCCTTTACCGCAACGTATCATCAGAGATTTAGCCAGTGATGAAACGGCGAAGATCTATGTCGATTCACGCGAGATTCATGGCAAGCTCAGTGAGTTTGTCGATGAGTTTGTTCCGACGATTCAAAATCGCTTAATTCATTATCCTGGCGAAAAGCCACTTTTCGATTTGTATAACGTCGAAGAGGATATTCAAAAAGCATTGCAGACCCGTGTCGCACTCAAGTCTGGCGGCTATCTGATGATTGATCAGACAGAAGCGATGACCACGATTGATGTCAATACAGGCTCATATGTGGGTGGACGCAGCTTAGAAGACACAGTATTTAAAACCAATATGGAAGCAACTCAAGTGATCGCAAGACAACTACGTCTGCGTAATTTGGGTGGTATTCTGATTATTGATTTTATCGACATGCAAGAAGCTGAGCATCGTGAAGAAGTGATGCGTCAGTTTGAAAGAATGCTGGAACGCGATCATGCGAAAACTAAAATTACTCAAGTTTCGGAGCTGGGTTTAGTTGAAATGACACGTAAAAGGACTCGTGAATCATTGGAGCATTTGCTTTGTGAATCATGTCCAACCTGCCAAGGGCGGGGCTATGTGAAGACAGCAGAGACAGTATGTTACGAAATATTTCGAGAGATCATGCGTTATGCGCGTGCATTTGATTCCAAGGGTGGCTTTACTGTCGTTGCGCATCCAGCCGTGATAGACCGGCTATTAACAGCAGAAGCCCCAGCTGTCGCGGATTTAGAACATTTTGTGAATCGTGTGATCAAATTCCAAGTGGAAAATCTATATACGCAAGAGCAATACGATATCATTTTGACCTAAAGTTGTAACAAGATTTCGCTTAAGCCTTGTTACAACTGAAATTTTACTTTCTATCACGAATTTTAAATACTAGAACCATAAAATGAGCCATAGGTACTTTTGGGTCCCTTAGCAAATAATATGAGGTATATAACGATGAATGTGAGTGAAAGATTAGTGAACCACGGTTTCAAGCATGTTTTAGACAGCAACCCTGTAAATACATGTTATATGGTAGACAGCCAAGGTAAAGAAGTTCAGATTACTACGGCGATGATTCGTTCAGCCTGCCATCAACTGCTACAACGTTGCCGCACAATCAAAAAATAAGGGGCCACTGAAAGCCCCTTAATTTTTTCTCAATCTTTAATTCGCCACTTTCTGTGGTAAATCTTGAATCGCTTGCTCAAAGCGTTGAATTTCTTCTTCTAAATGGGTCAGTAAATTTTGCATTTTTGGCAAAGCATTACGACATGCAATCAAACCCACTTCCAGTTTATCTAAATAACTGGTCATGGTGATATTCAAAGCCTGTCCATCCATCACAATCGATGCAGGGTAGAGCGCATCTAACTTTGCACCATTCCAATATAAAGGTTCACGCGGACCTGGTACGTTTGAGATGACAAGGTTAAAGGCTTGACGCTTAGGTAACATGCCTGATGCAATATTCAAACCGGCTGGACCATACACAACTGCACTATAATTCAAAATCTCATTGGCAGTCATACGGCTAAAACGCTGTTTCGAGTTCTGTACGCTACGGCGAATAACTTCTAAACGCTCAATTGGGTCTTCAATATGGGTCGCAAGATTGGCCAAAATCATGGTAATACGATTGCTGACATCAGAATCGTCGGTACGCAGTGATGCTGGAACCATCGCAATTAAAGGTTTCTTTGGCAAGCTGTTATGGCTGATCAGGTATTCACGTAAAGCACCTGAACATACCGCTAGAATCACGTCATTGAGCGTTACTCCCAAAGATTTGGCAATACGACGGAAACGACCGAGTTCAAAGGATTGAGCGGCAAAACGACGTGAAGAACTCACGCGTTGGTTCAGAATAGAAGGTGGTGCTTGAAAGGTCGAGACATAATCTGGATTTTTGCCCATCTCTTTAAAAATGGTTTGCGACAGCTCTTGCATGACTTTAGGGGCAACTTCAAGCTGAGATTTAATCCCTTCCATCACACCTTTGATTTTACTCACGGTAGGTGGTTTTGGTGCTTTAAGACGCTTGGTCCGTTTGCCTTCCACACACCACAACGGCACCACATGCTTTTCATTTGGATCTTGAGAGAGTGATTTTTCAATCAGACGCATGCCCGCAACACCATCCACCATGGCATGGTGAATTTTGAAATACATGGCAAAACGGTTGCCTTCAATGCCTTCAATAATGTCGCAGGTCCAAAGAGGCTTGGCGCGATCAATCAAAGAGCTATGCTGCTGTGAAATATAAACCAGTAATTCACGGATACGCCCTGGATTTGGCAGCGCAATATGACGGAAGTGGTGATCCAGATCAAATTCGCTGTCTTCACCCCAGAATAAACCATTCAATTGGTTGTTAAATGGCGGTACAGGAATACTTTTTGATTGGCGAATTTCATTGACGAGATCGTGCACAAACGTGGGTGATGCATTCTCTGGAAGCTCGAATAAAAACAATCCGCCTACATGCATAGGCTGTTGCCTTTTCTCTAGCGAGAGAAAGATAAAATCAATGGGGTGTAGTGGGCGCATAGCAGATCTAGCCTCTCATCGCATTTTTTCTAAGATACTCTCGAAGAGCTCTTATTAGAATTATTGGAACCGTTCTGCGCAGTATATACTGTTTGTTCTGGTTAAAATATGACTTTAGACAGGCGAGTCAGGAAAAATAAAACCACTGACGAATCAGTGGTTTTAATATACCAAATCTGTAATTGATTATTTTTTTAGGTTGCCTGCGTGCAAACCACATTCTTTATGCGTGGCCTCTTCCCACCACCAACGACCTTCGCGTTCATGTTGATTTGGTAGCACCGCACGTGTACATGGTTCGCAACCAATTGAAGTAAAACCGCGTTCGTGCAATGGGTTATATGGAATTTCCATCATGCGGATATAACTCCATACATCGGCACTGCTCCAATTTGCAAGCGGGTTATATTTGATCAATTGCTTGCCTTCACCAGAAAAACCAGCATCAGCTTGAACCACAGGTACCTCGCTACGGGTTGGACTTTGATCCTTGCGTTGGCCAGTAATCCATCCATCTAATGTTGCCAGTTTCTTGCGTAGAGGTTGTACTTTACGGATTCCACAACATTCCTGATGTCCATCTTCAAAAAAGCTAAACAAGCCTTTTTCAGTCACGAATTGCTGAACTGCAGCAGACTCAGGGAAGCAAATTTCAATATCGATCTTATAGTGCTTACGAACAGTTTCAATGAATTGGTAAGTCTCTGCATGTAAACGTCCCGTATCCAAACTAAAAACACGGAAGGGCTTGCCAAGACGAGAAGCAATATCAATTAAAACAACATCTTCTGCGCCTGAAAATGAAATTGCGATTTCACCTTGCTGGCTTAACGCAAGTGCTAAAATTTCTCGTGGCGATTTATCTGCATATTCAGCAGCGAGCGCATCTACAAGGTCAATAGTCGGAATAACAGTCATGGATGTTCCTGGCGATAGGCTTGGGCACAATTGTAAATCAATGGAAGCAAAGTAGTGTGCTTGTCATTGATTTTAATCTTGCAGAATAAAATGATTTTATTCAACAACAGCGCAAAAATTGAATAATCTTAGTGCTATGATACAGCAATTTTTAACCAACATTGGAAGCATTCATGGAAATCGTATGCCTAGATCTTGAAGGGGTGTTAGTTCCAGAAATCTGGATTAACTTTGCAAAAAAAACAGGGATTAAAGAACTCGAAGCAACTACACGTGACATTCCAGATTACGATGTACTGATGACACAACGTTTGAATATCTTAAAACAACATGGCTTGGGATTGAATGATATTCAAGCTGTGATTGCAGATATGGGGCCATTTGAAGGCGCGAAAGAATTTGTTGAATGGGTACGTACTCATTTCCAATTGATTATTTTATCTGATACTTTTTATGAGTTTGCGCATCCACTTATGAAGCAATTGGGATGGCCAACGATTTTCTGTCATAAGCTTGAAACTGATGAAAATGGCATGATCACCGCGTATAAATTACGTCAACCTGATCAAAAGCGTCAGGCGGTAAAAGCATTGCATGGTTTGAACTTCCGTGTCATTGCAGCAGGTGATTCTTATAACGATACCACGATGCTGGGGGAAGCTGATCATGGTTTCTTATTTGATGCACCAGCCAATGTGATTGCAGAATTTCCACAGTTCCCACCATTGCATGGTTATGAGGCATTAAAACAGGCGATTCGTTCTGTATCACAACGTGATATTCCAGAGTAATTAATCCTCCCCAGCCCTCCTTTAGAAAAGGAGGGGGCTTTTTCACCTTGCGCCACTTCAGTCGTGGCTCAGGATGAGGGGAGATTTCTTAGAATTTATAACCAATCTTTAAACCATAAGCGATGGCATCATTATTTTCAAATTCAGCCACATAACCAG
This sequence comes from Acinetobacter sp. 102, assembly GCF_037028485.1. NCBI lineage: Bacteria > Pseudomonadati > Pseudomonadota > Gammaproteobacteria > Moraxellales > Moraxellaceae > Acinetobacter > Acinetobacter sp. 102. The sequence goes on from NZ_JAZEZK010000002.1 coordinate 175,262, forward strand.
GTGTGTTGAATTGTGAACCTGATTGAGCTTTGGCATCGCCGAGCCAGAAATATTTCACGCCACCCGCAATAAAGGTTGCAGGCGTAGGACTATATTGAACACCGATACCGACATTCCAATAACCTTCAGTTGGACCCAGTGTGGTCACAGGGTTACCTGCACCAGAATCCCAACCCACAGATACATTTCCTGCCCATTGATCATTCAGTTTACGACCAACGCCTGCGGTAATTGAGTATTGATCTTCGGTATATGCAACCAGATCAAAACCGTCTTTTTTACCTGTTGAAGCAACGATTGGAGGTAATGTTGAAGCAGCACCAAATTTATATGGACGAATGGCAAAATCTTTCCAGTTCACCCAGCGTAAATTCGCAAACGCAACTGTGTTTTCCATAATCCCTGTTTGGAAATCAAGGTTAACCGATTGAGGGGTGGTGATTTCAGTTGTGCCTGTTGAATGATTGATTTTATTTAAAATCGCATCAAAACCAGCATTACCAGTCATACCTGCAATGCCATGTGTTTCATAAGCATTCATTTCATGCTTGATTTTGGCACGATAGGTCAAAGAGGTTTTGAGTGCGATTTCAGGAATTTGATAAGCAACCCCTGCTAACCAACCGACTGCTTCATCACGGCCTGTTTTAAAATCATAACCACTATAGGCACTATAGCTCTGACCACGTAATAACACGGTGCTGTCTAAAGTTTGATAAACCGCACCCGCATAAAGGTTCCAGTTTTGTGTTGGTTGATAACCGAATAACAAGTTTAAGTTTTCAGTATCGACCGTAACGGATGTACCACCTTTAAAAGGCAAAGGACGGCTTTCGATAAAGTTACTTTTGCCTGTATATTCTGCATCAGCACCATAAGGCTGGTCATAGATCAAACCAATCGAGAATTTATCCGTTGCTTGAATTTTTAGGGCAGCATTTGGAGAGTAATAATGATTCGCCATATTCCCTGTATTGTTTTGAGATGTGTCCTTACCTGATACATTGGGATCAAGAACAGTAAGACCTGCTTCAAAATAGTTATTTGGCTGTAAAAATGCTGCAATTGATTGACCTGAGCGATCCAGTGCTGCGGCAAATGTTGTCGTTGTTGGAACTAAGCTAAGTAGAAGAGCCGTTTGAATAGCATTCAGCTTCATTAATATGTTCTCTCAAATCACTTTGTAACAGAATGGCGCGAAAAGTATCATAATTTTTATGCGCTTAAATATTTTACAAATGTCAATAAATGAACTGATAAAGTCACGAAAAATGCTTGAGCATTCATGTTTTCTATTGATGCATCTAAACGTACAAGAGGGTGTGTGTTTATTGATCTATTAATTTGATTTTATTGATTAAAACATAATAAAAAAGGTCATCCTAAGATGACCTTCTCTTTTCTAAAAATTGATTAGAATTTATAACCAATTTTTAAGCCATATGCGAGTGCATTGTTGTCTTCAAACTTCGCAACGTAATCATTGCTACCTGCTTGAGCACCAGTTTGTGCCTTAGCATCACCTAACCAGAAGTATTTTACACCACCAGCGATGAATGTAGCAGGGGTTGGGCTATATTGAACACCAACACCAACGTTCCAGTAGCCTTCTGTTGGGCCTAAAGTTGTTACAGGGTTACCTGCGCCAGAATCCCAACCCACAGAAACGTTACCAGCCCACTGTTCACTCAGTTTACGACCAACACCAGCGTTTACAGACCATTGGTCATCCGAATATTCAACTAGGTTAAAACCATTTGCTTTACCTGGTACTAGGCCTGCACCACCTAATACTTTAGATAACTCGCCAAATTTATATGGTTGAATAGAGAAGTCTTTCCAGTTCACCCAACGAACGTTTGCAAATGCAACAGTGTTCGCCATGATACCAGTCTGGAAATCTAAGTTAACAGATTGAGGAGTCGTAATTTTTGTTTTCTTATCAGCATTTAATCCTGCAAGTTTAGTTGGATCAACACCTAAACCTGTAAGTACGTTTGTTAAACCAGGAAAAGCTAATAAAGATAAATCTTCTTTGATGTTCACATCGTGATCGATTTCTGAACGGTAAGTTAAAGAAGCTTTTAACGCAATTTCAGGAATTTGGTATGCAGCGCCTGCTAACCAACCCACACCAGTTGTTTCTTTAATATTTGCATCATAACCATTGTAAACGCTGTAAGCTTCACCACGAAGGCTAACATTACCTTTTACAGTTTGAAGCACTGGACCCGCATAGAAATTCAGGTTTTTATTTGGTTGGAATCCAAAAACCATAGAAAGGTTTTGAGTGTCAACTTCAACTTGTGTGCTATTTGAACCTGTGCTTGAGCCAAGGTAGCCTTTTGCTGCATTTAACGCTGCTTGAGTTTGTTGTAGTTTTTGAAGACCAGCACCTACGGCAGCATTACCACCTAGTGCAACTCGTTGTAATGCACCTAAAATTTCTTGTTGAGTAGGATTTGCTGGGTCTTTTGCAACTTGTTGAAGAGCTGGTCCGAATGAAGAACCAGCAGCTTGAACTAACTGACCAACAGATTTGGTTGATAAATCGTTTAGAGATTTTTGATTTAAAACACCGTCAGTTGGGCTAGAAACGAATACATTGTTACCAGTATATTTTGCATCAGCACCAAATGGTTGATCATAAATAAGACCAAAAGAAATGTTGTCAGTCAGTTGCAGTTTTAATGCTGCGCTAGGGAAATAATAATCATCACCTATATCGCCAATTTTACGAGTAGTTGCTGAGGTACCAGCTTCCTGACCTTTAACTGTTGGGTCTAGAACCGAAAGACCAGCTTCAAAATAGTTACCCGGCTGTAAAAATGCAGACATAGATTGACCTGAACGGTCTAACGCTGCTGCAAAAACTCCAGTTGCAGGTAGCGTTGCTAAGATCATGGCAGTGCTAAGATGTTTTAATTTCATTGTAATCTTTCCTTGAACTTCAAGATTCTTAAGTGTTAAGAAGCTATGATCTGACAACAAAAAAGTTATCTATCGTGATTGGCTATAACTTCATGTAACAAAAATACCATAATTAAAATAAGAGTAAATGTTCTAAATGAACTAAGCAGTACGCTGGATTAGATGAAAATGGATAAAAATAAATCTTAAAAAATTTATATACATATGTGTTTTTATTTGTAAAATAATGATAAATATAAATTATTATTTTAAAATAGTAATCGTTCTTTTTTGCATTTTTCCCAAAAAAGTTTTTTATTTGGTCAAAGATTTTTTGTAAAAAATGAGATTTATTTCTCCATATTTTCTTTTTAGGTAAAAATTTCAGCGCATTAGAACATCGTTGAATAATTTTACGCAGAATTTACGTCTACTGGTTTTTTCAATATAGAGAATTTACGTCCTTCATTTCCATACTAACGCTAACCTATTTTTAAATGGCATATGCTATGTGGGAATTTATCTCTGTATTTGTCCTTTCATTACTGCTGGCTTATCCGCTCGGTGCTTATCTTGCAGATGTGATGCAAGCAAAGCCAATGAAAAGTGACGCGTTGTTTAAATGGATTGAACAACCCATTTATGCTGTGTTGGGTGTTAAGCGTAGTGGAATGAATTGGCGGCAATATTTAACGGCATTTGTGCTCAGTAATATTTTACTGCTCGCTGCAAGTGTCACTATTTTAATGACTCAAGCATGGTTACCACTCAACCCTGATCATATTCCAAATATGAATTGGGATCTGGCTTTACATACCAGCATTTCATTTCTGACCAATACCAACCAACAACACTATTCAGGACAGGCTCAACTGTCTTATCTATCGCAAATGACAGTCATTGTTGGATTGCAATATTTATCGCCAATTATTGGGCTGGCTTTGTTGGTGGCAATGTTGCGAGCTTTATTTTTGCAATCAGGTCGAGAAGAAGGCTCGGATAAAAAAAATTGGAATACGATTAATTTAGGTAATTACTGGATGGATATCGTCCGACCATTATTTAGATTCTTTATTCCATTAGGTCTTATTTTTTCTTTGCTACTCACTTTTCAAGGCGTGCCTGCAACACTATCTGCCGGTCCAACCGCACAGGTCTTGGATCAAAGCACAGAAGTAAAAAACCAACATATTCCATTGGGTCCTGTTGCGCCGATGGTGGCGATTAAACAATTGGGGAGCAATGGTGGTGGCTGGTATGGTCCAAATAGTAGTGTGCCTTTAGAAAATCCAACGCCGTTATCCAATGTGATCGAGATGATCGCGATCTTACTGATTCCGTTGTCGGCAGTATTTATGGTCGGGCGCTTTATTCAACGCAAGAAATTGATGTGGATGATTTTTGGCAGCATGTTGCTGATGTCGTTGGCTTCAACCTCATTAACGTTGTGGACTGAAAAATCATCTTTAAGTGTTAATGCCGCGTTTATGGAAGGGAAAGAGCTTCGTTTCGGTGCGGATGCATCTGCATTATGGGGAAGTTTGACCACGCAAGTGAATAACGGTTCGGTCAATATGATGCATGATTCTGCCTCACCACTGACAGGATTGATTGAGCTGTGCAATATGTTGATTAATGCCATTTGGGGCGGGATTGGTTGTGGCTTATTGCAGTTCTTTATTTACCTGTTTCTTGCTGTCTTTATCGCGGGCTTGATGACGGGGCGTACTCCTGAGTTATTTGGCCGAAAAATTGAAGTGACTGAAATTAAGTTGTTAGCACTGGTGATTCTATTACAGCCGGTGGTGATTCTTGGCTTAACAGCCATCGCCATTGCATTTCCATCGATTACAGGGAATTCAAATCCAGCATTTCACGGCATCAGCCAAGTGTTTTATGAGTATGTCTCTGCTTATGCCAACAATGGTTCTGGTTTTGAAGGTTTAGGCGATAACACTCTGTGGTGGAATCTGAGTGCCAGTGTCGCGTTATTGGCAGGTCGTTACAGCGTACTGATCATCCCTGTGTTGATTGCAGTCAGTTTGGCTACCAAAGCTCAAGCAACAGAAAGCAAAGGTTCTTTACATATTGAGTCACCGACATTTGCACTGACCTTAATCGGGATCGTGTTAATTCTCACCTTATTGCAATTCATGCCAGTGTTGGTGATTGGGCCAATTGCTGACTACTTGTCTATAAAAGTTTAAGTGTGGAGCAAGCACAATGAAACATTCAAATGCGACACAACAAATGGATATTTTGAATAAAGAAATTATTCAACAAACCTTTCATAAGCTGTTACCACAGTATGCTTTTAAAAATCCAGTGATGGCCTGTGTCTGGGTGGGAACAATCTTAACCATTATTGCAACCTTGATGGGTAGTGCCAGTTTAGGTTTTGGTTTGGTACTGAGCTTGATTCTATTGGTGACGGTCTTATTCGCCAATTATGCAGAAGCGGTTGCAGAAGCCAAAGGTCGCGGACAAGCCGCATCATTGCGTCAGGCCCGTGAAAACTTAACTGCAAATCGTATCCTCGATTTAAATGCGGTACCGAATACCATTTCTGCCAATCTACTTAAAAAAGATGATCTTGTCGTTGTTAAAGCAGGTGAGATAGTCCCTGCGGATGGTGAGATTATTCAAGGCTTTGCCACCATCAATGAATCAGCCGTTACTGGTGAATCTGCACCTGTACTCCGTGAAGCTCATACCGATCGTTCAGGCGTGATTGGCGGTACCAAGGTCTTGTCCGATGAAATTATTATTCGGGTCAGTAATGAAGCTGGTCATAGCTTCTTAGACCGTATGATTGCTTTGGTTGAAGGTGCCAACCGCCAAAAAACACCCAATGAGATCGCACTGAGTATTTTGCTCAATATCATGACCATTACCTTTATTGTGGTGGTGGCGACATTACCATTCATTGGTTCCATGGTTGGGATCAAAATCAGTATGGTTTTGTTGATTGCACTGTTGGTATGTTTGATTCCAACCACGATTGGGGGCTTGTTGCCTGCAATTGGGATTGCTGGGATGAACCGTGCTTTAAAAGCCAATGTCTTAGCCAAATCAGGTAAAGCAGTTGAAGTTGCGGGTGATATTGATGTGTTGCTGTTGGATAAGACCGGCACGATTACCTATGGCGACCGCCAAGCGACTGCTTTTTATCCATTGGCGGGCGTGAGCCCAAGTGAATTGCGCCAAGCAGCCATGCTAACTTCTTTTGCTGATCCAACTCCTGAAGGTAAATCCGTGGTGAGTTTAGGTAAAGAAATGGGAGAGAGCATTCGTGAGCCTCAAGATGCCGAATTCATTCAGTTTAGTGCCTCGACACGTTTATCTGGGGTGGACTTAGTCACGGGGCAAAAGATTCGTAAAGGTGCCGTGGACGCGATTCTTAAATTTACCAACCAAGAAATCAAGGATAACGTTGAGCTTAAGACTCGTGTCGAACAAGTGGCATCAAAAGGTGCAACCCCGCTTGTGGTGGCTTCGAATCACAGCATTTTAGGGGTGATTGAGCTCTCGGATGTAATCAAGTCTGGGATTAAAGAACGTTTTGCACTGTTACGTGAGATGGGTATTAAAACCATTATGGTTACAGGAGACAATCCGTTGACTGCAGCAGCGATTGCCGCAGAAGCGGGTGTGGATGATTATATTGCAGAGGCCAAACCTGAAGATAAATTGGCTTGCATCCGTAAAGAACAAGCCGCAGGTAAACTGGTGGCAATGGTGGGTGACGGTACTAATGATGCACCTGCATTGGCTCAGGCTGATATTGGCTTAGCCATGAATTCAGGTACTCAAGCCGCAAAAGAAGCAGGCAATATGGTGGACTTGGACTCCGACCCAACCAAACTGTTGGATGTGGTGGAAATTGGGAAACAGCAATTGATTACCCGTGGCGCCTTAACCACCTTTTCTCTGGCAAATGATGTCTCCAAATACTTTGTGATCTTACCTGCACTGTTTGCAGTAGCAATTCCACAACTTGGGGTATTGAATATTCTGCAACTCAGTAGTCCAAGCAGTGCAGTAATTTCGGCCTTGATTTTTAATGCACTGATTATTCCGATGTTGATCCCATTGGCATTGAGAGGGGTGCAATTTAAACCCGCCAGTGCATTGCAATTGTTACGCCGTAATATGCTGATTTACGGTGTAGGTGGCGTGATCTTTCCGTTTATTGCGATCAAGTTGATTGACCTTATTGTGTCATTGTGGATTTAGGAGTGAGAGATGAATACTTTATTGAATCATGAGCAATTGAATAAACAGGACCTACCATTATCCAATTCAGTGCATGCAATTTTACGTCCAAGTCTTGGTTTGATTGTGGTCGGATTTGTGATCGCTGGGGTCTTATATTCTACTGCGAGTGTATCGATTGCTCAGTTGATTTTTCCGAAGCAGGCCAATGGCAGCTTAATCGAACTTGATGGCAGAATTGTTGGTTCAAGTTTGGTGGGGCAAAATTTTGTTGGTGAACAATATTTCCATGGCCGCCCTAGTGCGGTAAGTTACAATGTTGATGGGATGGCAGGCAGTAATTTGGCGGTTTCTAATCCTGACTTACAAAAACAAATGAAGGAAAGAGCCGTGCAATTTGCTCACAATAATCACATTTCAGAACAGCAGGTACCGAACGATATGGTTACGGCATCAGGCAGTGGGATTGATCCTGATATTTCACCTGAGAGTGCATTATTACAAGTGAAACGAGTGGTACAACAACGCCATTTAGCAGAGCAGCAATTGCGAGATTTAGTGCAACAACAGATTCAGCCTGCACAGCTTAGTTTATATGGGCAAGCACGAGTCAATGTACTGCAGTTGAATCTAGCCTTAGACCAATTGTCATCTACACCTCGTTAGTAGAGTCCACTTATGCAGATCGACCGTAATCACAAAGCAGATGCATGGCTGGCACATAGCCAGCGTGAACAGTCTGGACGTTTGACCATTTTCTTGGGTGCAGCACCGGGGGTTGGTAAAACCTATGCCATGCTGACTCGAGCACATGAATTGATGCAGCAAGGGCAACATGTGGTGGTTGGGATCGTAGAAACTCACGGTCGATCTGATACCGAGCGTTTGATTCAGGGGCTTAATGTTATTCCTAGAAAGACGTTGGAATATCAAGGGCGAATGTTGGAAGAGATGGATCTTGATCAAATCCTCAAATTAAAGCCTGAAATTGTGCTGGTGGATGAACTCGCACATCGTAATGTTCCGAATAGCCGGCATGAATATCGCTGGCAAGATGTCAATGAATTACTGGATGCAGGCATTGATGTTTATAGCACTTTAAACATTCAGCATCTAGAAAGTCTGAATGATGTGGTTTATCAAATTACAGGGATTCGGGTCAATGAAACTGTTCCTGATGCGTTGCTAAAACGATTAAAAGACATTCGCTTAGTGGATCTACCTGTTCCAGAACTATTAGAACGCATGAATCATGGCAAAATTTATTTAGCCGATGTTGCACCACATGCACTGCAAGGTTTTTTTAAGCCCGCACATTTAACTGCTTTACGTGATTTAGCGATTCAAACCGTTGCAGGGCAAGTTGAAATTGATTATCGGGAGAAGTTTGTTGCACAAGGGCAGATTATCCCGATTCAAAATCATGTGATGTTGGCGATTGATGGATCAGAATTTTCTGAAGATCTGGTACGGCGGGCACATCGCATTGCAGAAAGACGCAATGCAATCTGGAGTGTGATTTCGATTCAAAAGAGCCAGAAAACCACAACACAGACATTAGCCGTGACCAAAGCATTCAATTTGGCACGTAAGCTGGGGGCTGATACTTATTTGTTACATAGTAATCATATTGCATCGACCATTTTACAAGCAGCTTATGATTATGGTGCGTCCAATATTTTACTCGGGAAAAGTCCTAAAAAGTCACTCTGGCAGCGTCTATTTTCAGACCATATTGCTGATCAACTTTTAGAAAAACAGCATCCATTTGAGATCACTTTTGTTCAACCCTTAAAAGTTAAAAACAATAATGAGGCTAAGCCACAGACAGACAGGATTTATGCTTTTTGGTTAGAACAAGGCTTGGCATTTAACCCACGAGAGATGATCGAAAGTATTTTGATTGTTCTATTGGGATTGATTGCGGCAACTGTGAGTGATCATTTTATTGGTTATAGTGAACTGGCTTTAATCTTTGTGGTCACCGTGCTTATCGTGGCGATGCGAGCAAGGATGTTTATCACCATTATCAGCGTCCTGATTTGCTTCTTGCTGTATAACTATTTCTTTATTGAACCACGATTTACGCTTCGAATTAGTGCTGAGCGTGGGGTGATGACCATCATCATTTTTATCATTTCGGCATTGTTAGTAGGGCGTTTAGCCAATCAATTACGTGCTCAGGTACTGAGTTTACGTGCAGCAAATTCAGTTTCTTTGCAGCTACAAGAATTGGAGCGGAAACTATCGAGCTGCGTCGATATTGAACAAGTCTTAAATGTCGCTAAGCAGCATTTAGAAAGTTCTTTAAATGCAGCCGTTTGGCTTCGGATCGGAACACAAGAGTTAGGTGATCACTCTTTATTTAATGAAAAAGATCAGATTGCAGCAAATTGGACCCAAAAAAATGCTAAATCTTGTGGACGTTTTACCAATACATTAACGCAATCCGAATGGTGGTTTAATCCACTTAATCTGGTCGGTGGATTTGGGGTGATTGCGATCCGCTTTCATCAAAATGCAGAAAACATTAATTTTGAACAACAACGCCTTGCAGAATTGATGATTGATGATATTGCTCAAACCGCTTCTCGTGTACAGTTGTCCTTACAGTTGGAAAATTCCCGTGTGGTGGCTGAAACTGAAAAGTTACGTTCAGCTCTACTTTCATCTGTTTCGCATGACCTACGCTCACCATTGGCAGCAATGATCGGTTCTGCTGATAGTCTGAAATACTATGGCGAGCAAATGTCCGAGGAGGACCGACACGAATTGTTAGATACCATTCATGTAGAAGGTGAGCGTCTGGATCGTTATATTCAAAACTTACTGGATATGACCCGACTCGGCCATCAAGGTTTGAGTCTCAGTCGAGACTGGATTGGGGTGGATGAGCTGATTGGCTCTGCGACGCAACGGCTGAAGCGTTATCAACCCAAGGTCAATATTGATGTCACAATGACAGATGACTTGCCGCAATTGCATGTGCATCCTGCTCTGATTGAGCAGGCTATTTTTAATGTGCTGGAAAATGCAGCCAAGTTTTCACCAGATGATATCCCGATTGAAGTACATATTCAGCAGGATGACGGTTATCTTCAAATTGATATTATCGACCAAGGTGTTGGCATTCCTGAAGAGGAGAGAGAGCAAATCTTTGATATGTTCTATACCATGCAACGTGGTGATCGGGGCAAAACAGGAACGGGCTTAGGCCTCGCCATTGTCCAAGCCATTATCGGTGCACATATGGGCAGTATTGAAGCTTTGGCTGGCACATATGGTCAGGGCAGCTTAATTAGAATACGATTACCACTGCATCAGGATTAAAATTATCATCTATGCCACAAACATTAAATTCTCAAGCATCAATTCTGATTATTGATGATGAGCCACAAATTCGGAAGTTTTTGGATATTGCCTTACGTGCACAGGGCTATCAGGTGCATGTGGCTGAAAATGGTATGAAAGGGCTGGAGACTTTGGCGACGCGTGGTGCTGATTTGTTGATTCTGGATCTGGGTCTGCCGGATATGGATGGACAGGCGGTATTGCTTGAGTTGCGACAATGGTCAGATATTCCTGTGATTGTCTTGTCGGCCCGCCCAGATGAAAATCAAAAAATTAAACTGTTAGATGCAGGCGCGAATGACTATGTTACCAAGCCGTTTAGTATTCAAGAACTCTGTGCGCGTATTCGGGTGATGTTCCGCAATAAGCCACAACAGGCAGAACACAATCTGATGTTTAATGATGGACAGCTCTGGGTTGACGTGGCTGAACATGCAGCCAAACTGGCAGGCGAGGACATTACTTTAACCAAAAAAGAATTTCAGTTGCTGACTTTATTGATTCGTCATCAGGGTAAGATTGTCACACAAAAACAAATCATGACCGAGCTATGGGGCATTACTCATGAAGAGGATACCCATTATCTTCGTATCTTGGTGAAAAAGCTTAGAACCAAAATCGGTGATTCTGCTGTGACGCCCAAGTATATTTTTACTATTGCGGGTGTAGGGTTACGTTTTTGCGAATAATCTGGATTAAGTTGAGCTAATTGGTTGGATTATAAAATTATTTATGATGATTTAAAGGTGGAGCTTGAATTGTAAAATGTTAGATAGTTCACAGTTTTTAAGCTATAATTTTCACGTTTTTTAATCTTTATTTTGATCGAGCGACAATGAAAAAATTATTAGCGGTTACAGTATTCAGTGCTTTCGGCTTAATGGCCTGCTCAACAACAGAAACATCCAAATCAATTCAAAGTCCTCAAGTGACAGCAGCAGTACAACAGATTAAATATAACGGGGTAAAAGTACCTGTTTCGATTGGTAAGTTTGATAACCGTTCAAGTTATATGAGAGGTATCTTCTCTGATAATGTTGACCGTCTTGGTGGGCAGGCGAAAACTATTTTAGAAACGCATTTACAGCAAACGGGTTATTTCTCGGTTCTAAATCGTGATAATTTGTCTGAACTTAAACAAGAAGTGGGATTTAGCAACAGCACTCAAAGCATTAAAGGTGCACGTTATGTGATCACTGGTGATGTGTCTGAATTTGGTCGCAAAGAAGTGGGTGATCAGCAATTATTTGGGATTTTAGGGCGCGGTAAACAGCAAATTGCTTATGCCAAAGTGAACTTGAATATTGTGGATGTAAAAACCTCAGAGATTGTACATTCAGTACAAGGCGCGGGTGAGTATGCATTGAGTGCGCGTGAAGTACTCGGTTTTGGTTCTACAGCCTCTTATGACTCAACCTTGAATGGTAAGGTGCTTGACTTAGCGGTACGCGAAGCGGTCAACAATTTGGTGACTGATATTCAAAATAATCGTTGGACTGCGCAATAAGGCTGGACCGCTGTAAAATGAAAAAAATTCTGTTCAGCAGTCTGATGACGATCGGCTTGGTTGGCTGCGCTGCGGGGCCTCAACCTTTATATAGTTGGGGCTCTTATACACAACAGACCTATCTGATGTATAGCCAGCCAGAAAAAGCCACACCCAGTGCACAAATCATTAAGTTAGAAGCGGAAATTGAAAAAGCCAAAGCGAAAAATTTGGCTGTTCCACCAGGCTTATATGCACATCTAGGATGGCTATCTTTACAAGTGAATAATGCGCAAAAAGCAGTTGAATATTTTCAATTGGAACGACAAGTTTATCCTGAATCTACGGTATTGATGGATCGGTTGTTGCAGAAGATGGGTGCCAATGGGGGAATTGCAAAGCCATGATCAAGGCATTTTTAGTTTCAAACCTTGTGCTTGCAGGCTTACTGGTTACAGGCTGTGCTTCATCTCCAGCGGTAAATAAGGATATGACGGTGTATAAACAGCATATGCCGAAATCTATTTTGGTATTACCGCCCGTTAACGATTCTCCTGATGTAAAGGCAACTTATAGCTATTGGCCGACAGTCGTTATGCCTGTTGCTGAAGCGGGTTACTATGTCTTTCCAATTTCTGTTGTGGATTCGATGTTTAAAGAGAATGGCGTGACCAATGGTCATGACGCGCAAAGCATTTCAACACAGAAATTGAAGGAAATCTTTGGTGCTGATGCGGCTTTGTATATTCGAATTAAAGAATATGGTTCTCAGTATCAAGTCATTCAAAGTGTTGCAACGGTGAGTGTGGAAGCAAAACTGGTCGATTTAAACACCAATGAGACGCTTTGGTCGGGTGAAAAGAAAGCCGTGCAATCGAGCAATAGTGGCAACAATGACTTACTCACAGCACTGGTCGGGGCATTGGTTGAACAAATTGCGGGGAGCTTAAATGATCGTGCTTATCCCTTGGCAACGATTGTAAATACCCAACTCTTTACCCCGACGCAGCATAACCCTGGTTTGGGTTTGCTTTACGGACCTCGTTCACCGAAATACCAACAAGATGGCGTAGTGAAGTAATTCATGTTTCATTTGCAGAATAAAAAAGCCTCTTGATGAGGCTTTTTTATTATCGAATCTTATTTAATATTTGGATCACCTTGTTTCAAGAAGAAACGTAAGGCGAGTTTCTGTACCCAAGTACCATAAGGTGGATAGAACAGTTGGGTTGGGAAGAAGCGATGACGTGCAAAAACAGTTTTTGCATGGGAAAGCTCACGGAAACCTTCTTCGCCATGATATGTGCCCATGCCCGAGTTTCCGATTCCCCCAAAAGGTGCATCATGATTGACCACATGCCAGCCCCAATCATTTAAGGTTACACCGCCTGAATGAGTCTGCTTTAAGACATAATCACGTTCATTAGCATCGTGGGTAAAGAGGTATAAGGCTAATGGTCGTTCACTCGCTTGAATATAATCAATTGCATCATCCACTGTACCGTAAGCAACCACAGGCAAAACTGGGCCAAATAACTCTTCTTTAAGAATCCGCATCTCTGGGGTGCAATTGAGGACGATATGCACTGGCATACGACGCGCATCTTTGTCACGATCATATTCACCACAGGCAATGATTTGAGCGCCTTTGGCTTTGGCATCATCTAAGATATCGAGTAAACGTTTTAGATGACGATCATTCACAATCGAAGTGTAGTTTGTATTTTGGCTAATATTATTGCCATACATCGTAGTGAAATTTGCTTGGCATTCTGCAACGAATTGATCCACTTTTTCTTTTGGCACCAGTGCATAGTCGGGCGCAACGCAGATCTGACCACAGTTGGTCGCTTTACCATGTAAAACGCGTTTCGCTGCATCAGCAAGCGGATAGTTGCGGCTGACTAATGCTGGGGATTTACCACCAAGTTCTAAGGTGACTGGGGTTAAATTATCTGCTGCCGCACGCATGACCACCCGACCAATTGCTGGTGAACCTGTAAATACAATATGGTTGAAGGGCAGCGAGGTGAATTGTGCTGGATCAAGGATCTCTTCACCAAAAACAGCTACTTCATCTTCACTGAAAATTTCAGCCAGCATCCGTTTAACTACAGCATTGGTTACTGGAGTCACTTCAGGTAACTTGATCATCACCCGATTGCCTGCTGCAATTGCGGCAATTAAGGGTCCCAAGGCTAAATAAACAGGGAAGTTCCATGGAACAATAACACCCACTACACCTTTAGGCTGGTATTGCACACGTAGGCGATTCGATAAAAATAGCAGTTCAGTGCTACGTTTACTTGGTCGCATCCAACGGCGGACATGACGAATGGCATGTTCTGCTTCAAGCACTGAACCGAGTAAATCAAGCAGTTTTGATTCATCCACTGAGCGTGAACTAAAGTCGGTATTAATTGCAGTCGCAATCACATCTTGATAACGAATAATTTGTTTTTTTATTTGCAATAATTTGGTACGTCGAGCATCGAGATCTGGGTAGGGCTTGGCATCAAAAGCAGCACGCTGTTGCTTAAACACCGAATACATATGTTCGGTTGCAGGATCACTGAATTGTTGTGAAGTTGAAAGTGTCATTGTTGCTCCTTTCATGCTTATTAGTAGAATAGACTTTATGATTGATGAGATTTGTAGTCGATGTTAAATTGAGACAACAAAAGGTAATTTAGTGCCATTATGCATCATCACTCAAGGGATGAGGTGAAAAAATGCGTAAAACAGGATGTGAGCCCGATGCTGATTGAAGCGCGTTATGATCAAAATCAATTGGCTCAAGGTACGCCGATTTTAGGTCTAACCAGTCTGCTGGAAGCCATGCAACAGCAAGGTTATCGTTTGGATGAGGTTTTAGCGGGCATAGGCATTTCTCAAGATGCGCTGAATAGTGCAGCTTCTCATATTTCCCCCTATCAAAAATTACAGCTTTTTCAAACCATTCAGCGTTTATCTAAAGATCCGCTGATTGGCATGCGGGCTGGGCAAAAACAGCGACTATCGGACTTTGGCGTTTATGGTTATGCGCTGTCTTCCTCTCGTAATTTCCAACAGGCTGTAGAGTTTGGTATTCGTCATATCAAACTCGCGGCACCTGTACTCAAGAAAAGCTTTTCGATTCAAAAGCAAGTTGCCATTTTTGAAGGTCATGAAATTATTGCGCTGGGTCAATTATTGCCTTTGGTGTGTGAGTTTTGGTTTAGTTCAATGCAAACCCTGATTGAATGTGTATTAGAGGCACCATTTCAGGCCAAAAAACTGTTACTGCCTTATTCTGCGCCTGACTATGCAGATGAATATGAAAAAGTCTTTCGCTGTCCTGTGGAATTCGATGCAGAGGTAATGCAATGGCATTTTGATCTTGATTGGCTCGATAAACCTTGTCCGAATGCCAATCCGATTACTGCAGATATGTGTCAATCCTTTTGCGAAAGGATGTTGGGGAGCGATGATGATGAACAAGAACCCGATTTAGTCCGAACGATCCGTCTGATCTTATTAGATGCAGTGGGCAGCTTTCCGAGCGCACAAGAGATTGCTGATCAATTGCATTTATCCAAGCGAACTTTATACCGCCGTTTGTCAGATGCTGAAGTCAGTTATCAAGAGATTTTAGACAGCACCAGAAGGCGACTTGCAGATGAATATTTGGCAACAAGTTTGAGCATTGATGAAATCGCAGAACGCTTAGGATTTTCTGATACCTCAAATTTTAGAAAAGCCTATCGTAATTGGGTGGGGGTTTCACCAAATGAATATCGAGCCGATAAAAATAAGATAATTTAGTTTAAAAAATAGGTTTTATTCTCAAAATATGAATTTTTTAATTTAATTTTAATATCACGCGATAATAATGATGATTGTAATTGTTGGAATGTTCATAAATAGCTATTTATTTTAAATACGATAGAAGTTTTATAAATGAATGATATTTGTTTTAATTATCATTTAATTAAATATGTTATTTTTTAATCAAAAAATGCACCATAATATTGCATTAAGTTTTTAAATATATAGCATTTTGATTAGTTATTCTTCATGGTTTTTGATCGATTGATCTATATTTTTTAATAAAAACATATTAATAATTAGAGTCTTATATTTAAAAGTATATTTGTATACTTTTAAGGTATTTTTCATGTGAATGGCTATGTTCACTATATAATTAAATTAAATGAATTAGCTAAAGTTAAATCGCATAGAATCTGTGCTGGATTAGGGTAGGTCTACCCATTAAAAAAATTTATTATGCTAAGGATTGCATTCAATGCTGACTTTTTTAGGTATCAGCATGATCATGTGCTTTATGTATTTGATCATGTCAAAACGTCTCAGTGCATTAGTTGCATTAATTTTAATCCCATTCATATTCGCTATTATCGCTTGGGGCTTAGGTTTTTATTTTGACAGCTTAAGTCATATTCAATTGGCCGAACTTGGCAATACCATGTTAGAGGGTATTAAAAAGCTCGCACCAACAGGCGTTATGCTTCTTTTCGCTATTTTATATTTTGCCTTAATGATTGATTCTGGGTTATTTGACCCTTCGGTAAGATGGATTTTAAAGAAAGTAAAAGGCGATCCATTAAAAATCACTTTGGGTACAGTTTTTCTCACATTATTGGTCTCTTTAGATGGCGATGGTTCAACCACATATATGATTTGTGTGGCAGCAATGATGCCGCTTTATAAACGAGTCGGTATGAATCCACTGATCATGACTTGCTTGATGTTGCTTTGTAGTGGTGTGATGAATTTGACGCCATGGGGTGGACCAACAGCACGTGCTGCGAGTGCACTTCAAGTCGATGCCAGTGAAGTCTTCATTCCAATGATCCCATCAATGATTGTGGCGGCTGCTTGGTTATTCTTCTTGGCTTATATGTATGGCATGTATGAACGCAAACGTTTAGGCGTGATTGAACTTGTAGACATCAGCCATGCAGATGATATTTCGATTTCAAAAGATCCAGAAGCTCAACGTCCACATTTACGTTGGTTTAACGGTATTTTAACCTTAGTCTTGATGGCATCTTTGGTAAAAGGGATTTTACCAATGTCGATCTTATTTATGCTGGGTTTCTGTATTGCATTGGTGGTGAACTATCCGTGTGTCAACATGCAGAAAAAGCGTATCGCCATGCATGCAGACAGTGTCTTAGCGGTAGTGGGGGTAATCTTTGCTGCGGGTGTTTTTACAGGGATTTTATCGGGCACAGGTATGGTTGAGGCCATGTCTAAAGGTTTCGTTGCGGTGATTCCACCGAGCATGGGACCTTATTTGGCACCGATTACGGGCGTATTACATTAAGTATGCCTTTAACCTTCTTTATGTCAAATGACGCCTTTTATTTTGGTGTCCTACCGATTTTGGCAGAAGCAGCATCACACTATGGCATTGCACCGGTTGAAATCGCACGTGCGTCGATTATTGGACAACCGATTCATTTATTATCGCCATTGGTTCCTTCAACCTACTTACTCTGTGGTTTGGCTGCGGTAGAAATGGGGGATCATCAGAAATTCACGTTGAAATGGGCATTTATTACTTGCTGCGTGTTGATGGGCAGTGCCTTAATATTTGGTGTATTTCCATTTTATAATATGTAAATCAAATTGTTATAATGCTTTTATATTCATGAGAATATAAAAGCATACTTATTTACGCATTCCCACTTAATTCTAAATTTTGCTTGAAACACAGCGAAATAGAGATTTTTTACACTTTTTTAGATGGTTAGGAACATAACAATGAAGATGAAAATTGCACTCGCGACGATGATGAGTATTGCGACCTGTTCTGCATTTGCAGCACAAAAATTTTATGGAGAGATTGATGCCAGTATTGATTATCTACCAGAAAAAAATGCAAATTCGGCAGATCATGATGTTTGGAAAGTAAATAGTAATAGTTCATTTGTTGGAATTAAAGGTGAAGAAAAATTAACCGAAAATTTGAGTGCAGTTTATTTAGCAGAATGGGCATTTTATGCGGATGGCGACAAAACTGATTGGTCGCAACGTAATCGTTTTGTCGGATTAAAAGATGATCGTTTTGGTACAGTCAAAATCGGTAAACATAATACACCGTTAAAAGATTTATCCAGTCCTGTAGATAGTTTTAATAACTATATTAGTAATAAAGCAGATATCACCGGCATTATGACGGGTGAAAACCGTGTCAATAATGCGGTGGTGTATGATTCTCCTGAAATTGCTTTGAATGGCGGTAATCTGGAAGCCAGTGTCTTGCTTGCAACAGGGGAAAGCCGTGGGATTGAAGATGACAAACGTGGTGGGGTGAATACCGCAGGGCGTGGCTTAGGGGATGCATGGTCTGCATCATTGAGCTATAGTCATCCGGTATTCTTAGTCGGTGTCGGCTATGACAAAGCCATTCCAAGTGATTTCTTGGGGCATGGTCTATTAAATGCAGCTGAGACTGAAACGCAAGTGGATGAAGTGTTCGCTGCTGCGAATACCGTGCGTGTGATTGGTCGTTTGACACCAATTGAAGGGCTTGCCATAAAGGCTCTTTATCAGACATCAAAGATTGTAGATAAGCCGGGCAATAAAGTTGTTGATCCAACAACTTTAGATCCAGAAGGATTTATTCGTAATATTGATGATTCACAAGGTTGGCTGATTGGTGCGGAATACAAATTACCGAAGCAATCGAAATGGACGGTAAAGGCACAATACAGCCAAAACAGTACCAGCTTTAAAAGCAATGAGGCGGATTTCGATGCCAAGCAGTTATTGCTTGGTACAGACTATTCATTTAACAAACAAGTGAAAGTCTATGGCTATGCTGGATACTCAACATTCGAGCAAGCAAGCGCTAAAGACAAGCAACCGATTGCGGGGACTGGTCTAGAATTTAAGTTCTAAATTTCAGTGAATTAACATCAATAAATAGGGTAACTTTGTCCTATTTATTGGTGGCTTTATTTGAAGGGTTTTTCTCGTTGATAAAGCAAGGCTTGACTTAATTCCTTTTAGGATATGTGAATAATAAAATATAAAAATTATTAATAATTTCTTCATTATTCTCCTGTATATTGAGCGCATTGATCTTCATGGATAGTGTGGATAGAAAAGGAAATGATTTTTAAAGATTTAAATATCTCTTTGTTTAATAGTATAAATTCTTTTGCAAAGGAGCATGCCGCGCTAGACAAGGCCGCAATTTTTTTGGCGGAGGATTTAAATACGGTACTGATCAGTTTTCTGGTATTTTTATTGGTCATCCAATGGAAAACATATCATCTTTTATTTGCCAAAACTTTAGTGATTGTGCTGTTTTCTTTACTTTTAAGCGACATTATTGAATTCTTTTATCATCATCCTCGCCCATTTCAAATTGACTTAGGTCATAAGTTAATTGGCCATGGTTCAACTTCATCTTTCCCAAGTCAGCATACGATAACGGTTGTGATTATTGGCTTTTCTTATTGGATGGCGGGCTTTAAAAAGATTGGTTTGATCGGATTATTGTGTAGTGTAGTTGTCGGTCTATCGAGAGTTTTTGTCGGTGTTCATTTTCCCTTTGATGTGATTGGTTCTTTTGTGATTGGTTTTATGCTGGTGGTATCAGTCAATTATGCACTGAAAGAATTGGCAATTAGAATTAGACGTATAAAGCCAGTTCAATTGATGGATTGATATCTGGCCTAAATGAATTTATAAAAAACGGAGCATTGCTCCGTTTTTTATTGTCCGAGTTATAAGAAATTTATTCGATTACCCCAAGAGTTTACGCACTGTTTACGTTACTTCTACCCAAGCCTCAACTAAGCTAAATTTATCTATATAACTTGAGCTTTCAGCTATGAGTGCTGTACTTGTTGAGATCAATCATCCATCTGCGCTTAAAAAGTATATTCAAACGGCAATCTGCAACAATGATATTAATGGTGTTACGCTAAAAAAACGATTTATAGAAGAAGTTGAAACTTATTTAAAACATTATCCACAGACTCAACACGTCGATATTTATTTATGTGACTTAAATGGACATTTACGCGGTAAACGTATAGATGTCGGTTGCCTCAAAAATCTGAGTAAAGGCTGTTATTTTCCATTGTCGATTTATGCTATGAGTTTGGATGGCAAAGTGATTGAAGAGACAGGACTCGGTAAATATATTGGAGAGCCTGATCATTTATGTGAACCTGTTTTAGGCACATTGAAACCACACGCACTTGAGCCAGAAACAACAGCCCAACTACTGCTCAGTATGAAGGATGATCATCAGCAAGATTGCGTATTTGAACCTCGCAATATGTTGAAAAAAATCCTCTCTCAACTTCATGATAAAAGTTACTTTCCCTGTATCGCTGCCGAAGTCGAGTTCTATCTGCATCCCTTAAGTGAGGCTGATGAGGTTGAAGAAACCATGAGCCAATGCTTTGATATTAATACCTCCGATCATTATCAAAATATTCTGAATGAGATCGAAGCAGTCGCAAAACGACAGCGTATTCAAATTACAGGAATCGTTTCTGAATCCTCTTCAGGTCAGTATGAGATTAATCTGCAACATACAACGGATCTATTGAGCTTATGTGATCAGATTATGTTGCTGAAAAGAAGCATCAAGCAGATTGCGAATAAGCATGGACTACGTGCAAACTTCCTTGCCAAGCCTGATATGCATAAGGCGGGCAGTGGTATGCACTTCCATATGAGTCTTTTAGATCAGAATCAGGAGAACCTTTTTAGTTCGGCGCAAGAAAAAATCTCTGACAATTTATTAAAAGCGGTGAGTGGATTACTGTTATTGATGCCTGATTCAATGGCGATTTTAGCGCCTAATTTAAACTCTTTTAGACGCTTTAAATTTGGCAATCATGTGCCACTTGAAG
This sequence comes from Acinetobacter sp. 102, assembly GCF_037028485.1. Taxonomy (NCBI): domain Bacteria; kingdom Pseudomonadati; phylum Pseudomonadota; class Gammaproteobacteria; order Moraxellales; family Moraxellaceae; genus Acinetobacter; species Acinetobacter sp. 102. The sequence continues at coordinate 196,109 of NZ_JAZEZK010000002.1, forward strand.
CCAATTGGGGGCTGAATAATCGAAATGTGGCGATTCGAATTCCATGTTCAGATCAAGAAAATCAGAGACTGGAATACCGCGTGGCAGGAGCTGATTGTAATCCTTATTTGGCTGTCGCTATAATTTTGATAGGTACATTGCATGGTCTAACACAGGGATTAGATATTCCAAAGCAAGCGCATCAGTTAAAACTGAAAAGTGAGCATGTATTCTTGCCGACTGAGCAAATGCAAGCATTGCAATTATTCCAAGCCAATTCGGTTTTAATCGAATACTTAGGAACGGACTTTGCCACGCTTTGGTGTACGCTAAAGCAGGCAGAGTATCAAAGTGTTTATAGCCAAATTACTGCCATTGAAAAGAATTGGGATATTTAGCAGCTCAATGTGCTGCTGCAATATAACTAAGATGCTGATGGGTTATGCGCTCAGCGGGACTCGAACCCACGTCGGTCGCTTAGGAGGCAACTGCTCTATCCAGTTAAGCTATAAGCGCATAATTTTATGATTATAAACAAAAAAGTGATTGCAGAAGCAATCACTTTTTAATGAAACCGATTAACTGTTAGTTTTCAGTTTTGCGATTTAAAAACTTATAGAAAATAAACATGGCGACGATCCAGATCGGAATCATCAGTACAGATTCTTTGAAGCCTTGTTGCCACATGATATACAGCACTACAGCAATAAAACCTAATACCAAATAGTTACTAAATGGAGACCATAAAGCAGGGTAAGAGGTTTTAATTTGAGCTTTTTTGATATGACTTCTATATTTCAAATGGGTCAAACTGATCATGGCCCAGTTTAAAACCAGTGCACCAACAACCACATACATCAAATGTCCAAGTGCATCTTCAGGTACAAAGTAGTTTAACAAGACACAACCAAAGATCAGGAATGCCGAGAGCAGGACTGCTGGAACAGGGACGCCTTGTTTATTGGTTTTGGTAAAGATTTTTGGTGCATTACCTTGTTGAGCTAGGCCAAATACCATACGGCTATTGGCATACATACCACTGTTGTATACAGATAATGCTGCTGTCAGGATAATAAAGTTAAGTAGGTGGGCTGCCCAACCAATCCCCATTTGACTGAAAATCATCACGAATGGACTTTTATCTAAGCCACCTAAGTCCAATTGGTTCCAAGGCACAAGTGACAAGAGAATAGCAAGCGAACCCACATAGAACACTAAAATACGAATCACCACTTGGTTAATCGCTTTAGGAATGGTGGTCTTTGGATCTTTGGCTTCTGCTGCGGCCATACCAATCAGTTCAATACCCCCGAAGGCAAACATCAAGAAAGCCAGCATATAGAACAAGCCATCGAAGCCATGCGGGAAAAAGCCGCCATGTGACCACAGGTTGCTAAATGAGGCTGTTGAATTTGCATCCGCAGTGAAGAGCAAGAATAGACCAAACAAGATCATAGCAACGACGGCAGTTACCTTGATGATCGCTAACCAGAACTCTGATTCACCATAGAATTTAACATTGGTTAGGTTCACTGCCGTAATCACGACAAAGAAGAACAATACAGACTGCCAAGCGGGGATTTGTGGCCACCAGTAATTAATGTATTTACCTACTGCCGTTAGCTCAGTCATTGCGACAAGGATATACAGTACCCAATAATTCCAGCCAGTGATAAAACCTGGAAATTTACCCCAATACTTATAAGCAAAATGGCTAAATGAACCTGCAACAGGTTCTTCAACAATCATTTCACCTAAATGACGCATGATTAGAAAAACAATCAAGCCGCCAATCGCATACCCCAAAATAATAGATGGCCCAGCAGACTGGATAATTTGCGCAGAACCTAAAAATAAGCCCGTACCAATCGCTCCACCCATCGCAATGAGTTGGATATGGCGGTTTTTTAGTCCACGCTGAAGTTGAGAAGAATCGTTGTTCAAAGGACTGAGCTCGACGAGGAATTAACTGGATTATTCTAATAGATTCAAAGATTTTCGCCTAGTAAAAGTACAGCGATGCTATGACTGGAAAGTTGTTTTTAAAAGTTATTTAAAATCTTATATTTATATGAACATTAAAATGAAATATGCTGCAATTTTGTACAGTTGGAGAATGCCTTTGTTTTTCCCGACGGATGGAATAGTATTTTTGCCATTGTGAAAGTCTTGAAATCTACTCACTATAATGCACAGATTTTACACATTATGACCAATCCCAAAACCATTGGTCGTATGGTATTTTTGATGGCCGTGCAGTACCTTTAGATTCAAAACCAATCTGCACCAAGAATATGATAAAAGGAAGACATTGACATGAGCTCAGTACCGCAAATAAAAGTCCCAGCAACCTATATGCGTGGGGGGACAAGTAAAGGTGTGTTTTTCAAACTGGATGATTTACCTGAAGCGGCACAAATAGCGGGCAAGGCACGTGATCAACTTCTTCTCCGTGTGATTGGCAGTCCAGACCCTTATGGCAAACAGATTGATGGCATGGGTGGGGCGACCTCAAGCACCAGTAAAACGGTAATTTTGGCAAAAAGTTCTGAGTCAGAACACGACGTTGATTATCTATTTGGTCAAGTATCAATTGATCAGCCGTTTGTCGACTGGAGTGGTAACTGTGGCAACCTAACCGCAGCAGTGGGTTCCTTTGCCATTTCAAATGGTTTGGTCGATGCAGCGCGTATTCCTGAAAATGGGATTTGTACGGTACGGATCTGGCAGAAGAATATTCAAAAAACCATTATTGCACATGTTCCTGTGACCAATGGTCAAGTTCAGGAAACAGGTGATTTTGAACTGGACGGTGTGACTTTCCCCGCAGCTGAAGTTCAGATTGAATTTTTAGACCCGGCGGATGATGGCGAAGAAGGCGGCGATATGTTCCCGACAGGAAACGTTGTGGATCAACTGGTTGTTCCTGAAATTGGCACATTCCAAGCCACATTTATCAATGCAGGTATTCCGACCATTTTCCTCAATGCAGAAGATATTGGTTATCAAGGGACAGAATTACAGGATCAGATTAATGCTGATGCCGCAGCTTTAGCACGTTTTGAGAAAATTCGTGCCTATGGCGCAGTACAAATGGGCTTGATTAAAGATATTTCAGAAGCAGCTGCGCGTCAGCATACCCCTAAAATTGCTTTTGTCTCACAACCGAAAAGCTATAGTTCATCTAGTGGTAAACCCGTTGAGACCAATGATGTCGACTTATTGGTTCGTGCCTTGTCGATGGGTAAATTACATCATGCCATGATGGGAACGGCAGCAGTGGCAATTGGAACAGCAGCAGCTATTCCGGGTACCTTGGTAAATTTAGCTGCAGGCGGTGGTGAACGTGAAGCAGTGCGCTTTGGTCATCCATCTGGGACTTTGCGTGTGGGTGCTCAAGCTGAATTGATTGATGGTAAATGGTCTGTGAAAAAAGCCATTATGAGTCGTAGCGCACGTGTGCTGATGGAAGGTTGGGTGCGTGTACCAGGCGATAGTTTCTGATTTGTGTATTGTGCTATTTGATAAGGCCTTCATTTGAAGGCCTTATTATTTTGAATTGATTCAAAATACAAACACAATTTCCTGATATAAATAGTGTTATGATGTCGCCATTCTGGCAAGTCTTGTCATTTTCCTTTCATTAAGATTTCCCGAGGCAACTGTGTCATCTATTTCTCAAGTTAATGCGGATGTTTTACAACAAGCTCAACAACGTATTCAACAAGATTTATTGACAGCATTGGCTGCATTTTCCATTCCAGAACCTTTAAAAGCCGCCGTTCATCATGCCGTGATGTTAGGTGGTAAACGTGTTCGCCCAGCTTTATGTTATGCAGCAGCATCCTTACAGCCGAATCATCATTTTGCTGCAGCGCGTCGTGCTGCTGTTGCGGTTGAATTGATTCATTGCTATTCATTGGCACATGATGACTTGCCATGTATGGACAATGATCTATTACGCCGTGGTCAACCCACTTGCCATGTGGCATTTGGTGAAGATACCGCGTTATTAGCTGGTGACATTTTACAGTCGATGGCATTTGAGATTTTGGGCAGTCGTTTGTTCGATGAACAGGGACAAGGCACAGAGGCTGCAATCGTTTTAAAGCAAATGCAGATTTTAGCAACAGCCAGTTCAAAAATGGTTTGTGGTCAGGTATTAGACCTGCAAGCGGAAGGTAAGCAGGTCGATCAAACGGAATTAGAGAACATTCACCGTAATAAAACGGGTGCCTTGATTCAAGCGGCGATTATGATGGGGGCAGTGACCATTTTTAATGGGACGGATCAGGCCATTCCGAAATTACGCCAATTTGGACAAACGATTGGTTTAGCCTTCCAAGTGCAAGATGATATCTTGGATATTACTGCAAGCACTGAAACCTTAGGTAAAACCGCGGGTAAAGATGAGCAAGTACAGAAATCAACTTATCCTGCCTTAATGGGCTTAGCACAAGCACAGGCCTATGCACAAAGCCTACATGATCAAGCTTTTGACGCTTTGGCTTATTTTGGTGAAGACGCCAAAGAGTTGGTCGAGATTTCACAGTTTTTACTGGCACGCAAAAGTTAATCTTGCGTCAGCTTTGATCAATTATTGAATGTTATAAAAGACCATCCTTGTATGGTCTTTATTTTTGGAGTCGGTATATACCTTAAGATGATCAACAGCATAGATTTAAGCAGTTTATAAATCATTGTTTTAATATAAAAGTGAATCTAAGATAAATAGATGATCCATAGAAATAACCACAGAGCATCGCTTTATGAATGACGATCAATTAGAACAATGTGCGCTTGAATATGGACAACAACTGGCTTTTTCCATCCAATCACAACCTTTTGGTCCAGACTGTGAGGTCTTTAAGGTCTTTGACAAGGTATTTATGTTGATTGGTGTTTATTCTGGCAAGTTGCTGGTGACGATTAAATGCAAGCCTGAGAAAAGTTTGGAATATCAGGAGCTGTATCCTTCAATTTCCGCAGGTTATCATATGAATAAGAAACACTGGATATCAATTGCTAGTGGTCATGAAATTACAGCTGATTTGCTGCAAGATCTGATTAAAGATTCTTATGATTTGGTGGTGGGAAAACTCCCACTTAAAGATCGAAAGCGAATTCAGAATGTATAAAAAATAAAGCAGCGTTATCGCTGCTTTATTTTGATTGGAAACAGGACTTAGTGTTTGCCCATAATTCCACGAATGGCATTGAGTACATCCGCTGGAAGTACCACAGTTTTTGCATTGCTTGATTTAGAAAGATCTTGCATCGCTTTTACATATTGCTCACCGAGTAAGTAAGCAACAGGGATTTCTTTATCACCGACAGCTGTAGTGACCATTTCAATCGCACGTTGTGAAGATTCCGCAAGAACAACTTGCGCTTCTGCATCACGACGCGATGCTTCCAAACGGCCATCTGCTTCTAAAATTGCAGCTTGTTTTTCACCATCAGCTTTAGTCACAGTTGCACGACGTTGGCGTTCAGCAGCCGCTTGAGCTTCCATCGCTGCTTGCATGGTATGAGATGGCTGAATATCTTGGATTTCAACCGTTTTAAGTGTAATCCCCCAATCTGAAATATCATCAGAAATGGCTGCTTTTAACTTCGCTTTGATATGATCACGTGAAGAAAGCGCATCATCCAAATCCATTTCACCAACGATTGAGCGGAGTGAAGTTTGAACAAGGTTTTGAATTGCCCAAGTATAGTTTTCAATCCCGTACACCGCTTTTTCTGGTGTTGTCAGGTTGATATAAGCTACGGCATTCATCACCAGTACGGCATTGTCTCGGGTAATTACTTCTTGTGAAGGAATATCTAAAACAATATCTTTAGTGGTAATTTTATAAGCAACTTCGTCTACATAGGGGATAACGAAATTGAGACCAGGATTCAACGTAGTATGGTATTTACCCAGACGTTGAACAATCCATTTATAACCTTGGGGAACAATACGAACCCCTTTAAAGATGGTTATAGCAATAAAAGCTAAAAGTGCTAAAACAACAATAGTACCGACAGACATTGAAAACCCTCTTTTGTGTTTATGACGTGCTATGCGGTTGAACGACTAAATCATTACCCAAAATATCAACAACTCGAACGCGATCGCCGACTTGTACAGGTACGGTACAACGGCAATTCCATTCATCATTACCTAAAACAGGCATCGGAAAGCGCACAATAATTTGTCCATGCTCAAGTCCAGTTTGGATCACCATACCCACTTGACCAATGGTTGCTTCACGAGGAAGTCCTGCTTTGGTTTTATCAATGGAGAGAGGTTTGATAAATTTGAACCAAAGAATCGTGCATAAAATAGATAAAATTCCCCAAGTAATCACTTGGGTGGTAAAGCCCATCATTGGGAAAAGCCACAGTAAAATACAGACCATGACTGCTGCTATGCCAAACCATAATGCAGCAAAAGCAGGCAAAATTAACTCTGAAAGAATCAGTAAAATCCCTAATACAAACCAGTGCCAAGGTTCAACTACAAATTCCATAGATTTGCTCGCATCATTAAACGGAGTGGAGGTGAAAAAATATTCACCTTTAGCACTCTAGCAGATCATTATCTTTATGAATATACAAAGATTGTTTTTTTGGAATTTAGGGCTGATGGTCACGAGTAATCTTGCTTGGATTGCAAGTCATTATGCAGATCAACAGCCCTTGAGGAGGGTTTTAGAATTTAGACTTTGGTGCAGGTTTAAGGGCAGCAGGAGAGTTTTTAAATGTCGTAATCGCATTTCGAATTGCAGTGATCTTGGCTTGAGCCGCTTTTTCACCTTCCAAAATTGCTTCATTACTTGATTTAAGATCAAGCGCACCGAGATGACCAACTTTAGGTTGAATCACGACAGTGGCTTGATTGAGCTCCTCATTGATACTTTGTTGTCCCATAATATTAATGGTTTGATCTAATAAGCCCCACATACTGAGCGGTTTACCACCGACTGGACGTGCAGAAATATCTACTGCAATCACAATATCGGCCCCCATATCTTTGGCTGTTTTAACAGGGATTGGGCTGACTAGGCCACCATCTACATATTTGGTATTGCCAATCACCGCAGGCACAAACACGTTTGGAATACTACAAGACGCACGTACGGCTTGACCTGCATTGCCTTTAATAAACTCAGCTTTTTTACCACTATCTAAGCGCGTTGCGACTGCAGCAAAGCGAATTGGAAATTGTTCAATCGGTTTATTGCCGACTTGTGTATTCACATAATTCTGTAGTTTTTGTCCGAGAATAATGCCTTGACTATTTATAGTTAAGTCACGCAAATCAGATTCTTGCAGTTTTAAAGCCAGATTTTGCATTTGATAAGGTGTTTGACCGCTGGCGTAAATACTGCCCACGAAGCTACCTGCACTGGTACCTGTCACGATTTTGGCTTTAATGCCATGAGACTCTAAAACTTTGATCACACCAATATGGGCAAAGCCCTTGGCACCACCACCGCCTAAGGCGAGTGCGATCACGGGTTCACGCGCTTTAATTGCTGTTGTAGAGGGTGTTTTCTTTGCTGTTTGATCACATCCAAATAAAGCCAAGCTAACAATAGCGAGGCAAGACAGTCGAGCAATTTTCATATCAGGTGCAGATAAAATGTACAAAAAGATGGGCACATCAGAGCAGATTTGCCCTCAACTTTCTAGTTTTTTTTCACAAGTTTTTGTAAGGGTTCAGCCAGCCAATCTGGATTCTTTGGTGAGAAGTGTCCGACATAGCGTTGCATGATTTGCGCTAGGTCTTGTTGATAGTGACCTGTCGGAGTGAATGCACCTAAACAATAGATAGTTTTGTGGTCATAATCAAAGGCAAACATCACGATGGGAATCCCAGCGGCATGTGCGATATGATAAAAGCCACTTTTCATTTTTTCGGCTTTTTTACGCGTACCTTCAGGCGCCATGCCGATCCAGATTTTATCGTGTGCATGAATCGTGGCAACGACTTGTTCAGTCAGTCCATGTGCGCTGTCACGACGCACGGGAATCAGCCCAGCCCAATTTAATAACGGCTGAAATGGTGGTTTGAACAGACTATCTTTACCCAAGACGGTAATCTTTAGACCTAAGCCGCCAATGGCTAAAAAGCCATACCAACCATCAATGTTGGAGGTATGCGGCGAGATAATCGCAACAGCTTTGGGTAAATTGGGAATTTCACCTACGACAGTCCAGCCTTGACCGAGAAAAAGTTTTTTACACAATGCACGACTATAAGCAGTCCCACGTTGGGGAACCAACGGAGGTAAATCTGGAAAATGCTGTGGCATAAATCACGATATGTAATGACAACTATAATCATGTTAAACGCTCATGACATCGACTGCATTGGCAAAAAATAAGATTTTATTGCCTTACAGATGAAAGGATTGGATACTTGAGCGACCTTATTGTGCAGCCATGGAAAACTCTAAATGCTTAATCTTCGACAGGTTTACATTTTATTGTTTTCTTTATATTGGGCGCAGGGTTTACCTGTAGGTTTTATGACCCATGCATTGCCTGTAATTTTAAGAGCACAAGGGGTGTCTTTAGCCCATATTGGTGGCTTTGGCTTATTAATGCTGCCTTGGTCGATTAAGATTTTTTGGGCCGCTTATGTGGATCGTTTTGCCTTATCTGGATTTGGGCACTACCGTAGCTGGATCATTCCGACGCAACTTTGCAGCGTTGTTATTCTGATTATTCTCTCATTTTTCCCGATTCAATCCTTAGATCAGCCGATTTATTTATTGGTTTTCTTTGGCTTATTGCTATTCATGAATTTAACTGGTGCAACCCAAGACATCGCAACCGATGGCCTGGCCGTTAATTTACTCAAAAGTGATCAACAGCATTGGGGCAATACCTTTCAGGTGATCGGATCACGCTTGGGCTTTATTGTCGGTGGGGGAGCAGTACTCTGGTGTTTGGATTGGCTGGATTGGCAAAAGACTTTTCTGGCTTTGGCTGCATTGGTGTTGGTCAATACCTTACCAGTTCTGTTTTATCGAGAACCGCACCATCAAAGTAAAGTTGTACTTCAGCAAGCCAGCTCACAATCTTTTATACAGGCAGTCAAAAGCTATTTAAATTATTTCCAGTCTTCTCCAGAGTTAAAAGCATGGTTACTGGTATTGATCAGTTTTAAAGTGGCTGATGGTTTAGCTGGCCCTTTATTGAAACCATTGATGGTGGATATGGGACTGAACTTTACCCAGATTGGGGTGTTTATTACCATGTTTGGAGCGGTTGCTGCATTATTGGGGGCGGCTGTCGCTGGACTATTATTAAAATATTTCTCGAGAAGCTCTTGTTTAATCGTGTTCTCATTTTTGAAATTGATCAGTTTGGGGGCCTATGCCGTTCTCGGCTATGCCTACGAATCACAGTTTCAAATTGCGCCACTTTGGTTGTATGTGGTAAATGCGGTTGAAGATGCTTGTTCTGCAATGCTGCTGGTGGTGATGCTGACACTGGTCATGCAATATAGTCGTAAACAATTTGCAGGAACGGACTTTACCTTTCAGGTCTCAATTATGGCAACGGTCAGTGGTTTGTTGTATTTATTCAGTGGTGTGGTGGGCGACTGGCTGGGCTATGCGGATTATTTGTTGGTGATCTGCATCATTGCAATGCTGTGTTTGAGTCCGATCTTTTATTGGAAAAATAAAGCAAGATAAAGGTCACTTTTTATTACAATTTTTGTGTTTAAAAAACGTATGTTGAAATAAAAACTGGGTACATGACTCGGCTTATATAGGAATGGAATGATTTTCGTCGGATTTTATCATTTTATGAATATAGAGAATTCTGTGAATAAAAATAAAGAAATATTACGATAATTAATTGATATAGATATTAAATTTAGAGTGGATGTTGTCGTAAATAAGTCAATTAGAATGAATAACTGAGTGTATAAAAATTAAACTTTAGTCGAAATTGGAATAAATTAATAAGATTTTAATCGTTTTGTCATATAAAGTTAATGTGTAGGATTTGTTACAAATTTAACCAGGATGTAAACAATGAAAATCAAAATTGTAACAGCAGCAGTGCTCAGTCTGCTTGCAACAACCACATTTGCAGCACCAACATTTTATGGTGAAATTGATGCCAGTGTTGATTATTTACCAGAAAAAAATGCAACTAAGTCAAACAAAGACGTTTGGGAAATCAGCTCAAACAGTTCATTCCTTGGACTTAAAGGTGATGAAAAACTCACTGAACGCTTAAGCGCAGTTTATGCAATCGAATGGGGCTTTAGCGCTGATGGCGATAGCAATGATTGGGTACAGCGTAATCGTTTTGTCGGTTTGAAAGATGCGCAATTGGGTACTTTGAAAATTGGTAAGCACGATACCCCTGTAAAACAATTATCGAGTGTTGTCGATACTTTTAACAACTATGTTGCCAATAAGGCCGATATCACAGGTATTTTCACAGGTGAAAACCGTATTGATAATGCAGTGATTTATGAATCGCCAGCAGTGAAACTACTTGATGGCGCATTTAAATTTAATGCCTTACTTGCAACAGGTGAGTCTTCTGGTATTAAAGCAACCAGTGGTGGTGCAAAAGTTGCTGGTCGTGGTCTAGGCGATGCATGGTCAGCATCTGTAACTTATGAAAATCCATTGGTGGTAGCTGGTCTTGGTTATGACAAAGCGATTCCAAGCACCTTCCTTGGTCGTGGTTTCTTAAATGCTGCTGAGCCTGCAATTGCTGGTGGTGGCTTGTTTGCAGCGGCAAATACGGTACGTGCAATTGGTAAAATCACGCCGCTTGAAGGCTTGGCACTTAAAGCACTGTATCAGACTTCAGAAGTAGAAGCTGTGTCTGGTAATGCGCCAGGTTCAGAAAATATTGATGATACACAAGGTTGGTTGTTAGGTGCGGAATATAATATCCCTCAAGCGAAGAACTGGACGGTGAAAGGTCAATATAGCCAGAATGATACGAGCTTTAAAACCAATACTGCTGACTTTAAAGCAAAACAAATTATTGCTGGTGCAGATTATGCATTTAACAAACAAGTTAAGACTTATGGTTATGCAGGTTATCTAACGCTTGAGCAAGCAAGCAAAAAGGATAAACAACCTGTTGCAGGCTTAGGTTTAGAGTTCAAATTCTAATCTGCTTTTATTTAAAAAAATGCCCTTTAAGTTTGCTTAAAGGGCATTTTTGTTTATATTGTTTTTTCTTTAAATAGAATAATTTATTTTCATAAAACGCTAGGCTACAAGGATGGAGGATTACTTCAACAAGGATTTATAAAAATAGGACCTTATTCATACTTTAATTACTCCAATTCTTAATTAACTCAATTTTCAACCTGTCATTTGTTGGGTTGCTATTGTTTTGTTTAAGTCATTTTTAAGTTTTTATTCTTATCTTAAAAAAAGCTAAGAAATTTATTTTTAGATTGTGATGCTTATGTTGCTAAAAAGACTCAAAACCAAGACCATTTCATTACTTACCTTCAATGTGTTACTCGCAGTTTGGTTAGGGGTTTTTCTGAATTTTGCATTTTATGAAAAGATGCAGACACTGACCCCTTATACAGGTTTTAAAGCAGGACTATTTGTTTTAGCCTCAGTCGGTGTGGTAACTGCATTCTATACTTTTCTTTTTCAAGTTTTGAATTGGAAATGGACCGCAAAACCAATTGCAATCGCCTTAGTTTTTATTGGTGGTTTTGCCTCTTATGCGGTTAATACTCTAGGGGTCTGGATCACCTCAGACCAAATTCAAAACCTGATGCAAACGGATATCGCTGAAGCAAAAGATACATGGTCTTGGCATTTGCTGGTCTGGATCATTGGTATGGTGATTGTGCCGATTATTGTGATTTTGCTAATTAAACTAAAACCTGAACCTGTTATTCGACAAATTTGGAAAAAGGTGCTGGCTTCACTTGTTTCTTTAGCTATGGTTGGTGGTTTGCTATTTGTCTTTTATGTCGATTTTGCTGCAATCTTTCGTGAAAACCGCGATTTAAAAGGCATGATTTCTCCTCAAAATATGATTGCTTCATTTGTATCGTATTATAAAAAGAAAGCGCCTAAGGAAAATCTTCCTCTGGTGACTTATGGCGAAGATGCTCAAGCAACGCAATCATCAACAACTGTACCCAAACTGATGGTATTGGTGGTGGGTGAAACGGCACGTGCAGAAAATTTTTCTTTAAATGGTTATGCAAAAGATACTAATCCCAAACTCGCCAAACAGGATATTTTAAATTTCTCTCAGGTGAGTTCGTGTGGTACAGCAACGGCAGTTTCAGTACCTTGTATGTTCTCTGGTATGCCAAGAGAAGATTACGATGAACGTCTTGCGAGTCATCGAGAAGGCCTACTGGATATTGCAAAACGAGCGGGTTACCAAGTGACTTGGATTGATAATAATTCGGGTTGTAAAGGGACTTGTGACCGTGTTGAGCAATTCAAAATCCCTGAGCCAATTCAACAGAAATGGTGTAAGGATGGCGAATGTCTGGATGACATTTTGATTGATAGTCTGAAAGCTTATATTGAAACAATCCCGAAAGATGATACCCGTCCACATTTAGTGGTATTGCATCAAATGGGCAGCCATGGACCAGCCTATTATAAGCGGGTACCTGCTGAATACCGTGTATTTAAACCAACCTGTGATACCAATGCGATTCAGGGCTGTACTCAAGAAGCACTCGTGAATAGCTATGATAATACTTTGCTTTATACCGATTATGTTTTAGATTCATTTATTGAAACATTAAAAAATACAACGAAATATCAAACAGGTTTGTGGTATTTGTCTGATCATGGTGAATCAACAGGTGAGAGTGGGATGTATTTGCATGGTGCACCTTATGCGATTGCACCGACGCAACAAACCCATGTCCCGATGGTGATGTGGTTCTCTCAGGCATGGCAACAACAAGCAGCGAAGCAAGTCAAATGTTTGGCACAACAAAGTAAAAATAAGCTGAGCCAAGATAACTTGTTCCCAACCATGCTGAGTTTGCTTGATATCAAAACCAAGGTAATTAATGCTAAAAATGACATGTTGCAGACATGTCCTAACCCATAAGGTGTAATGAAATCATGACTAAGATCTTGATGATAGAAGATGATTTTATGATTGCTGAGTCAACATTGACTTTATTGCGATATCATCAGTTTGAGGTGGAGTGGGTCAATAACGGGGTCGATGGATTAGCTTTGTTAACCAAACAGTCTTTTGATTTAATCTTGTTGGATTTAGGTCTACCTTTGATGGATGGGATGCAAATTCTCAGACAGATTCGTCAACGTAGTTCAATACCTGTGTTGATTATTTCTGCACGAGATCAGTTACAAAATCGTGTTGATGGTCTCAATCAAGGTGCAGATGATTATTTGATCAAACCGTATGAGTTTGATGAATTACTTGCACGAATCAATGCGTTATTACGTCGTGGCAGTGTAGAAACAGCACAATTGAAAAGTCAGTCACAATTGTTAAAAAGTGGTGAGTTGATTCTTGATGTTGAACAGCACTTGGCGACATTTAAAGGACAACAGATTGAACTTTCTAATCGGGAATGGGCCATTCTGATCCCGATGGTTTCTCATCCAAATAAAATTTTCTCGAAAGCTAATTTGGAAGACAAACTGTATGATTTTGACAGTGAAGTGACCAGTAATACCATTGAAGTCTATGTGCACCATTTACGAGCCAAACTTGGAAAAGACTTTATTCGAACCATTCGTGGTCTAGGTTATCGTTTGGGGCAAGCTTAAACTTATGAAAAAAACTCAGCATTATTCACTCAAGAAAAGACTGATTTGGGGGACCTCTATTTTCAGTATTGTGCTGGGTTGTTTCTTGATTTTAGCCGCATATAAAATTTCATTGCATGAAGTCGATGAAATTTTAGATACCCAAATGCAGTATATGGCGGAACGTTCAAGTTCTCAGCCAGTAACGCCAACGGCAAGTCGGGTGGAGTTGCACAGAACCTACCATGAAGAGGATTTGTTGATTGATATTTGGGCCTATAAAGATCAAAGTCATTTATGGCATCAGACCCATCTCTTGCTCCCGCCTGTGAAACAAGCTGGTTTTTATACCCAAAACACACCGCAAGGAAAGTGGCGTGTGTATGTGATTCCATTAAAAGACTATCAGATTCAAGTCAGTCAACAAGAAGAGGTACGCCATGCGTTTGCGTGGGAGTTGGCCGGGAGTATGTTTGTCCCTTATCTGCTCTTATTGCCGATTGCGATTTTGGTGTTAGCATTTATTATCAGTTTGAGCTTAAAACCCTTAGATGATTTTAAAACGGAATTGACCCAACGTGATTCGGATGGTTTATCACCGATAGATGTGAAAGATTATCCACAAGAACTGTTACCCACCATTGAAGAAATGAATCGTTTATTTGAGCGTATTCAGCATGCTCAAACTGAGCAAAAGCAATTTATTGCCGATGCCGCGCATGAACTTAGAACACCTGTGACTGCACTGAATTTGCAAACCCGAATTTTGATCAGTCAGTTTCCAGAACATGAGGCTTTGCAAAATCTGAGTAAAGGCTTAGCCCGTATTCAACATTTAGTCACCCAGCTTTTGGCATTGGCTAAGCAGGATGTTGCACTAAGCCTGATTGAACCCAATACTAATTTCAGATTGAACGATGTTGCACTCAACTGTGTTGAGCAATTGGTGAATTTAGCCATGCAAAAGGAGATTGATTTAGGCTTTGAGCGCAATGATCCGATTGAAATGCAGAGTCTTGAATCAACGGTACATTCGATTATTTTTAACCTGATTGACAATGCAATTAAATATACCCCGAATCAAGGCATTATTAATATTTCAGTCTATAGCGATACCGATGATTTTGCCTATATTCAAATCGAAGATAGTGGTCATGGAATTGATCCTGAACAATACGACAAAGTACTAAAACGTTTTTATCGTGTCCACCATCACTTAGAAGTGGGTAGTGGGCTTGGACTTTCAATTGTAGATAAAGCCACCCAACGTTTAGGTGGGGTTTTGACTTTATCTCGGAGTATTGAATTAGGCGGTTTGAGCGTATTGGTCAGATTACCAAAGAAACTTGCGCATCATGAACCGCATTGAATATAACGAGGGCTTAATTTGACTGAGTATTGGCTTCAGATTGCTGTTTCAGATCGCGCAGAAATAACACACATTTCTGGATACGTTTACCATCATTGCCGACTTTGCTGACATTCAAGCGTAATACCCAGTTTAAACGTTTACCGACCTTACAAATATCTTTATAGACTTGAGGTTCATCCAGTAAAGCTTGATAAAGCAGTTGGCTGGCTGGCTCGAGTCGTTCAAATTCAAAATGATAGGCTGTCGAGAAGATAAACAGTAACCAGTCACGAACAAAACAGTCATGCAGGCTGAGCACATCCCGCGGATCTGTTTCAAAATCAATAAAAGTAAACTGATTTTGTTCATCGACCAGAATGTTCCGCGCAAAGGCTTCACTTAAATAACCATCATTCGCATGCAACTTGCGAATGGCCTGAATGGCCTGATGAAATAAGCCGAATTGTTGTTCTGGATGATCTTTAAGGCTTGCAATTTTCTGGTCTAGTTGGCTGACATGGCTTTGACGTTGTGAGCCGACATCTTCGAGCAAAATGCCTTTTTTTGAGAGCGCCAATACATTCGGTGTTGAAATCCCTAATGCTTTGAGCTGATGGATACGTTTGAATTCACATTGGATTGCAACTGATCCCCCTTGGTTAGGAACTGGGGTAATGGAGCCGAGATTAAATATTTTTGCTAGCCATTTCAGAGGCGTATATAACCACAAACCATGACGTTCAGATGCTTTTTTAAGCCATACTTTACGTGAATCTAGTTCATAAGACTGAATAGAGTCGGATTGCGTTGCTAAAGTGGATTCCAAAAAAGATTGATAGTCAGACATACGGCAGCAAAAATAATCCTAATGTGAGCGTCAAACATACTCGTTGTTTGAGTACGGGCGTTCACTTTACCACATCAATTGTCGATAACGGTATAGAATTACGATTTGTAATGGCTTGGTGGCGTTTATAAGTGAACGCATACAACACAAGGTTCACAGCAACACAAACCCATGCAGTCCACAAATTATGACTCAAAAAATGGGCGCCACGCATCATCTGTGCCCAACCCATCGCAAAGCCAATGATCATTGCTGCAACGAGATAAAACCAAGCACGTTGTGTTTGATGCAAACGATAGACAAAATAGCCTGTGACCAGTGCGAAGCCTGTACTAGCATGCCCACCAGGAAAACAGTGTCCAGCAGTTGCAGAGAAATCCCAGATAAAGCCTGTTGGCGTTTCATGGGTCATATACCATGGACAAGCGTGATAAGAATGGGCTTTGAGTAGTCCTACGATACCTGTACAGAGCATGCTGACCCAAAACATATAACCATATTGCCAACGTTGTGGTTTCAGCTTTTCGACTTTAAAAGAGGCGCACCACAAAAAGAAAAAAACCACATAAACAAGCGTTAAAAGTTGTTTGACGTAAGTATGGTTAAGTTTATCGAGAAACCAATCATTTTTATAAGGGAAGCCACCATGTTGACTGACCCAAGGTTGAATCAGTTGCATGTCAATGGTTCCACCGACTGGAAACACGAACAACAAGATGAAAAAGCTGACCAATAATAGAAAGCTTATCAATGCGAAGAAAGGTGTTTTCAAAATCATGGAACGTATTATTAAAATCAGATGACAATTGTGTTATTTAATGTGAATAAGCTTAATTGGCTCTTAAATTATCATAAAAAAATGGTAGTGGAGGGGAGTTAAAAATAAGTGTAAGTTTATTTCTTAAATATTTGAAAATATTTATTTAATTTTTTGTTTAAGTATATTTTATGATTCTTCCTTGTCCCATTTCAGCATAAAGCAGCCATTTGGCTGCTTTATTTCTGCTGTAAGCCAGAACTGATTAGTGCAGAATTTTATTCAGGAATTGCTGTGCACGTTCGCCACGTGGTGTACCAAAGAATTCATCTTTAGAACAGTCTTCTACGATTTTGCCTTGGTCCATGAAAATTATCCGATTGGCGACCTGACGGGCAAAGCCCATTTCATGCGTTACACACATCATGGTCATACCTTCTTTGGCTAGTCCCACCATCACATCGAGAACTTCATTGATCATTTCAGGGTCAAGCGCAGAAGTTGGCTCATCAAACAGCATTGCGATCGGATCCATGCTAAGGGCACGCGCAATCGCAACTCGCTGTTGTTGCCCTCCTGAAAGCTGAGCAGGGTATTTATTGGCATGGGCACTGAGCCCCACCCGATCCAGATAGGCCAGTCCTTTTTTATTGGCTTCCGCTTCTGAACGGCCCAGCACTTTGATCTGCGCAATGGTCAGATTTTCGGTAATGCTGAGATGAGGAAACAATTCAAAGTGCTGGAACACCATACCGACACGGCTACGTAGTTTAGTCATATCCGTTTTAGGTTCGTGAACGGGCACGCCATCGACAAAGATCTTACCTTGCTGAAAGGGTTCTAGCCCATTTACGGTTTTAATCAAGGTTGATTTTCCTGAACCTGATGGACCGCAGACCACCACCACTTCACCTTGGCAGATTTGGGTACTGCATTCGGTTAGGACCTGAAATTGATCGTACCATTTACTGACATTCTGGAGGTCTATCATTACTTTATTGTTGCTCATACACTTAACCTCCTTTGTAAACGTTTCACTGCGAATGTTGCTAAAGCACTAATCGTGAAGTACACCAGCCCTGCAAATAAAATATATTGGGTGAGTAGAGACATTAAATCGCCACGAACATAATTTGTTCTGAAAAAATCGAGTAAGCCAATGGCATAGACCATGGTGGAATCCTGAAACAGGATGATGGTCTGTTGAAGCAGTAAGGGTGTCATTTTTCTGAATGCCTGTGGCAGAATAATCAGACGCATGGATTGGCCATAGCTCATGCCCAATGCAGAAGCAGCGGCAGCTTGACCTTTGGGAATGGACTGAATTCCTGCACGGACAATTTCAGAAAAATAAGCGGCTTCAAACAGCATGAAGGCCACGATACTTGAAACCAAAGCGGTATCAATGGTCAGATATTGTCCTGTAATTGCGGTATAAAAAAATGGCACGGCAAAGTAGAACCACATCAGCACCAGTAACAGCGGAATGGAACGGAACAGATCCACATAAGCCTGTGCAATCCAATTTAAAATTTTGATTGATGACAGGCGCATCAGGGCCACGAGAGTACCAATCGCAATACCACCAATGGTCGCAATCACCACGACTTTTAAGGTAATGCTGAATCCATACCACAGCGCAGGTCCAGACTGCTGTAAGTCACTGAGAAAAGAGATTAGCCATTCCATACTACTTTCCTCCTGATATTAAACCAGGAATACGCAGACGCTTTTCCAACAGGTTCATGCTAAAAATAAGACAGATGTTAATCAGAATAAAAATCAGCGTGACATAGGTATAAATTTCGATGGTATTCTGAGTGTATTCACTGATGGTTTTCATCTGCGAAATAATTTCTGCAACACCGACTAAAGAGGCGACCGAGGTGTTTTTGACACAGTTGGTCAACTCTGAACTTAGCGGCGGTAAAATGGTGCGAAATGACTGCGGTAGAATGACATAGCGATACAGTTGCGCCGTGGAAAAGCCCATAGCATAGCCTGCATTGATTTGTCCCTTGGGCAGGGCTTCAATCCCAGTTCGGACTTGCTCACATACCCGCGCAGCAGTGAACAGACCCAGCCCGATACTGGCCGAAATCAGGGCAGTGGTATTGGCTCCTAGATCATTCATCCACCAGTTTTTAATCGGGGCGGGCAGAAAGTTGGGAACCACATAAAACCAGATAAATAATTGAACCAGTAAAGGTACATTTCTAAACAGGGTAACGTAGGTGGTACCGATGGCTCTGGCGGTTTTATTGGGGAGCGTGCGCATAATGCCGAGGATACTGCCCAGCAGCAGGGCAATAGTCCATGCGACCACAGCAATCACAACCAGCCAGCCCAGACCCGTAATGATCCAGTTCAGGTAGGTGGTATCTCCGATACCTGTGGATTGCCATAAAACTCCCCAGTTCCAGCTATAATTCATAACAACTCCTGAGTAGAGTCGGGACAACATCCACTGTTTCCCGATCTCACACTACTATGCTTGCGATAAGGGGAGCGAATTATTGATCGCGATCATGTGGATTGCTGATTAAGGCTTTGAGCTGATCCGACATGGCAAAATTCAAATTAATATTCTTTGGTGGAATCGGTTGCTGGAACCATTTTTCATACATCTTGTTGATTTCACCAGAGGCATAAGTTGCCTTGATGGCATCATCGACCACCTGTTTAAAACCAGTATCTCCTTTACGCAGCATACAACCATAGATTTCATGAATTGGCGCAGTACCAACGATGTCCCATTGATTCGGATCTTTGGCTTTAGATTTTTCACCTGCGAGCAGAATATCATCCATCATAAAAGCGACAGCACGACCATTTTGCAGCATCAGGAAGGATTCAGCATGGTCTTTGGCAGAAATGATTTCGCCAATGCCAAGTTCTTGTTGGTGTTGACGAATTTAGCGTTCAGATGTGGTTCCTGCTGTGGTGACCAGTTTTTTGCCTTTTAAATCTGAAAAATCTTTAATTCCTGAATTTTTTGCAGTCAACAGCCGAGAGCCCACTTCAAAGAAACCGACAGAGAAATCGACTTGCTGTTGTCGTTCTTTATTATTGGTGGTTGAGCCACATTCCAGATCGACAGTCCCATTCGAGACCAGTGGAATACGGTTCTGGCTGGTGACCAAGTTATAGCGAATCTTCAGGTCTGGCATATTCAGCTTCTGCTTTACGGCTTCAACAACTTTAAGTTGCAGATCATGCGCATAACCGACAGGTTGGTTTGGGGTCGATGCAATATAAGAAAAGGGAATTGATGAATCTCGATATCCCAGCACTATCGTGCCAGAGCTTTTGATTTTGTTTAATGTTCCCGAAGTGGAGGCACCCGCTTCAGTCGCTTTGTCGCCAGTAGCCGGCGCTTTGTTGTCACTACAAGCACTGAGTCCGAATACCAATGTGCCTGCACAAAGCAGAGAGGTCATGGTGCGTTTATAAATCATGTACAAAACTCCTTTTGTATCGTTATGATCGCATGCGTCATTGTTGCGGTTTAACCGTTCATTGTTATGAAAAATAATGTGTTCTTTTTGATGTATTAAAAAACATTATTTTTCATCTTAATAGAGTTCAATGCGCATGCTCAAGCGATATTCTTTACGGTTTTGTTAATCGTAATGGTGGATGAATGGCGTAATTTAAAAGCTGTAAATTACAGTAAAAATTGCAAGAAATATAAAGCATGATATGTGCCATGATCGCTTGGATTCACTGGGGCAGAGTCGGTTGTACAACTGCTTTATCCCAATATTAAAACCGCTATGTATAGGCAAGGTTGATTGGAATAGAATGATCAAATACGAAAACGAAAAGTTAGCTCGTTTTTAGTCGAGATAAAAAAAGCGACGTTTCCGTCGCTTAAAAGAGTTTAAAAAATTAGAACATTGATTCTTCCGAATTGGCTGAAATTTTATGGATTGAAAGATCCGCACCACGATACTCATCTTCTTGTGACAGGCGAATACCCATAGTCGCTTTTAATAGACCATAGACAATAAAACCACCGACCAAGGCAATGATAATGCCAAGCCCCGTACCAATGACTTGTGAGATGATGGAGACACCACCTAAGCCACCTAAAGCTTGTTGACCAAAGATGCCCGCTGCAATTCCACCCAATGCACCACAAACACCGTGTAAAGGCCATACCCCAAGGACATCATCAATTTTAAGTTTGTTTTGGGTATAGGTGAACAGGTAAACAAACAGTGCACCCGCCGTACCACCAATCACTAGTGCACCAATTGGGTGCACAATATCAGAACCCGCACAGATTGCGACTAAGCCAGCCAATGGACCATTGTGTAAGAAACCAGGGTCATTACGGCCCATAAAGTTGGCTGCTAAAGTACCACCGACCATTGCCATGAGAGAATTGATTGCAACCAGACCAGAAATCGCTTCAACCCGTTGTGCACTCATCACGTTAAAGCCAAACCAACCAACAATCAGAATCCATGAACCTAAAGCAAGGAATGGAATAGATGATGGTGGATGAGCACTGACACGACCATCATTTTTATAACGACCATGACGGGCACCAAGTAAAATTACTGCAGCAAGGGCAATCCAACCGCCCATGGCATGCACCACAACGGAGCCTGCAAAGTCATGGAAACTTGCACCAAAAGAGTTCTCTAACCACTTTTGTAGGCCATAATTACCATTCCAGATCATGCCTTCGAAGAACGGATAGATGAGTGCCACCAAAATCAATGTTGCAATCGCTTGAGCACGCATTTTGGCACGTTCTGCGATCCCACCTGAAATAATCGCAGGAATTGCAGCAGCAAAGGTCAGTAAGAAGAAACAGCGCATCAGGTTATAGCCATGATCAGCTGCTAAGGTACTGCCTGCATGGAAAAAGTTTTGGCCATATGCAATCCAATAGCCTACAAAGAAATAGGCAATTGCTGAAATGGCAAAATCGGTGAGGATTTTACTCAATGCATTGACTTGGTTTTTATGGCGTACCGTGCCCAATTCCAAGAATGCAAAGCCAGCGTGCATTGCTAATACCAGTACTGCCCCGAGCAGTAAAAAAAATAGATCTACGTTTTGCATAGTGGCGCTCAAAAAAAGTGCTAAATTTTATTTTGGTGCAAATATTTGATTCGTTTTTTGCACCAAAATAGATTTAGTAAATCTAAAAACTCAAGCTATATCGCAACAGCTCAATTTGATGAAATATCTAATGCAAAAAACGCACCAATTTAGAGGTTAAATTATCATTTTGATGAAAAGTGGTGCAATTTGCCTAAAAATAGCACAGTTTTGGGCATTTCTAAATGAAAGGCGTCTAGGGGGATTTGAATGCAAATGAGGAGAGGTTTTTTGCTGTGTTCAGGAGTTGCTCACGCCACTTTTTATATCTGTGATGTTCAATATAAAAAGCAGCGCTGTGTAATTGTTGCTGGTCTTACATAACAGGTGGGCTATAGCTGAGGGTACGGCCTAAAATCCACAATAAGAACAGTACTAAAGGCAGATGGAACACCAATTGAGTGACGGTAAAACCAATCACATCTTTGGCCTTGAGTTTTAAAATTCCCAGCATCGGCAGCATAAAGAAGGGATTGATCAGATTGGGCAATGCTTCTGCCGCATTATAAATCTGCACCGACCAACCTAAATGCACCTGCAAATCATTGGCGGCCTGCATCACATAAGGTGCCTCGATAATCCATTTCCCACCGCCTGATGGCACAAAGAAACCGAGTACCGCAGAGTAGATGCCCATCACAATCGCAAAGGTTTCCTTGGATGCGATCGAGACAAAGAATTCAGCGATATAGTGCGATAGCGATAAATCCTGGCTATTCAGCGCTTGGGTCATAATAAAGGCGATACTGCCGTAGAGTGGGAATTGGATCAGAATCCCTGATACAGCAGGCACCGCCTGACTCACGGCATTAAGGAAGTTACGCGGGGTGCGGTGTAGTGCCAGACCCAGCATCAAAAACACAAAGTTATAGGTATTGAGACTGGAAATGGCGATGATCGGATTGGTTTTAGAAAATTCGATAAACATCCAGATCAAGCCTAATGCCACCACAATAATGGTCAAAAGCGGTGAGTTCTCCAACCAATCACCCGGTCGGGTCGATTTGACTTCGGTCTTTTCCTCTTCTTCAAAACTCAGCTCAAAATCCTGCATGGTTTTGACATTATCGCCTTTCGGTGCAGACCAATAGGCAATCGCAATCGAGACAATCACTAAAATTAGGGTCATCAGCATGGATTGCCACAGGAAGATGGTTTCGGTAAATGGAATCACACCGGTTAAGTTATAGATCGACTCAGGCAGGCTGGCTTTATTGGCCTGTAATTGAGCTGCAGAAGAGCTGATACCCAGTGCCCACGTTGCGCCCATACCAATGATTGCGGCAGCTGCGGCAGCACGATAGTCCATCTGTAGTTCTTTACGTTTTGCCAGCGCAATCACCAATAACGCCGTCAGAATAGTACTGACTGCCCAATTGACCAAAGAAATCAATAAACTGACCGTGGCCACCAACACAATGGCACTGCGTCCCGAATGGGGGATACGCGCCATCTTCTGAATCAGTTTTTTCACAGGTGCAGAAACCGAAACGACATAGCCAACAATAATCAGCATGGTCATTTGCAGAGTGAAAGGGATTAAACTCCAAAAACCATTCCCAAAGGAGCTCGCCACATCTTGTACCGATGCACCGATACTGATTGCAGCAAAGGAAACGATAATCACACCGAGCAGGGCAAAGATATAAGAGTCAGGAAACCATTTTTCCGACCAGTTACTAATCCGCAGGGCAAACCGTTCTAACAAGGCAGGTTGTTTATTCATGTATAGCATCCATTTTTAATTTTGTTGTATCTGATTCATTTGTCCTAAATGAATGTGCTGCTCCCGAAAACAGCGAAAAGTGATGCCATTACAGCATCACTTCAACGAGAAAAATAAAGGGGGGGGAGCGTTAAGCTTTGGCTTCAATCAACAGCTCAACACCTGTAGCATCTAGAATTTGTTGTTCAGTCACATCCGGTGCTAACTCCACCAGTTTGATGCCTTCTGCGACAACATCCAAAACGCCCAAGTCGGTAATAATACGATGCACCACTTTTTGACCTGTCAGCGGTAAGCTGCACTGTTTGACAATTTTAGCGGTACCATCTTTGGCATTGTGTTCCATCAGCACCACCACACGTTGAACGCCTGCAACCAAGTCCATCGCGCCGCCCATGCCTTTGACTTTTTTGCCCGGAATCATCCAGTTGGCGAGGTCACCTTGTTCAGAGACTTCCATAGCCCCCAGAATGGCGATATTGACGTGGCCGCCACGAATCATGGCAAAGGATTCACTGCTAGAGAAAAATGCCGCACCTGCACGAGCGGTGACAGTTTGTTTGCCTGCATTGATTAAATCTGGGTCGAGTTGCTGTTCGGTAGGAAATTCACCAATCCCGAGCAGACCATTCTCCGATTGCAACCATACATCCATATCCTCTGGGATGTAGTTGGCAACGAGGGTTGGCAGGCCAATACCAAGATTGACGTAGAAACCATCTTGTAATTCTTGCGCGGCACGTTGTGCCATTTGTTCACGTGTCCATGCCATGATTATGCGTCCTGTGCTTTTAGGGTTTTTTGTTCGATACGTTTTTCTGGTGAGGCATTCAGCACCACACGATTGACGTAAATGCCCGCCAAATGAATTTCATCTGGATCAAGTTCGCCGATTTCAACAATTTGCTCGACTTCGGCAATGGTGATTTTTCCAGCCATCGCACATTCAGGGTTAAAGTTTTGAGCGGTTTTACGGAATACCAGATTGCCAGCTTTATCCGCCTTATAGGCTTTGACCAGTGCCACATCTGCGGTCAGTGATGGTTCAAGGATGTAAGTACGGCCATTAAATTCACGTTGTTCCTTACCTTCAGCCACCAAGGTGCCTGCACCTGTTGCGGTATAAAAGGCAGGAATACCTGCACCACCAGCGCGTAGTTTTTCCGCCAATGTGCCTTGGGGTGTGAGTTCAACTTCAAGTTCGCCATTCAGATACTGGCGTTCAAATTCTTTATTTTCGCCCACATAAGACGAGATCATTTTTTTAATTTGTCGGGTTTTGAGCAAGACACCCAAGCCAAAATCATCAATGCCTGCATTATTGGAAATACAAGTGAGGCCTGTTACACCAGTTTCTTTCAGTGCTTGGATTAATGCCTCAGGAATACCACATAGGCCAAAACCGCCAACCGCAAATGTCTGTTGATCTTGCACCACATCTTGCAGTGCCAGTGCTGCGGTTGAATAGACTTTATTCATTTTTTTCACCTGTAAATTCCTTGGTTTCTAATAGTTTTAGCACTCAGGGATTATTTACAGAAGTTTAAATTTTTAAAGGATTAATGAGGGAAACTCATTAATACAATAAATTTCATCTATTTTACTCAAAAGGGCAGGATGACGGAGCGAGTCTGTATTGGTGTAGCAGTCAATCAGGGTTAGCCAAAATCATGTTGTAGCAAGATCTCGATAAACTCGGCTGAAATATTGGAAAGCTCAAAGTCTTTTTTATAGACAATGCCAATCGCTTGCGGCAATTTGCCATCCTCAATTTCGATTAAGACATTATGTTCCTTGTCGATAAAGTTTTGAAAATGACGGGGGATGGCACTGACTCCCATATCCAATGCGACAAAGCTGGAGAGGGAACTGATTTGATGACATTCGACTTTTAAATCTAAAGTTAGATGGTTTTTAAGACAGTTTTCTTCAATCAGATGCCGAACAATGGAGGGATGCTGCAAGGTCACAAAGGGATTGGCACACAGCTGTTTCCAACTGATCGAATCCGCGCTTGCTAGTGGATGTGTTTTCGGTAAGAGCGCAAGGAAATCTTCCTCAAATAAAGGCTTAAATTCCAGTTGATCATTGCGCGGTGGCTCAAAGCAAATCCCAATTTCAAAAATACCATCCTGAACATTTTCCAGTACTTTTTCATTGGGAATATCATGAATGGAAAAGCTGATATTGGGATGTTTGGCTAAAAAACTATGAATGACTTGCGGCAAAATCGCATGGGTGACAAAGGGCATCGAGGCAATATTCAGTGTGCCGCGATTGAGTTTAAATCGTTGCTTGACGTCTTTTTCCATATCTTCCCAATTGGCCAGTAATTTCTTGGCATAGGGGATCAATGATTTTCCTTCCTGTGTTAGTTCAACCCGACGGGTATTGCGTTTAAACAGCTTGCCGCCCAGTTCTTCTTCCAGTGATTTGATACTTAGACTTAAAGCAGATTGACTGAGATGCAATTCAGCAGAGGCATTTGCATAATTCAGGGTACGAGTCAAAGCCAGAAATGCTTTGAGTTGCTTTAAAGTCATGGTGGACGACCTATGCGGAAAGTTTTTGATTTATATGCTGTAATTTATAAAAAAAACAGCACATTGTGACTGGCATTTTTGTTAATTCGGTGGCGAGAGGCAAGCCGTTTATTTTTAAAAATGCGATATGCGATTATTGATTTATTGTAGCTTAATATCGAAAAATGGATTTTAAAAAGAATAAGCTAAATATAACTGAATGGGATTGATGAGTATTTTTGAATAGTTGATTTGTTTTATTAATCAATTAAATTATTTAATTTTAATTTATGTAAGATATTGATTTTTATAAACAATTAAAAATATTGTATTTTGTTTTAATCATCTTGTTTTTTGTGATTTTAATGCTATTTTAAAATACGTTTTAACATGCGTCATGGTTTTAGATTCTGTACTGTAATTAGCAGTATTTTGATTTTATTTATGGTTAGGATAACCACCACACAGTATAAAAAAAATAATTTGGTTGACCCTGACATATATTCTTTGGAATGGAGTAAAAGAATATGTGGGACTTATTTGTCATTCTGCTGTCTTTAGGCTTGCTGATGTACACGGCCTATCGCGGTTTTTCCGTGATTCTCATGGCGCCGTTATGTGCATTGCTCGCGGTTTTTCTGATTAACCCCGCCAATGTGCTGCCGTTTTATTCGGGCGTTTTCATGCCGAAGATGGTCAATTTCATTAAAGACTATTTCTTGGTGTTCTTGCTTGGTGCAATCTTTGGCAAAGTGGTAGAAATGTCGGGTATTGCCGAGTCGATTGCCCGTACTATTGTCAATTTGATTGGTGCAAAGAAAGCCATTTTAACGGTGGTTTTACTCGGTGCAATTCTGACGTATAGCGGTGTCAGTCTGTTTGTGGCGGTATTTGCGATTTATCCATTTGCCAATCAGTTGTTCCAACAAGCCAATATTCCAAAACGTTTGATTCCCGGCACTATTGCCCTAGGCGCATTTACATTCACCATGGATGCCTTGCCGGGGACACCACAAATTCAGAACGTAATTCCGACCACCTTCTTTGGCACCAATATTTATGCAGCGCCGTTTTTAGGTGTCATTGGGGCGATTTTCGTCTTGAGCATGGGTCTACTCTATCTGGAATCACGCCGTAAAGCTGCTGTTCGTACAGGTGAAGGTTATGCTGGTTTTGCTGCTGAAGAGGCAGTCACACCAGCGACTGCCGATGTTGAACAATCTACGCAGCACAATGGTTCAGTACTACGTCAAGGCATGGCCTTTGTGCCGTTGATTCTGGTTGCGGTGATGAACCGTTATCTATCCACAGCCATCAAAGAATGGTATCCGAATGGTTTTGATTTTAATGCAATTGGTTTAGCCAACTACACTGTTGATGTAGCAAAAACTGGGGCGATTTGGGCAGTGGGTTTGGCCTTGATTGTCGGGATTATTGCCGCAATTTTATTTGATTATCAGCGCGTGGTAACCAACTTTAAAGAAGGCGTCAATGCCAGTATCAGTGGTTCATTATTGGCAGTGATGAATACCGCTTCTGAATATGGTTTTGGTGCGATTATTGCGGCATTGCCGGGCTTTGCTTTGATTAGTCATGCACTCGGTACCACCTTTACCAATCCTTTGGTCAATGGTGCGGTGACCACGACCGTATTGGCAGGGATTACTGGTTCGGCATCGGGGGGGATGAGTATTGCCTTGAGTGCGATGGCTGAAACTTATAACGCCGCTATTGTGGCGGCAGGTATTCCACCAGAAGTGATGCATCGCGTGGTGGCGATGGCATCGGGCGGTATGGACACACTGCCGCATAATGGCGCGGTGATTACCTTGCTTGCGGTCACAGGTTTAACTCATAAGCAATCCTATAAAGATATTTTTGCGGTCACCATTATTAAAACCTTAGCGGTATTTGTGGTGATTGCTGCATTTACATGGTTCGGTATTGTCTAGTTGAATTTTAATTTGAGCTTGCCAGTACTGACTGGTGAGCAATCAAAATGATTAAGAATAGGAGTAGTAACACAGTGACTCAACAACTCGAAGCCAAAGTGGCCTTTATTACTGGTTCGGCGAGCGGTATTGGATTAGAAATTGCGAAAAAATTTGCTCAGGAAGGTGCGAAAGTGGTGATTTCTGATGTTAATGCCGAGAAATGCCAGCAAGCGGTGGAGCAGTTAAAACAGCAGGGTTTTGAGGCTTTGTCTGCGCCTTGTGATGTAACAGATGAACAGGCTTATAAAGCGGCAATTGATTTGACCACACAAACTTTTGGATGTTTAGATATCCTGATTAACAATGCAGGTTTTCAGCATGTTGCAGCAATTGAAGACTTCTCAACAGAGATTTATCAGAAACTGGTACAGGTGATGTTGACAGGTTCATTTATCGGAATTAAACATGCTTTTCCGATTATGAAAGCGCAGCAATATGGTCGGATTATCAATATGTCTTCGATCAATGGCTTGATTGGTTTTGCGGGTAAGGCAGGGTATAACAGCGCCAAGCATGGGGTGATTGGTTTGACCAAAGTGGCAGCTCTGGAATGTGCCCGTGACGGGATTACCGTGAATGCATTATGTCCGGGTTATGTGGATACGCCTTTGGTGCGTGGGCAAATTGCTGACTTGGCCAAAAACCGTAATGTCAGTCTGGAAAGTGCTTTGGAAGATGTGATTTTGGCGATGGTGCCACAGAAGCGTTTACTCAGCGTTGAAGAAATTGCCGACTATGCGATTTTCTTAGCCAGCAACAAAGGGGCAGGGATTACAGGACAGGCGGTGGTGATGGATGGTGGCTATACCGCACAGTAATACGTTTATCTGATTAAAAAAGCCGCTCAATTGGGCGGCTTTTTTATGAAATGAACGTGATGCGTTAGCACAGCGCAATTCGTTTAATTTTTTCATCTGTTAAGAAAAAAACAGAAGTTGCACAGGTTTCTTCTAGAACATTGACAGAAATACCATCACCTTTGAACTTTAGATAATGTTTTGGATCAATTTGCTCATCAGCTAAGATATTTCCATCTTCATCAAAGCGATAGTCTTCATTCACGTAAATATCTGTTTTAGGTGCAACTTCAAAAGTTCCGAAAATATCGAGGTCATAATCTTTATCTGTATTTTCGTAGTAATAAACTTTGTTGCTACTTGAGATACGGAATTCAAAGAGATATTTCATTCCTTTTTTATTTGGGTTTTTCAGCACTCGAAAGGTATCCAGATTTCCATCGCCATCAAAATCAATAAACAAAGGCTTTTTGAGATGGGTTGTATCGACTGAATAGCCTTTTGGTAGTGGAGTTGAATTATTGGCGAGATAATCGGATTCAGGTGTAGTGGGAATAAGCACAGGTTCTGATACGGCTTGAGTCTGTTGAACTGCCTTTTGTGTGGGGTGATCGCTTTCTGATGATGTTTTTGGTTTTTCATTACATCCAGCGAGCAAAATAAATGAGGTGAGCAATAGGACTTTATTCTTCATACAATTCGAGTATTTAAATGATGATGTATATAACGGATTTTAGCTTAAAAGTTGGGTTTGTCATTTTTAATGTTTAATTCAAATTGAGGAGTATGAGGACTTTCTTTAGTCACTCAATTTTTAAGATAGAATGAGTCAACCTTTAATTCTAATACGACTTCATATGAACAATAAATTCATCAGTTTTTGTCTTTTATCAGTCTGTTTAACTCAGTTGAGCCAAGCCCAAGCAACACCATTCAAGACCTATCAATCCGAGTCGTTGCATTGTGGTGAAGCGACTTTTCAAGTGATTTCATCCTGTTTTGATCCAGATGAAGGCGCGCTGAGAGGAAGTGGAGGTGTTATGCGTGAATCTTGTCAATCCAGTCATTTGTTGGTGAGCTGGAAAGGACAGCAAAAGCGGATTGATTTTCCAATCGCAACAGCAGAGCAAGCGCAGCAATTAAAAAGCAAAGGCTATACGTTGCAAAAAGTGATTCGCCAAGGGGATTGGTCACCACAAAGTTTGGCTTGTGGTCAGGTCAAAGGCATTTCAGGCTATTTTGTGGTGGTCAATCAAGCAACCACCAATGATTTGAATCAAGAATACTTAGGTAAAGGGTCACTGAGCGAAGAGCCTGTGTTACTGAATTTGAATGGCAGCATGACCAGTGATGTACTTAGACAAAAAATCTATCCCTTGCTGAAACAAGATAAAGTTAAAATCACCAAGGTCGTTTCAGCCAATGCCTTATTTGGCGATGAGTAAAGCTTAGTTAAGCGATTTGTTTGTCCAAACACGATATTGAAAGTGTTTGCTGACTTTGTTGGTTGATTATTGCTACACTTTTTAATTTTTAGGCGGCAGCATTATGTCCTTTGATCTCAAAGTCAATTTAAAGCAAAGGGCTCAACCTTCTGCACAGCAGAAGAAGCTGAATCGCCTGATTGATCAAATAGAACAGCAAAAAATCAGCCTTGCCGCATGGCAGAATGCGCAAGCCGAGATTCAACAACACACACGGCAAAAGCTGATGCCTGTGTATAGTGAATTGCATGAAATTTTGTTTCAGCAGTTAGATCAGCTTTGGACGCTGTTACAGCAGCATGAGTTTTCCAAAGCGGATATACAGCAACTGGATGAAAAAATTGCTCAGCTTGCCCAAATGTTAAAGCGTTCCAAGATGTTGAGTGATGAACAGTTAAAGCTGGTCAAGCAGATTGATACTTTTTATCAGCAACATGCCCAGCAATCGCTTAAAAAGACTAAAAAAGTACAGTCAGCCAAGTTGGAACAGCATCAAAGTTATGAGCAAAGTGCAGCATTAGAACAAGATGATTTTGAGCAGTATGCAGCCGAGCAGCAACAAGCAAGGGAACAGGCCAAACAACTTCGACAACAGCAGAAACGTGAACAAGCTGAGCAGATGGCAGCGCAGTCATTGAAAACCGTGTATTTAAAAATTGCTGCGATGATTCATCCTGACCGTGAGCAAGACGAGACCAAGAAAGAAGAAAAAACCGAGTTATTCCAGCAAGCGAGTCAGGCTTATGAACAGCAGGATTTGTTTTATTTATTGAAACTTCAATTACAGCTTGAACAGAATAAAGGTGTAGGCGCTAAAGAGCTATCGGCCGAGCAAGTGAAGTTTTATAAACTGGCTTTGGATGCACAAAGTCAGCAGCTTGAAAGTCAAATTGAAGAGATTTTGGATTCTTTTCAGTTGGCGAAGAAAGTCAAAGCCGAGCATCTGAATATTGGGGATGTGTATAAAGCCATAGATGCGGATTGTGCTGAGTTAAAGCAGCAATTGAAGTGGGAAAAAGAGCGTTTAAAGCATATGAAAAAAGTGAGTGGGGTGGAGATGTTGTTGGGGCATGGGGTTTTGTAAGCTTTTTTAAAAATACCTATCCCTAGCCCTCTCCTGAAAGGAGAGTGAACTTTATTGCGTATCGAATAACTATCAAATTCACAAAGGATGCTCCCTCTCCCTTAGGGAGAGGGTTGGGGTGAGGGAAATTAAAAATAGGAAAAAAATGAAACTAGACCCACAGTTATTAGAATTCGCCAAAACTATGCGAAGTAATGCAACTGAGGCAGAACACCTGATGTGGCAACTACTTCGTGCTAAACGATTTATGAATCTTAAATTTCGCAGACAGCATGTGATTGCCCCCTATATTGTCGATTTTTACTGTCATGAATTGGGTTTGGTGATTGAACTAGATGGCAGCCAGCACGGAGCTGAAGATGCGATTGAATATGATGCTGGACGAACCAAGTTTTTAGAGGCTTTGGATTTAAAAGTAGTACGGTATTGGAATCATGAAATTTTAAAAAATACTGAGAGAGTTTTGGATGATTTATGGAATAAATGTTGGTCGCTTTCTAATAAGACCTCTCCCCTTGCGCAGCAGTGCTGCTCATCTCCTAAAAGGAGAGGGAATATCGATATATCGAATCTGTGTTAGAAAATCTGCTACTTTTAGCGTGAATAGAATCCAGCAACATAGTAGTATTAGAATTATTTGGATTTTAAAGAATGGACAATAATCCAGTAATTTTTTTAAATATTAATAACGAAGAAAAACTTTATTCTTTTAATTTTGAAAATAAAGAATTAGACCAATCAAATATATCTATAACAAATCGTGCAGCGGATGGATATGGTTTTTTTATTGATGTAGATAAACATAAAAAATTAGTAGCAATTTTGGGTTGCGAAGAGTTTATTTTTTTTCTATTCGATAGAAAATTGTATCGTTTAGATGATGAGCACTTAACAGTAATTCAAAAAGATGGTTTTCTAAAAAATACTTTTCAACTGTTTATTGGTGGGAAAAAAGAAATTGATATCCGCTATAAGCAAATATGGGATATTGAGAATGATATCTTCTTGGATGTGAAATATTGGTTGGACATAAAACCTAGAGAGAAGAGGCTCTCTAAGTTGAGTGAATATGCATGTTTTCTTAAAGAAACAGATATACAAAAAAGAACTGAAATGAAAGAGTATTAGGACTTCTATATTTAGCTTTTTATAGAACAGTCTTTGTCATCTGTATGAATAGGCCTTGGACATTTTTTAGCTCTCTTGGAACTTATTTATTAATTTCATATATGTAAAAAATCCCCTCGAATTTGAGGGGATTTTATCTTAATTTTTAATCATTTAGCAATTATTTAAAGCGCAGCAATCTGCTCCATACTTTGCTTAATTTTCGCTAACTGATCAGCAAACTCAGCCAATTTCACTTTTTCACCCTCAACAACCGCTGCTGGTGCTTTAGCAACAAAACCTTCATTTGAAAGTTTATTGGCAATTTGATCATGTTGCTTTTGAACTTTATCCAAGTCCTTCTGCAAACGACCTAATTCAGCTTTAGGATCAATCAAGCCTTTCATTGGTACAAATACCGATGCATGGCTGACAACGCTAGAACAAGACAACGGTGGTTCTTGCTCATTGCTCAAGAACTCAATGCTTTCAACTTTAGCCAATGCTTTGAATAAAGCTTCAATACGGATGATTTGCTCGCGCTCAGCGTCAGAAATGTTCTTGAGTAATACAGGCAATAAACGCGCATTACCTAAGCCCATTTCACCACGAATATTACGTACCGCACCAATCAAACCTTGTAACCACTGCATGTCTGCTTCAGCTTGATCATTCACTTTCGCTTGATCAGGAACAGGGTATTGCGCAGTCATAATCGTTGCACCGCCTTTGCCTAACATTGGCGCAAGGGTTTGCCAGATTTCTTCAGTCAAATAAGGCATCAACGGATGAGCCAAACGTAAAGATGCTTCCATCACCGCAAGTAACACACGACGAACTTCAGCTTTACGCTCTTCAGAGACATTGGCATCGTTCAGAACTGGCTTAGTTAACTCAACATACCAGTCACAGTATTCATTCCAGATAAAGTCATAGATCGCTTGTGCAGCAAGGTCTAAACGATAGGTAGCAAATGCTTGATGTACCGCAGCCTCTGCTTTTTGCAGACGGCTCATGATCCATTTTTCTGGAAGTTCCCACAGCTCAGGACGCGCTTCTTGAGCAACCGTTTGACCTTCAACATTCATCAATACGAAACGGGTTGCGTTCCAGATTTTGTTGGCAAAGTTACGGTAGCCTTCAACACGCTTCATGTCGAATTTGATGTCACGGCCCGTGTTCGCCAATGCACAGAACGTGAAACGAACTGCATCGGTACCATAAGCTTGAATACCTTCTGGGAATTCTTTACGGGTTGATTTCTCAATCTTCGCCGCTTGTTTCGGGTTCATTAGACCCGTAGTACGTTTTTGTACCAAGGTCTCAAGGTCAACACCATCAATCAAGTCAAGAGGGTCAAGCACGTTACCCTTAGACTTCGACATTTTTTGACCTTCGCCATCACGAACCAGACCGTGAACATAGACCGTTTTAAACGGTACTTGTGGCGTACCATCTTCATTCTTCATGAAGTGCATCGTAAACATGATCATACGAGCAACCCAGAAGAAGATGATGTCAAAACCAGTCACCAATACATCAGTTGGGTGGAACGTATTGAGGAAATAGTTTTCCGCATCTTTCTTGGCATCGCCAGTCCAACCCAAAGTTGAGAAGGTCCACAGCGCAGATGAGAACCACGTATCCAGTACGTCTTCATCTTGGTTTAACACAACATCAGCAGGGATGTTGTTTTTGGCACGGACTTCTGCTTCGTCACGACCCACATAGATGTTGCCTTCAGCATCGTACCAAGCTGGGATACGGTGACCCCACCAAAGCTGACGAGAGATACACCAGTCTTGGATGTTGTTCATCCACGCCATGTACATGTTACTGTACTGTTCAGGAACAAACTTGATACGACCGTCTTGAACCGCTTCAATTGCAGGTTGCGCCAATGGTGCAATTTTTACATACCATTGATCTGTCAATAAAGGCTCAACGATCACACCTGAACGGTCACCGCGAGGTGGTTTAAGCGTATAAGGTTGGATTTGATCTAACCAGCCTTCAGCTTCTGCTTGTTCGACCAGTTTTTTACGTGCTTCAAAACGCTCTAAACCAACATAGTCTGCAGGGGCAGGGATGGTTTTAGAAATTTGCTCGCCCGCTTTGGCGATATATTCAAACTCAGCCAATACTTCAGCATTTTTGTTGAAGATATTGATGATTGGCAATTCACAACGCTTACCGACTTCATAGTCATTAAAGTCATGTGCCGGGGTGATTTTCACACAGCCTGTACCGAATTCTTTATCTACATATTCATCTTTAACGATTGGAACAGCACGGCCTGTAATTGGCAGGATAATATTCTGACCCACAAGGTGCGTATAGCGTTCATCATCAAGTGCCACAGCAACCGCGGTATCACCTAACAAGGTTTCAGGACGAGTGGTCGCGACAACGATGTGGTCTTTACCATCATGGGTACGTAGGTTTTTATCTTCAAAGAAATATTTGAAGTGCCACAATGAACCTGCTTCTTCTTTATCCGATTCAACTTCTAAGTCTGATAGTGCTGTTTGTAGTTTCGGATCCCAGTTAACCAGACGTTTACCGCGATAGATCAAGCCATCTTCATGCAGTTTTACGAACACTTCTTTTACTGCATTAGACAAGCCTTCATCCATAGTGAAGCGTTCGCGTGACCAGTCGACTGACGAACCTAAACGACGAATCTGACGGGTGATGGTATTGCCCGATTGCTCTTTCCATTCCCAAATTTTTTCGATGAACTTTTCACGACCTAAGTCATGACGGCTGACACCTTGCGCACCCAATTGACGCTCGACCACCATCTGCGTTGCAATCCCCGCATGGTCGGTTCCTGGCTGCCATAAGGTATTTTTACCCATCATACGGTTGTAACGGGTTAGTGCATCCATGATGGCATTGTTAAAGCCATGTCCCATGTGCAAGCTACCGGTGACGTTCGGTGGTGGAATCATGATACAGAATGATTCACCTTGACCTGATGGTTTGAAATAACCTTGTTGTTCCCAGATTTGATACCATTTCTTTTCGATCTCGGTTGGATCGTAAGTGGTTGCAATATTTTGAGCAGATTGAGCGTCAGTCATAGTACAGAAGATTAAAATTGAATAAAAAATTAGATCTATTGTAGCAAAAAATCCTCGCTTCTGTAGGCATTTCAGCCGCGCCAAGTGTTAATGCGAAAAGCTGCTTAAATAATGTCTGAATTGCTGTTTTTTGAGCTTTTATAAAGGAGACGTTTAGTACAGCTTCATCATGTGGCTTTTATGCCTGATGATCGACAGCTCAATCAAGATAAAGTCTTTATAGACTTCATTTTTTTGAAAAAAGCCGATGAAAGGCGTTGGATTTTTATACAAATAGGATTAGATTTGTGTAATGCATCACATAACTTAAAAATATTGATGCTCAAAACAACAATATAAGAATGCAAAAAACTAAAAAAGGGATGCTTCTCATGAGTTATTCAATCCTGTTGAAAATTAATGACGTCACACATGGACAATTTGAAACCATCCGCCAACAGCTCAATGCTGGTACGCATGAGAGCCAATCCCGTATCTTGGGTGAGGTGTTATCCGAAATTGCGTGTGAGATTGTCGAGCAAGTGTTTTCGGTACTCTTGATTCAAAATCGTCAGCCGACGCAGCTCACCCAGAAAAATACTGCTGAATCTGAAAGGGTGATTCAACAGATCATTGGGGCGGTACGTAAATATATGCCGTGGTCGATTGCTTTATTTGGGAATGAACGTCTGTGTCCCTTTGCCAATTATTTTTCCAATATGATCAAGTATCACGATGAGCAGGTTTATGTATCTTATCCGATTGATCGACAATTGGTGCAGCAGGCACATCGTTTGGTCACGCAACTCAAGAATAATGAAATCAGTGATATGGTCGATGTGTTTCAAACCTTGATTCAAATCGTGGATTTGGGTGTGACCAGTTTGATCCGTGAACCGAAAAAATGTCTCAACTTTAATACTGTGGTGGATAAAACCTTAAATGGGGTGATCAATATGACTGCCCATTTAAGTTATAAGCGTTTAGAGAAAATGGGTAATCAAGTGGATAGCAATGCAGCAACCGATTGCGTCAATCATTTTTTAGCATTTATGCATGTCGATACAGAATAGATTGTGCTAAATTCGGCGTGTACAATGCCAAAAATGATAGAAAAATAGATTTGATAAAAGGGCTTGTTTAACAAGCTCTTTTTTTATGGAATCTTACAATTAGGGTTATTAAAATGGACACCGCCGTTTTTTTAAATATTCATGCGGATACTTATGCAAGGTTTGCACATATTCGAGCGCAATTATTGCAAGGACATAAAGAAAGTCAGGCCAATGCTTTGGGCAGTGTATTGTCAGAAATGGCTTGTGAAGTGATTGAACAAGTGTTTATGGTGCTGTTACAAGAAAATCAGCAGTATTCACAAACGGGTGAATCTGAAAAAGTGATTCAGCAAATTTTGGAAGCAATTCGCAAATATATGCCATGGTCGATTTCATTTTTTGGCAATGACCGCTTAATCCCTTTGGTGGAATACCTCTCTAAAACCTTACAACTTGAAGATGAACAGGTATATATGACTTATCCTGTTGAGCAGCATTTGGCTCAGAAGGTCATCGCTTCTAGCCAAAAGTTGGCAGGCGGAGATCATCGAGAAATTTCAAATGCACTCAAACTTCTCACTGAAGTGATTGATGCTGGTGTGACCCATTTGATTCGTGAACCAAAGAAATGTCTCAAGTTTAATTTCGTGGTCGATAAAACCCTTAATGGGGTCATTAATATGACTACACATTTGGGTTATAAGCGTTTGGAAAAATTAGGCACGCAAATTGATCAGCAAGTCGCGGCAACATATGTAGATTACTTCCTGAAATTTATGCGTCATCAAGCATAGGTAGGACATGGACATGGCAAAACTCAAAACTCTCGAAAATAAAGTGGTCTGGATTACTGGCGCTTCATCTGGCTTAGGCAAAGCTTTAGCTCGTGAATGCGCATTGCAAGGTGCACAAGTGGTGCTGACCTCGCGTCGTTATGATGAACTGGAAGCAGTACGCGTTGGATTACTCAAGCCCGAACAGCATCTTTCGATTGCCGCAGATATTACCGATGAAGCTCAAGTCCGCCATGCGCATGAACAGGTCTTGGCCTGTAAAGGACGTATTGACTGGCTGATCAATAATGCAGGTTTGAGTCAACGTGCCTTGATTCAAGACACTGCGATGCAAACTGAACGTGCCATCATGGAGGTTGACTACTTTTCACAGGTCTTTTTTACTAAAACCGTGTTACCGACTTTGCTGCAACAAAAATCAGGTCGAGTAGTGTTCGTTTCCAGTGTCGCGGGTCTTTTAGGAACACAATATCGTGCTACGTATTCTGCGGCTAAGGCAGCGATTCATATGTGGGCCAACAGTTTGCGTGCTGAAGTGTCGAAAGATGGCGTTGAAGTTTCGGTGGTTTTCCCTGGCTTTGTCAAAACCAATGTCTCTTTTAATGCCTTAAATGGTGAAGGCAAGCCACAAGGCCATCAGGATGAAGCCATTGAAAATGGTTTAGATGCTGATGTGTTTGCTGAGCGGGTGGTGGAGTCGTTGATGGCAGGCGAGCAATATATTGTGGTCGGTGGCAAAAAAGAACAATTAGGTGTGTTGGTTTCTCGATTGTCACCAAACTTGTTGTATAAGATGATTCGCAAAATGAAAGTGAAATGAGTGTGAATAATCGTAAGAAAGCCGTTTTTAATTGGAGCGGTGGTAAAGACTCTTCATTGGCACTGTATAAAGTCTTACAGCAAAATGAATTTGAGGTAGTTGCTTTATTAACCACGGTCAATGAAGAAACAGCGTTGTCATCTATGCATGCCATTCCACATGCATTGCTTGAAAAGCAGGCTGAAAGTATTGGTATTCCACTTTATCCTGTATTTCTACCAAAAAGTCTGCCTGTCTATGAGCAACGTATGCTCGATGCAGCCAATCATTTTAAGGCACAGGGTGTTGAGCACTTTATCTTTGGTGATATTTACCTCAGCGATGTACGCAAATATCGTGAAGACCGTTTGCATCCTTTAGGTATTGAAGTGGTTGAGCCGATATGGAATCTGAACTCGCTTGAAGTGATGCAGGATTTCTTGGATTCAGGCATTCAAACCAAAATCATTGTAACTGATGCCAGTAAGCTCGATGAGTCGTTTATTGGGCAGGATATCGATGCAGCTTTGATTAAACGGATGCCAAGCGACGTTGATGTTTGTGGTGAAAATGGCGAATACCATACCTTTGCTTATGCAGGCGGTATATTCAAACATCCTGTTGAATTTGAAATTACTGAAATTCGTCAGATGTCATACCAGTTTAAGTTAGAAGATGGGGAAGAGAAAACCTATCATTATTGGCAAGCGATCTTTGCCGAATCCTAAGCAAAAATCCTGTGCATGGCACAGGATTTTTTTATTGTGTATGGATGATTGCCGTACCATAAGCAAATACTTCAACCATTCCACCTTGCATACCCAATTCAGTGGTACTGAGTCGAACCCCCATAATATGGTTCGCACCCATGGCATGCGCTTCTTGCTTCAGGCGAACCACAGCTTCACGACGCGCCCGTTCCACCACACTTTCATAGCTGACCAAACGCCCACCAAAGAAGTTTCGAATGGTTGCCAGTACATACTTAAAATAATCGTGGGAGATCACCACATTGCTGCTGACCATTTGCCCATAGGCTGAGGTTTCTACAAAGCGATTGGTGTCAATACGGATATGGGAAAATTGCTTTTCTTTCTGATCCAGTTCACGTAAGTGTTTCTGCTCGATATGACGACCAAAACCCCAACCGACTGAAAATAGGATCAGAAACAGGACAATCTGAAAAATTAATCCATCCATAATTTTGCCTATGCGCCAAATGGATCAGGAAGTTTAGGCGCAACGGGTTGTACTACTACCGCTGTACCATAGACAAATAACTCTGATGCGCCTTGGGCAATATTTGAAGTTGAGAAACGAATACCGACAATGGCATTGGCACCTAAACCTTTGGCCTTATCAATCATACGTTGAGTGGCTTCCTGACGTGACTCTTCCAGCAATTCGGTATAACCCGTTAACTCACCACCCACAATATTCTTTAAACCTGCCATCAAATCACGACCAACATGTTTACTACGAACGGTGCTGCCATACACCACATCTAGCTGGCGTAAGATTTCATGGCCCGGTACAGACTCTAAACTGCTTAGTAACATCGTATTTTCTAAATCATTAATATATTCAGTTTGAAGATAAGAAATATTGGCAATGGTTGCAATAAAAAAGCTCACCGAAGTGAGCTTTTTTATCCGCAAAAGATGAAATTATTTTTTTGCGTAATGTTGTTCAGAGCTCGATGGCTGATGCGTTACCGTTTCACTGCTTGAGGCTTTGAGACCACC
Organism: Acinetobacter sp. 102; assembly: GCF_037028485.1. NCBI lineage: Bacteria > Pseudomonadati > Pseudomonadota > Gammaproteobacteria > Moraxellales > Moraxellaceae > Acinetobacter > Acinetobacter sp. 102. The sequence continues at coordinate 236,093 of NZ_JAZEZK010000002.1, forward strand.
GCCAAGTGTTTTGTAAAGTTCAACTTGGTTGTTGAGGTTTGCTTGTTGTAATAACAATAAACCTTGTTCTGCTGAATAAGCAGAACGTTGTGCATCCAATACGGTTAAATAGCTATCAATACCAGCACGGAAGCGGGCATTTGAAAGCTTGTATGTTGTATTAGTTGCATCAACCAAACGACGTTGAGCGGTTAAACGGTCACCAATGTTAGCACGTGTTGCCAAAGCATCATTTACTTCACGGAAAGCTGACTGTACTGACTTCTCATAGTTAGCAAGTGCAATTTTCTGATCAGTTTCAGAGATTTTGACATTGGCCTTACGAGTACCCCAGTCAAAAATTGGGATATTCAAGCTTGGACCAATTGACCATAACGCATTCCCTGATTTGAATAAGTCACTCAAGTCAGTTGATGCATAACCAGCAGAACCAGTCAGGCTAATAGTTGGGAAGAGTTGGGCTTTAGCAGCACCAATATTCGCACCCGCAGCACTTAACTGGTATTCAGATGCTTTCACATCTGGACGGTTATTGAGCAAGTCACTTGGTAAGCCAGCGCTAAACACGTTTTGTTGCGTGATACTCGCCACTTGTTGTTGAGGGAGTAAGTTCTGAGGAACTGGCTGACCAACAAGTAAGTTCAACAAGTTTTGAGCTTGAGCAACTTGAGTCTTGTAGTTCGCGACATCATTACGTGCCGTTTCAACCGAAATTTGTGCTTGGCGCACAGGGATTTCGCTATCAATACCCACATCGAAACGTTTCTTGTTCAAGTTAAACGAGTCTTGTTGGGCTTTCAGCGTTTGATCCGCAAGTTTCAATTGTGCATTCGCATATGAGTAGTTTAACCATGCTTGAGTCACTTGGCTGATTAAACTGATCTGCGTTGCATCACGTGAGCTTTGTGTTGCGAGGTAGCTATCTAAAGCTGCATCTTTCAAGCTACGTACACGACCCCAAAAATCTAACTCATAAGCAGTTAGACCCAAACCAACTTGATAAGTTGAATAAGGATTATTTGGGTCACGGGTAGGGGTCACTTGACGAACAGCACTACCACTTGCCCCAATTGTTGGCAATTGGTTGTTTTCCGAAATTTGGTATTGCTGTTGCGCTTTTTGAATGTTCAACGTAGCCGTACGTAAATCACGGTTATTGGCAAGTGCTAGATCAAGCACTTGCAGTAAACGTTGGTCAGCAAAGAAGTCTTTGTAACCTTGTTCCGCAATTGATTTTCCAGAAGCATTGCCATAAGACGCGAAGCTTTCAGGAACATCTGAACTCACAACAGGCTCTGGCCCGCGCATGCTTTGGCAGGCAGCCAAAGATAGCGCGAGTGCAGAGATTGCAATGCCACGACTGGAAATAGACCATACAGTTTGCATCACGATCAATGCTCCTGAGTATTTAAAGTTTTAGGTTTGTACTTAAAGATACTACGAATCCACACGAAGAATACAGGGATAAAGAAGATACCTAAAAGAGTTGAAGAAATTACACCACCAAGTACACCATAACCGACTGAGTGTTGGCTACCAGCGCCCGCACCGCTTGCCAAGGCTAATGGTAATACACCAAAACCAAATGCAAGTGTGGTCATGATAATTGGGCGTAAACGCATTTTTGCAGCATGTAATGTTGCTTCAAAGAGCTCTTCGCCTTGTTCCTGTAATTCTTTCGCAAATTCGACGATCAAGATCGCATTTTTCGCTGAAAGACCAATTACGGCAACAATTGCAACCTGGAAGTAAATGTTAAAGGATAAGTTTGGATCACCTTTAATCAGCATACCTAACCATGTCAAGGTAAATGCACCCACGATACCTAAAGGTACAACCAGTAATACCGAAACGGGTACTGACCAGCTTTCATAGAGTGCAGCAAGACATAGGAATACGATTAATAATGAAAGAACCAACAGAGGAGCCGTTTGGCTACCAGAATCACGTTCTTCTAAAGATAAACCTGTCCATTCATAGTCGAAACCTGTTAAGCCCATAGATGGCAACTTACCAATGATTTCTTCCATCGCCAACATTGCATCACCAGAGCTGACACCTGGTGCAGGCGTACCTTGAATGTTAACAGATGATACGCCGTTATAACGCTCTAGACGTGGTGAACCATAAGTCCATTCACCTTTGGCAAAGCCAGAGAAAGGAACCATTTCGCCTTTGTTATTACGCACATACCACTTGTTCAAGTCTTCAGGCATCATGCGGGTATCCGCTTCACCTTGGACATAAACTTTCTTCACACGACCACGGTCAACGAAGTCATTGATATATGAACCACCCCAAGCCATGCTCATGGTGCTGTTAATATCAGCGATACTGACGCCCATTGCACCTGCTTGCGCTTGATCAATGGTGATCTGGTACTGCGGTGTATCTTCTTGACCATTTGGACGTACACCTGCAAGACGTTTGTCTTGTGATGCCATACCTAAAATTGCATTACGTGCAGCAATCAGCTTTTCATGCCCTTGACCGCTTGCATCTTTCAACTGGATATCGAAACCAGAAGCGACACCCAATTCAGGCATTGCTGGTAACTGCAATGGCATGATGTAAGACGCATCTTTCACAATCATGTTCAATGCCATACCACGTTGAATGATGGCACCAATCTGTGATTCTGGTGTGGTACGTTCACTCCAGTCTTTTAATTTAATAAAGGCAAGACCCGCGTTTTGACCCACCCCTGTGAATGAGAAACCAGCAACTGTAAAGATCGACTCTACATTTTCTTTTTCCTTATTCAAGAAGTAACCCGTCATGGTATCAATGACTTTATCAGTACGTTCCAAGCTCGCGCTCGGTGGTAACTGAACTAAGGTCATGACCACACCTTGGTCTTCTTCTGGTAAGAAAGAAGATGGCAATACTTTGTAGATACCAACCAACGCTGCGATCACAACAATATAAAGCACACCAGAGAATAACTTGTGGTGGGTCATACGATTGACGCCGCCTTGGTATTTCTCTGAAAGTTTTTCAAAGCTACGGTTAAACCAACGGAAGAAACGCGCGAAAATATTGTTGCTTTCTTCTTTGTTTGGATCGTGTTGTTTTAACAAGGTCGCACACAGGGCAGGGGTAAAGGTTAATGCTACAAGTAATGACAGGATCATCGCCGTAACCAGCGTGATCGAGAACTGACGATAAATCACCCCAGTGGTTCCACTGAAGAATGCCATCGGTACGAATACCGCTGTTAATACACTGGTGATACCGACTAAGGCACCCGAAATCTGACTCATTGACTTTTCAGTCGCTGGAATCGGTTCGAGATGTTCTTCTTGCATCACCCGTTCAACGTTCTCGACGACAACGATGGCGTCATCTACCAACAGACCGATGGCCAGTACCATTGCGAACATGGTTAAGGTGTTGATTGAGAATCCGAAGATATTAATCACGGCAAAGGTACCCAATACCACTACAGGTACAGCCAATGTCGGAATAATCGTTGCGCGCCAGTTCTGTAAGAACAAGAACATTACGATAAATACCAAGACGACTGCTTCAATCAGTGTATGGACAACACTTTCAATTGATAGACGAATAAATGGTGTGGTGTCATACGCAAGCTTGTCTTTTAAACCGCTTGGATAGTTATGACGTAACTCAGATAAACGCTTTTCAACTGCGGCAGCGGTATCCAGTGCATTGGCACCTGTTGCAAGTTTGATTGCAACACCACCTGCAGGACTACCATTAAATTTCGAGTCGAATTGGTAGTTATCAGAACCCAATTCCACACGTGCAACATCACCTAAACGAACTTGAGCACCACCTGAAGTATTTTTCAGGAAGATGTTTTTAAACTGTTCAGGGGTTTGCAACATGGTTTGTGCATTCACGGTTGCGTTGAGTACTTGACCCGCAGTCGATGGCGCACCACCGAGCTGACCAACTGCAACTTGAGAGTTTTGTGCACGAATGGCTGTTGCAACATCATTAGGCGTTAAGTTAAAGCTCGTCAGCTTTGCTGGATCTAACCAGATACGCATTGCATATGAACCACCAAATACTTGGAGTTCACCCACACCCGCCACACGACTCAGTGGCTCAGAAATATTTGAGTTCACATAGTCTTTAATGTCAGATGCAGAAAGGCTGTTATCTGGTGAGTAAAAAGCAATAACTTGCAAGAAGCTTGCGCCAGACTTAGTCACTTTTACACCTTGACGTTGTACGTCAGCAGGTAAAAGCGCTGTTGCTGATTGCAGTTTGTTTTGAACTTGAACCTGCGCGATATCTGGATCGATACCTTGTGCAAAGTTTAAGTTAATTGATGCTTGACCATTACCCGCACTGTTCGATGAAATGTAACGTAAGCCATCCAAACCATTCATTTGTTGTTCAATGATTTGGGTGACCGTATTTTCAACGGTTTGAGCAGAAGCCCCAGGATAAGTTGCAGAAATGGTTACCGTGGGGGGGGCAATTGTCGGATATTGTGCAACTGGCATTTTTGTCAGCGTGATAATACCCGCCAACATAATGACCAGTGCAATCACCCAAGCGAAAATTGGGCGATGGATAAAAAATTGAGCCATGCAATCTACCCCTTAAGCTTCTGAAGTTGCTTTTTGTTCAGCTTTTGGTGAATTGGCTTGCTTTTGTTGTTCAGCAGCTTTTGGTGCTGCATTTTGACCTTCAGCTGCTTTTGGTTGATAAGGTTTAGCAGACACTTCCTGTCCTTCTTTTACCTTGGCAACACCATCAACAACAACTTTATCACCAGCCTGTAAGCCTTCAGTTACAATCCAGTCTTGACCTTTGACACCCACAGTTTTAACTGGGCGTGTTTCGATCGCACCTTTTGCATTTACTACTAAAGCAATTGCTTGTCCTGTTGGTAAACGAGACACAGCTGCTTGAGGAATCAGATAGGCATTTGGCAAAACTCCTTGCGAAATTTTAGCCGTTGCATACATACCTGGTAATAACAAATGGTTTGGATTTGAGAAGACTGCACGTAAAGTCACAGTACCTGTATCCGGATTCACACTTGCATCAGAGAAAGCGAGTTGACCTTCCACTGGGTATTCAGAACCATCTTCCAGCGTGATTTTGACACGGGTATTGTTACTGTTATTCAAGCTGCCTTTGCTGAGTTGTTGGCGTAAACGCAATAATTCAGCACTCGATTGATTGATATCAACATAGATTGGATCTAGTTGTTGAATTGTCACCAATGGATCGGCTTGGTTTGCAGTCACCAATGCACCTGGTGTCACCGAAGAACGGCTAGATTGACCAGAAATTGGTGCGCGAACAGTTGAGTAGCCCAATGTAATTTCAGCATTTTTTAATGCAGCTTCAGATGCAGCGACATCAGCTTCAGCTAATTTTACTTGAGCATTGATATCATCATATTCTTGTTTAGAAACCGCATTGGTTCCCACAAGCTGACGATAACGGCCTTCTTTCACGCGTAATGCATTTAAGTTTGCTTGTTGACGCAATAACGTTGCACGAGCATTGTCTGCTGTTGCGCGGTTGGTATTTGCATCAATTTGATAAAGTGCTTGACCTGCTTGAACGTAGCTTCCTTCAGCAAATAATCGTTTTAAGATTACGCCACCTGTTTGAGGGCGTACTTCCGAAACTTGATATGCAGAGGTTCGTCCTGACAGTTCGACGTTTTGTTCAACGCTTTGTGGTTGCGCAACAATGACACCAACTTCTGGAGGTGGCATTTTTTGAGCAGCAGCAGCTTGCTGTGCATCTTTAGGATCTTTGCTACAACCAACAAGCGCAATGCTTGTTGCTAATGCGCAAGCAGTTAGGGCAGGAGCCCAAAGCTTAGCCGACATCATTATTCCACCTCAATTTAGATTTTTTATCTAAAAACAAATTGTTGCTGAAAGTGCTTTGATACAGCCCAAACCAAAGCAACGAAGTCCAAATCAACCCAATTCCCCAACCGGCAAGTACGTCAGTTGGGTAGTGAACCCCCGCATAGATTCTAGATATCCCCATGAAGATAAACCATAAAGTAGATACTAAAATGACACTGGTGCGATATTTATGTTGTTGACACAACAACATAGCTAGACTCGCAAGGGTTGCAGCATAAAGGCTATGGGCACTTGGGAAGGATGCACCATAACTTTGAACCAAGTGATAAAACTCCATTGGTCTTGGCCGATCAATGCCCCATTTCAGAAGCCAACCAATCACAATGCTGCCACTGACACTTAAAGCGATAAACGTCACATTCTTATAATTTTTAATCCACGTTTGGTAAATACACAAAAATGTTGTTAAAAATAGTAAAAAAGGCATTCCACCGAGCCGAGAGAGCAGAACTGTCACATGATTAAGCGTAAATGAACGGTGTTCAAAAAAAGCTTGAACACTAAAAAGGTCTAAAGTTGATGCGTTGGAATTCATTAACCCAATCACACCGAGTCCTAAAAAAAAGCAACCAATACAAAGCAATAGGTATGGCATGCGCTACTCATTATTTGCTTAACCATTGTTCAGGGTTGTTGAGTGTTAGAAAGTGTACTCGTGAGTACACTTTTGGTCAAGTCTTGAAATTTTATGATAATTTCATTTTTGTGTTTTTTTAAGGTCTAGTAAAAAAACATAACAAAATTTGATGTATATCTCATTTTCAATCGACATCAGTATTTATTGAAAGAAGCTGTTTTTAACGTATTCGATTCATCATGAAAACCACAATATCTGCCATATAACATGATTCGACGAAAGTGAAATAACAAACCACTTATTCAAAATACATCATAAAATTCTTACATAGTTAGTGATATAGAAGCATTTTTTGATCTCTATCATTCAAATTGAGATACGAACTCACGTCATCGTATCTCCTTCGGGTAAAGGGGATACCATGGCTGAGAAGTGATCTATTGAACAATAGACGCTGGGAATACCAACCCATTTGAACTATTTTTGGTGGTTTGATTATACGTAAAAATAGTTCAAATGTTAGACTTGTACTTCGCTGTTTTTTCTGTACAAAGTTAGTGATGTGAAGATACGTTTTTGCTTTGCTCTTCAACTTCTACGGGTTGCTTAGGTGGCCAGAAAAAATCACTTGGTCGAGTTAAGAAATGCGTTGTCACTAACTTAGCTAAAGGTTTCCATTGTGCAAAACGAACACGACGTGCACGTAGAGCAACAATAATCGTCAAGGTAAAGCTGACAAATAAGTTGGTTAAGCCGATCAGCATCACACCTAAGAATGACACTAAAATTAAACCAATGTCAGGACCACCAATGGTCATTAAACCTTGGATAAAGTTGGCAGAAGCAAAGGCAATATGACGAATATCTAAAGGCAAGCCTAAGATAAATCCAATCGTTCCCATACTACCCAGCATGATCCCGAACAAGAAGTTACCCGCCAATGCGCCAAGATTGGTTTCAATATAGTTGGCAAATTTATCCAACCGTTGTTGTCCCATCCAGCGTTTTAAACGTCGATGCTGCTTTAAGCGTGGGCCGACTTTACGGTAAACCGCCAAGTTATCGAAATATCCTGCGATTAGGCCTGAGAAAAATAAACAAACACCTGCAATTGCAGCATGTGGAACCGCCAGTGAGGTAAAGGGGTTGAGACTATGTAGCAATGCGGCTGATTTGGCATGATTGAGCAGCGGTTCACCGAGATTGTATTGCCATAAAAAGGTAATCAGTGCCGCAGTTGGGATTGCAATCGAGATATTGCCTAGAATCGCAATGAACTGGGTTCGGATAATATTAATAATCAGTGCGGCCAGTTCGGCAATTTGTGCGGTCTTGCTGCCTTTTTGCTGCTGTACGGTTGATGCCAAAGCTGCAGCAGTCATGGCAGGCTGTTTGGTCGCCACGGTAAAATGCAATACATGGATCAGCATAAAACCAAGCGCATAGTTCATACTATATAAAAAGGCATGACCAAACGGTGCAAGTACCAAGCGTGCAGTTAAAATTTTCAGCGTTGCCATGGTGGCAATGATTGCACCTGCACCCGCAGCTGCCTTGTACATACCAAAGAAGCCAGCTTTGTCGGTACTTACATAATGTTCGCCTGTTTTACTGGCGTTTTCAGTTACCTGTAAGGCAATCAATTCACTGGTTGAAGTCAGTAAATGACGAACACTTTTTTCATTGTAATGAGCTTTGGTCAAATCGACGATCAGCTCACCCAATGCGGTATAACGTGCATCATTTTGACTGGCTAATAAAGTCAGCAGCAGTTCAATCCGATCAATCGCCTGTTCTAATAGTGATAATAAATAGGTCAGGCTGATACTAACCCCAATCCGTTTGGTGGCACGGCGAATTTTGAGCACCACTTCACGACACTGATCCAGCATTACAAAGGCTTGTGAAGCGTCTGGTGGCGGCAAAACAACAACCGCGTCTTGATCATCAATCTGCTTTTTATATTTCTCGATAAATTCTACGATTTCTCGGTTTTGAACTAGAAAAGGCGATTCATATTCGGTAATTTCAGGTTGCGCATTAATAAATTCAGGATATAAACCGATACCACTAATTCGATAGGACAATACGGTAATCGCTTTAATCAGCTCATTTTTTGAAACTTGCTTTTCTTTGGTATTGCTTTGGCTTTCACCTAATAGGTTGAATAGCGTAATCCAGTCCTGATTCTCAATCAGATCGAGCCATTCACTGTCATTTTCTTGGTGGAACACTTTTCCAATCAAAGTTTTAAGCTGTTGACCGTCTTCGACTAAAGGGAGGAAATGCGCACCTAGACGTTGTCCCAGCTGGTTCCAAAAACCATCCAGCGATAGAATCCCGCTGTCAGCATATAAGCTTAACTGTTTATATTGGCTAATGAGCTTAAGTAAGAAATTTTGCAGCAGGATTGCTGAGGTTGGAGTCAGTAATAATATTTTGATCAGCGCATGAATACGTTGTTTGACTTCATCCGCATCATTTGAATTTTTGGGACGGATCCGATTGACCAGTTCAATCAGTAGTTGTTCGTCAAGAATAGCTTGAGGTTGGTCAAGCTGTTCCTGCATTTTTAGAAAAAGATCAGATAAGGTTAAATGCATAGGCGGTCAGAAAATTATTGTAGTCGATGTAAAGCCATTAAGGTCAAATTGATCAGTGCTTGGCGATATTCATTATCTGGCAGCGCTTTTAACGCTTCTAAAGCGGCATCCGTTTCCTGTTGGGCACGTTTTTGACAGTAATCTAGGCCACCCGAGTGATGAACAATTTCAATCACTTTATCTAAATGCTCAACACCACCCGTTGCAATACTGCGACGAATGATCTCGTGATCCTCGCCTGTTGAATGAGCTAATGCCGAAATTAACGGTAAAGTTGGTTTTCCTTCCATTAAATCATCGCCAATATTTTTACCTAATGTTTCAGCATCAGAGGTGTAATCTAAAATATCGTCGATAATCTGAAAGGCATTACCAAAATGACCTGCGAAGCGACGCAAAGGTTCACGGTATTCTTCTGCTCCCGCCAGAATAGCTGCACCTTCAGTGGCAAGTTCGAATAAACGAGAGGTTTTACCGTGGATAATTCTTAAATAAGTTTCTTCTGTGGTTTCTGGTTGGTGCTGCGATTGCAGTTGCAGTACTTCACCTTCTGCAATTTCACAGGTACCTGTCGAAAAATCTTTTAATAAGGTCATATTGTTTAAGTCGACCAATAAATCAAAAGCTCGCGAGATTAAAAAGTCACCGACTAAAACTGCTGTTTGATTATTCCAAGTGGCATTTGCTGTTGGACGACCACGGCGCAAGTTCGATTCATCTACCACGTCATCATGAACCAAAGTTGCGGTGTGCAGCATTTCAATCACCGCAGCCAAATGCTGTGCCTGTTGCATATTGGCGAGTCCACAAGCACGCGCTGCCAATAAGCACATAATCGGGCGCATGCGTTTGCCGCCTGCTTCTACCACGTGTTTGCTGACACTCATGACGAGGCCCACTTTTGAACTAATTCCTTCATTAATCAGGCGATCCATCGCAGCAAAATCTGTCGCAACAGGGGAGAGAATGTCTTGCTTAAAATCGATAACCATATGAAGAAAAACCTCGTATAGGTGGGTAGTGTTGCCAAGTGTATCAATTAATCTGTGACTAAACAGTTATACAGACTGCGTAATCTGTCATTTAAAACACGATGATGAGCTCTTTGGTCTTAAATTAGACAGAAAAAAGGGAAGTTCCCACCAAGCGCCATTACTTTACTTATGGCACTGTAAAAACACAGTTTGTTATTGTCACAATTTGTTTTCAAAAATGTATTTCAAATTTTGATCAGAATCAATCAAAACAGTTCGCCATCAATCTAATTGATTTTGCTTAAAAATCCAAGCAAGTTATCGATATACATGTGTTTATGTAAAATCACTTGTCGTTTGATCAATTTTCACTTAAAATTTGTCCCCTTGTATAACCCCAGTGGCGTTCGTCTTAAGATCGGTATATCCCTTTATCGGCACGACGACACGGGCAAGTTGGAGTACATTATGTACGCAGTAATCCAAAGCGGTGGTAAACAGCACCGTGTTGTTGAGGGTGAAACCCTTAAAGTAGAATTATTGAAAGCTGAAACTGGCGCGACTATTACGTTTGATGACGTATTAATGGTTGTTAACGGTGACAACATTCAAATCGGTGCTCCAGTTGTTGCTGGCGCAAAAGTAACTGCAGAAGTAGTTGGCCATGGTCGTCACGACAAAATCCGCATCATCAAAATGCGTCGTCGTAAACACTACCGTAAGCAACAAGGTCACCGTCAATGGTTTACCGAGTTGAAAATTACTGGTATCGCAGGCTAACACGAGGAGTAAATAGACATGGCAACTAAAAAAGCCGGTGGATCGACGAAGAACGGTCGTGATTCGAATCCTAAGATGTTAGGTGTTAAAGTTTACGGTGGTCAAACTGTAACTGCTGGTAACATCATCGTTCGTCAACGTGGTACTGAGTTCCACGCTGGTGCAAATGTTGGTATGGGCCGTGACCATACTTTATTTGCTACTGCTGACGGCGTAGTAAAGTTTGAAGTGAAAGGTCAATTTGGCCGTCGCTATGTAACTGTTGAAGCTTAAGTTTTAATAGTTCGAGAAAACCCGCTTTGAGCGGGTTTTTTTATGTATATCAATTTTGAATTGTAGTTTAGTCGGAAGCTGTTCCAAAGTTTCCTGTTTTTAAGTCCTCGTAAGCCTTTAAAATTTCCTCATAACTGTTCATCACAAAGAAACCATGTCCATTGATTGGTTCTTGTAAGGGCGGTGCGGATAAAAATAGCAGATCACAATCCTCTAAGGCAGTGATCACAACATTTGTATCAAAGCTCGACATCACCGCTAAGGCCTGTTCTTCTAAGCGGTCTTCATGCGCTGCGAACTGAAGCTTGCCTTTACGTAAATAAATTAAAGTCGTATCGCCATGATTGGCAGGCAGAGTGAGTTGCTGTCCTTTATTTAGGTGTACATCAAAGACATTCATCGGGCTAAAGGTTTCGGCGATCCCATGAATATTCTGGAACTGTCCGGCCACGATACGAACATAGCCTGCATTATTTTCGAGAATGACTTTTGGGATCTTGTGATTCAGTAAGCTTTGATAATGTGGTGCTGACATTTTATCTTTTGCGGGAAGGTTGACCCACAATTGCACCATTTCAAAGTATCCACCACGCTCACGAAACTCTGGACTAAAATGTTCTGTATGCTGAATACCAGAAGCTGCCGTCATCCATTGAACATCGCCTTGCGCAATGATGCCGCCTTGACCTGTAGAATCTTGGTGTTGTAATTCACCTGCAAAAACAAAGGTCACTGTTTCAAAGCCGCGGTGTGGATGTTCATTGACACCTTTTTTCGTGCTTTTGGGTGATAAACGTCCTGGGCCTAGATGATCTAGCAATAAAAAGGGCGAGGTGGTATTACCCAGTTCCTGATAAGAAAAGACAGAAAGGGCTGGATAAAAATCGCCAATCGCAAATCGTGTGTCATTTCGGTGTATAAAGGCAAGGCTTTTCATGGACGGTGCTTTTTAAATTATTGGTTTTAGGTTATCAAACTCTTATTTTTCGTCTAGAGCATTGTTGATGAATAATTTCTCTGATCTGGCATTGAAGTCCTTAGTTGGTGAATGGTCGAAAAGTAGAATTTCATCCTTACAATCTCTACATAAAGGCTGCAACTTCATACATAATGCAGAACTTTGCGACACGAATTACACAAAACCGTTGCTTTTCTTCATTTTTTTAATGATCAAAAACAGTAAGATGTCGTCATACCAGTAGAAATCTGATAGAAGGTTGTTTTTATGAATTTCGTAAAAAAAATGGCTTATGCTGCAACGTTAAGTGCAATGACACTTGCTCCTGTTGTGAGTAGTCAGGTATTCGCTGCACCTGTAGCTGCATCGGCTCAGCAAGCGACCACAAGTTTGGTTCAACAGTTATCTGGCTTGCAACGATTCACCGCAGATTTTGAACAAACCACAAAAGTGGCAACCAGTAATAAAGCAATACAAAAAAAAGGTTTAACTGCTCAACATATGAATCAAACCTTTAAAGGAACCATGAAAGTTGAGCGTCCGGGGAAATTTTATTGGGAAACCACCAGTCCAGCCAAACAAACCATTGTGACCACAGGTAAAGTGGTGTGGATTTATGATCCGGACTTACAGCAAGCCGTACGTCAAAGCTTAGATGATCAAATTGCCAATACGCCTGCATTATTGTTATCGGGTAATACCAACCAGATCATGCAGTCTTATCGTGTGACTCAACCAGACCGTACCAAACTGTATTACACCTTGTATCCGAAACAGGAAGATGGCGCATTCCAAAGCTTAACGATTAGTTTTGGTGGCAATAAGGCACCGAATTTGATGGTATTACAAGACTCTTTGGGTCAAACCACTTATGTTCGTTTCAATAATATTAAAGTGAATCAGGCGATTCCAGCCTCAGTGTTTAATTTCACGCCGCCTAAAGGCACCGATATTATTGATCAGTAATTCTCTGTTCCACTTAAAAAGCCGCACATGTTGCGGCTTTTTTTATATGAAGTTTGGATACATTTTTTAATTTCATCTAGGAGCAAGGCTTTGTATAGTGAAGAAAAACATCAGAGACTTGCATGACGATGAATACTTCACAACGATCAAAAATTATTCCACTTCTTCCCATCCTGACTGTCGTTGCACTTGTAGGTTGCCAACCTAAAAAAGATACTGCAGCGGCAACTGAAAAAGTCGATATTCCATTGATTCATGCAAAAGTGGTGGCGGTTAAAATTCCAAAGCAGAAAGTCTGTTTGGAGGATGGTTGTACCACTTATGATTTACAAACAGTTGAAACCAATCAGAAATGGATTGATGAGTATTTCGTGAATCGTATGAAAAAAGCGGAGCCGAATGCATTTTCGAATATTGCTGATCAAAAAGTAAAAGTCCCTGCGGACGAACCATCGCAAAGTGAAAGCAGTACTTATGTACGCTTTATTGGGCAAAATTATAACTTAGCGACTTTTGCGATTCAGAGTTATTCTTACTCTGCAGGTGCAGCACATGGCATGTCACATCAAGAGTTTGTGAATTTTGATTTGAGCAATAAAAAACATATCACAGTCAGTGAATTGCTTAAACCTGATATGAATACCAAACTACGTGATGAGCTTTATGCATCTAATCAAAACTGGTTGGAAGACCACAGCATTAAAAAAGAGCAATTACAGGTCAGTGATAACTATTACTATGGGGTAAATGGCATTGTATTTGTTTATCCACTGTATGAATTGGCATCTTATGCAGAAGGTATGAGTGAGTTGACCTTGCCTTACTACGCAGCCAAGCAGTTTGTAAAAGCAGAATACTTACCAAGCTTACCTAAAGATCCTAATTAGTGCATGTCAGCACCTACTTCTTAGCTGTAGGTGCTGAGACTTTAATTGTCAATCGCTGTATTTTTTTAGGTTAAAGCCTTACACTATAGCCAGTTTTTTCTCTATTCATGATTGATTATGATCGACCCAAAATTACTCAGAAATAATATTGAAGCAGTCAATGCTGCTTTGGCAAAACGTGGTATTCAGCTAAATGTACAAGAGTGGGCTGATTTAGAAGCTCGCCGTAAAGATTTGCAATCCAAAGCTGAAAACTTACAAGCAGAGCGTAATGCAGGTGCCAAGCAAGTCGGTCAAATCAAAAAATCGGGTGGAGATGCTTCTGAGATCATGGCGCGTATGGCGGCCATTGGTGATGAAATCAAAGCTGCAGAAGTAGCTTTGGCTGAGTTGCAAGCTGAGCTTGAGCAAAAGTCTCTCGCAATTCCAAACTTGCCAGATGAATCAGTCCCTTTTGGTAAAGATGAAAGCGATAACCTTGAAATCTTGAAGTGGGGTACACCACGCCAGTTTGATTTCGAAATCAAAGACCATACCGATCTTGGTGAAATGATGGGTGGTCTGGAGTTTGAAACAGCAACTAAATTAACAGGTTCACGTTTCAGCGTATTGAAAGGACCTTTGGCGCGTTTACAACGTGCTTTGGCCCAGTTCATGTTGGATACACACACGCTTAAAAATGGCTATACCGAAGCTTATGTACCGTATTTGGTCAATGCAGATAGCTTACGTGGTACAGGTCAACTGCCTAAGTTTGAAGAAGACTTATTCAAGCTACAAGGTGAAAAAGAGTATTACCTGATTCCAACCGCTGAAGTACCGGTGACTAACTTCGTTCGTGATGAAATTATTGATGCGGATCGTTTACCACTGAAATATTCTGCACATACGCCATGTTTTCGTAGTGAAGCGGGTTCTTATGGTCGTGATACCCGTGGTTTGATTCGTCAACATCAATTCGACAAGGTCGAAATGGTGCAAATCGTAAAACCAGAGCACTCTATGCAGGCACTTGAAGAATTGACTGCACACGCAGAGGGCATTTTGCAGGCATTGGGCTTACCGTACCGTAAGATTTTGCTCTGTGGTGGTGATATGGGCTTCGGTGCAGTTAAAACTTATGACTTAGAAGTATGGGTGCCGAGCCAAGATACCTATCGCGAAATCTCAAGCTGCTCAAATGTGGGTGATTTCCAAGCACGCCGTATGAAAGCACGCTACCGTGTTGATCAGAAGAAGATCGAATTGGTGCATACCTTGAATGGCTCAGGTTTGGCAGTTGGTCGTACCTTGCTTGCAGTGATGGAAAATTATCAACGCGCTGATGGTTCAATCGAAATTCCAGAAGTTTTACGTCCATATATGGGCGGTGTTAGCTACATCGACTAAACTTTGCATCGAATTTGTGCATAGTTTTTGCTTAAGCTCAATCAGATTGAAAATATAGAGGCGTGACGTGGAAATTTTCCCAATCTCTTTAAAGTTGCAGCAGCAACGTTGTCTGATTGTGGGTGGTGGGCATATTGCCTACCGCAAAGCAAACCTGCTCGTCAAAGCTGGTGCAATTGTTGATGTGATTGCACCAGAGATCATTCCTGAATTACGCCAGCTTATTGAGCAATCGGCAGGGCAATATATTCAAGCCTCTTTTTCTGAAACGATTCTGGCAACAGCTTATCGCTTGGTGATTGCTGCCACAGACCAGCCTGACGTCAATAAAAGCGTATTTGAACAGTGTGAACAGCGTAACCTGCTGGTCAACAGTGTCGATGATATTCCGCATTGCCGTTTTATGGTGCCTGCGATTATTGATCGCTCACCGTTGGTGATTTCAGTGGCTTCCAATGGTGCATCACCCGTTTTATCCAGACAGTTGCGTACTCAGATCGAAACCATTGTGCCGCATGGTATGGGCAAGTTGGCTGAGTTTTCGGGACAATGGCGTAAGCAAGTGAAAGCCAAAATTGCCAATCCAGATGAGCGTCGTATTTTTTGGGAAAACTTGTACGCTAGTCCGCTGAAAGAACAGGTTTTCAATGACAATATTGATGTGGCCAATGATCTGATTGAGCAGGCTTTAACAGAATGGACTGCACCGAAAGGTGAGGTGTATTTGGTCGGCGCGGGGCCGGGTGATCCAGAACTGCTGACTTTAAAAGCCTTGCGTCTGATGCAGCAAGCCGATGTGGTGATTTATGACCGCTTGGTATCTGCACCCATTCTAGATTTGTGTCGCCGTGATGCTGAAAAGATTTACGTTGGTAAAGCCCGTTCTAATCATTCGGTTCCACAAGATGGCATCAATGCCTTATTGGTGGAATATGCACAGCAAGGTAAACGTGTTTGCCGTTTAAAAGGTGGTGATCCCTTTATTTTTGGCCGTGGTGGAGAAGAGATTCAGGAATTAGTGCAAGCCAATGTGACGTTTCAGGTTGTTCCAGGCATTACCGCAGCTTCAGGTTGTTCTGCCTATGCAGGTATTCCACTGACACATCGTGATTATGCGCAAAGTGTACGTTTCCTGACAGGTCATTTAAAAGAAGGCTCACCTGAGTTACCTTGGAATGAACTGGTCTATGAAAACCAAACTTTGGTGTTATACATGGGTTTGGTCGGTTTGGGGCGCATTTGTGAGCAATTGATTGCACATGGTCAGCGTCCAAGCATGCCTGTGGCCTTAATTTCTAAAGGAACAACCCCTGATCAGAAAGTGGTGGTGGGTACATTGGCAGATATCGCGACCAAAGTATCTGAACATCAGATCGTAGCGCCGACTTTAACCATTATCGGTGAAGTGGTCAGTCTACGTGAACAGTTAAAATGGCAATAAAATCCCTCCTTGCGGAGCTATAACCGCTCCTCACCTCTTTAAAAAAGAGGGGAGTTCCTCCCTTTTTCAAAGGGAGGCTAGGAGGGATTATGAAAAGTAGAGAAAATTTGTGATTCATGTCGTCCTATACGAGCCTGAGATTCCAGCGAATACAGGTAATATCATTCGTCTATGTGCCAATACAGGTGCGCAACTCCATTTGGTCAAACCTTTAGGTTTTGAGCTGGATGATAAAAAGTTGAAACGTGCTGGTTTGGATTATCACGAATGGGCAAGAATGCAAATTTGGGACAATATTGAGCTTTGCCTCGCAGACTTGAAAGCCAAAGGGGTCGAGCATGTCTTCCCATTGACGACTAAAGGTAGTGCGACGCCGCATACAGTTGACTTGAATCGTCCAGTTGCTTTGTTGATGGGGCCTGAAACCCGTGGTTTACCAGAGCAGGTGCGTCTCATGTTCCCACAAGAACAGTGGATTCGTTTACCAATGGCTGAAAACTCAAGAAGCTTAAACCTCTCTAATGCAACCGCTGTCATTGTTTACGAGGCATGGAGACAGCAAGGTTTTAAACAACTCTAATCAAAGATCGCCATATGGACTTGCCACAACCAGCGTATAGCCATTCGGGTCTTTAAACCAGATTTCGCGATGATGTGCGTTCGGGTTATATTTCGGTCCTTCCAAAATTTCAACTTGGTGAGTTTGTAGCTTTTGTACAATCTCATCAAATTGATCGCTTTCAAACCAAAGCAAAACGCCGTTACCAATCACCCGTTTCGGATCGCCGATATGTGAGTGATCATGCGCTTGCCATTGGTGCAGTTGCAGCACCATGCTTTGCTCAAATAGCAATTGTTCATATTCTCTGCCGCCATGTCCACTTTCTAAGCCCAGCACAGTTTGATACCACTGACTGGTTTTTTCGACATCTGCAACTGCAATTAAAGGTTGTGGGTACATACACACCTCACGGAATTATTCGAATTGTTGTTCCTGTATCGTATCAAAACGTCGTTGAGCGTAAATCACCTGTTCAATATTACTTTCTGCCCAATCCTTGAGTTGATAGGCCATTTCTGCAACTTCTAAACCGAGTGTGGTGAGTGAATAATCCACTCGAATCGGTGCAGTATCTTGTACTTGTCTTTCAATAAAGCCATCTCGTTCCAACATTTTTAGCTTTTGTGACAATACTTTAGGTGAGATGCCTTGAATGCTTTTTTTGAGTAAATTGAAATGCTGGGTTTCTCGCGCAAGCACATTGATGATCATCAGTACCCATTTATCTGCAATTTTTTCAAAAAATAACCGAGCAGGGCAATGTTGTTGATAAATATCGTATTTTAATGCCTGATTCATAGCGATAACCTTCATTTTCTTAATCGAATGTTAGTAGTTACCAGTTGGTAACTAATTGACACCTAGTTTCTAAAATATATCATTAAATCGAACTTTTGAAAAATTTTGGATACTCTCATGACACAAATTGCGGTTGTATATTTCTCTGGCTATGGCCATACCAAAGTGGTTGCTGAAACTTTTGCGGGTGCAATTGACGCAGCTTTAATTGAAATTGATCAGAATGGTGAAATTACGGAACAAGATTGGCAAACACTTAATAATGCGCAAGGTATTGTGTTTGGAGCACCAACTTACATGGCAGCAACCCCTTGGCAGTTTAAAAAGTTTGCCGACGCTTCTTCAAAAATCTGGTTTACCCGTGGTTGGCAGGATAAGGTGTTTGCAGGTTTTACCAATAGCGCGAGCTTGAATGGTGATAAGCAGGTGACCTTGATTCAATTACAAACTTTGGCTTCACAGCATGGCGGTATTTGGGTGAGCTTAGGTTTGCTGCCTGCCAATACTAAAAATGCGAAACGTGAAGATGTGAACAATTTAGGTGGTTCAGTCGGCTTGTTGGTTCAATCACCATCAGATGCAAGTACCGATGAGATTCCAACAGGGGATTTGGAAACAGCGAAGCTTTATGCACAACGTGTGAAATCGATCGTCGAAAAGCTGCACGGCTAAATTTTCAAGTAATAAAAAAGGCGCATTCAGCGCCTTTTTTATTACCTCATCAGATTAATGTCTGTCATCAAATTCATTATGCTGTGGCGCATTGTATTTGAAGCCTTTAGTCTTATAAGCAAGATAACCGACACCGATTACTGCCCAAGCCAGACCAATCTGTAAAGCCAATTTATCAATTTCTAACCACATCATAAACACGCTGGCGAAACCTAGTGTAGGAATGATGATGTAACTGATAATGTCTTTTGGTGTCTTGTTCTTGCCATCTCGTAACGCGTAGCGAGAAATTACCGAGAAGTTAACAAAGCTAAATGCAGTTAAAGCACCGAAGCTAATCAAGTTCACGATATGCTCAAGATCAAGGAAACCAGCAGACAACGCAACAACACCCACAATCAAGATGTTGTAAGTTGGGGTATGCAAGCGTGGGCTAATATGACCGAACAATTTCTTATTGATCACGCCATCACGACCCATCACATACATCAAACGCGATACACCTGCATGCGCCGAAATACCAGATGCCATTACTGCCACGACCGCAAAATATAAAACCATGGTCTTAAATGCAAGGCTACCAATTGCTGCAACCATCACGGGCTGAGATTCGTCCAGTGGGTTGAAGTAGGTACTCGGATTACTTGGGAAGTAAAGCTGAATAAAGTAGGTGCTGACAATAAAGATGATACCCGCAACCAAGGCTGTAGTGAAAATTGCACGTGGCAAAGTTTTCTCAGCATCTTTGGTTTCTTCTGCAAGTGAAGAAAGCGCATCAAAACCCGTAAATGAGAAGCAGAGAACCGTTGCACCAGCAATTAAAGCCCCAACAGAGGTCATTTCATTCCAGAATGGCGCAAGTGACCATAATTCAGCTTTGTCTGGATTCAGTGTGCCATCGGCATAGACCCCTTGTGTGAGCAGGATATAGACCTGATACACAAAGTAGAAAATGACACCGAGTTGGATCACGACAATGGTACTGTTAAAACGCGCAACAAAACGTGCACCAAACAAGTTGATCACAGTCATGAGTACGGTTAAACCAATCACCCAAATCCAGTTGTTTACTTCTGGGAAGAGTGCTCTCAAATAAATATCAGCAAGAATGATATTCACCAGAGGAGAGAGCAAATAATCTAACCATGAAGACCAACCCACCATAAAACCAACATTAGGGTGAATTGACTTTTGGGCATAGGTATATGCAGAACCAGAAGACGGATAACGACGAATCATGTGACCATAACTGATCGACGTTAAAAGAATTGCAACTAAGGCAAATATGTAGGAAGTCGGTACATGACCACCACTTCTTTCAGATACTAAACCAAACGTATCAAATAAAGTTAATGGTTGAATATAAGCCAAGCCAATAATGATGATGTGCCAAAGCACAAGATTCTTTTGAAGCTTCGCTGTTGGTTGAGTCCCAGATAAATTTGTCAACGGCGTTATCCTCATAATCGTTGATCAAAGATCAGCCATAGTGTTAAGGATCATTTGAGACAAAAACGATCCCCCGTACAAAAAACGAAAGTGCGCCAATCTATCCTAAAACACTATAAATTGTCAGTACTTTTATGCTTTTTTTAGCAATTTTTTTGCCAATTGGGTAAAGAAATAGATGAATAAAGATTCACTTAAAATTAAAAAGCCCCGATACTCAATCAATATCGGGGCTTTTAAGCAGCAATACTTGATTTAACTCAATGTATTACCATGCTTTTTGTAAGATTGCACGAATGTCTTGCAAGTTTGCTTCTTTCGGATTGTAAATGATAGAACCATCATTCAATGCCTTATCTGCAACTTCATCCAGTTGTGCTTCAGTGACTTTACCTGTTTCGCGTAATGTACGTGGCAGTTTGGTCAGGCTGAAAAGACGATCACGCATTGCTAAAATTGTGGCAATTGCTTTGTCTGCACGTAAGTTTGCAGGAGTTTGTGCATAAATATCTGCACCCGCAAGCGGTAGTAGCAACTCGCCAATTTTGTCGCCATTAATTTCTTTGTTATATTCCAGCACGTATGGCAGGAATAAGTTCATGCATAAGCCGTGGGGCAGATGGGCAACTGCACCAAGCGCATGACCAAGTGAATGAACTAAACCAACCATTGAATTTGAGAAGGCAATCCCCGCCATAGTAGATGCTTGTGCAAGCTCTAAACGACCTTGTGCATCGCTTGGATTGTCTAAAACTTTGAACAGGTTTTCGCTGATCTTTTTAATCCCTGCGCTGGCATAGGCATCGCTAAGTGGGTTTGCAGCTAAACAGGTATAGGCTTCAACACAGTGTGTCAGTGCATCCATGCCTGTCATGGCAGTCAGATGCGGCGGCAAAGTCTGGGTCATGCGTGGATCAAGAATCGCGGCATGTGGCATCAAGTAATACGAAGCAAAAGCCAGTTTGACATTGCGTTGGGTATCCGATACTACAGCCACCATGGTGGCTTCCGAACCTGTACCAGAGGTGGTTGGAATCACAAAGAATGGCTTCAGTGGTTTCGGTAGATTGTGTGCACCTGAATATTGCAATAAATCATCACCACCTTCTGAGACCAAGATATTGGTCGCTTTAGAGGTGTCAATCACGGAGCCACCACCAATCGCAATGATCGCATCACATTTTTGCTTGCGGTAAAGTTCTGCGGCTAAACGAACCACTTCCAAGCTTGAGTCGGGTGGAACATCATCAAAGATCGCACCAATCACCGCATCAGTGGTGCTGAATGCTGCTTCGATTGGGCTAAGCAAACCATTGGCACGTACACCTTTATCGGTAATGATCATCGGGCGTTTTGCGCCAAGCGTCGCAAGTTCAAACGGGATATGCTCTAAAGCAGCGTTACCAGCAATGACTTTTACAGGACAGAAAAACTCGTAATAAGGCTTAGCCATGTTATGCGCTCCGTTTGAGATATGATTTTGCGACTTTAAGATAAATATTTTTTGCACCCGTGAATTTTTCTTTTAATGTTAATTCAGCAGGGTAGCGTTTGACTGCAAGTGAAGCGATTAGTTTAGGTAAAATCAGGGCTTCCATTTTGTTCAAGCAACGCACCAGACGGATGGCACTTGAAACATCACCATCGGCAATCATACGGTCATTGGCAAAGGCTTGTGCCGTACTTTCTTGGAAAGAAAATACCAAAAAGGCGTGGGTTAAATGCTTGAAGGTAATGGTTAAATCAGGCTTGCCTTTGTAATTGGACAATAGCTCTAATTGTTTTTCTTCGGTTACTCGAGCAACAAATGCAGGTCCATTTGGGAAAACATTCATTGAAAGGATAAAACCAACAGGAAATTTCGACACTTCCTGTTGTACTTCATCATCCACTTGGCTTGCCATCACGAGGCCACGACCCACAACATCCATCATGAGTTTGACGTAGGCAAATTGCAACGTGGGCTTCACTGCTTTGGTTGAAATCACTTGTGTATCCCTTGTTAAAATTATGCAAAAGCTAATTTAGAGTATTTACTCTAATTTATTTTATTAGAATTGAAAAGTAAATTATTCAGATTTGACTACAAGGTCATTAAAGAAATCGGTATTTTGCAGATAGTGGACAAAATCAGCGCAAAGCTGTTCAAAGCTTGGATAATCTGTCAGTAAGTCCTGTAAGCGCACCATCTCTAAACCTGCATAACCGCAGGGATTAATGGTTTGAAAACCAGTGAGGTCGCAGTCGATGTTCAGGGCCAGACCATGATAACTACGGCCACGACGGATTTTAAAACCAAGAGAACCAATCTTGCGTTCATCGACATAAACGCCTGGGGCATCAGCTTTGGCATAGGCATTGATATTATATTTTTTGAGTAGATCAATCATGGCTTGTTCTGCAAAACTGACCAAAGTACGCACATGCCATTTCAAGCGATTCAGGTCTAACAGGAAATAGGCAACCAATTGACCTCTGCCATGCCAAGTGACTTGGCCACCGCGATCAGTATGTACAATCGGCAGGTTGCTGTGCAGCAGGATATGTTCAGGCTTGCCTGCTTGTCCTTGGGTCAGGACATCTTGATGTTGAAGCAGCCAAACTTCATCGGGTGTGGTTTCATCACGATTAGTTGAGAAGTCTTTCATTGCTTCAAAACGAGTTGTGTAATCTTGTAGATCATTGAAACAACGAATGATTAAAGTCGGTTTTGCAGCATTCATTACAACAGGATTTCCTTGGCGGCTTTGAATTGATGAGTTGTTGAATTATGTAATGATTTGAATCAGATAAATAGGAATTTATCAAAAAAGTCGGATGTTATTTTTTGCGAAAAAAAATCCAAAACACTTTCGTATTTTGGACTTTTTAATTAAAGCGCTGTCTTAATTAAAGGACAGGCTGCAAGGTCAGCGTATAAGGCATGAACTTGTTCCAGCTCTTCAAAGCGCAATTGTGCAGTCAAAGAGTGGTATTTGCCTGTACGTGACGGCTGAACTTTCACTGTTTCGCCATCAAATTCAGGGAAGTGCTTCTGCAAAATATCAACAACAGCCACTCGAAGTTCATCCCCTGCATTACCAATCAATTTGATCGGATAGTCCATTGGGAAAACCCAAAGATGTTCTTGCAATTCACGAGAAGGAGTGCGGTCTAACATGAGCAACCTCTTAATTTGAAACGCCTGCATCAGTGCAGGCGCTTTTGATCTAATACATAGATGGGGATGAAGTGTTGAACTTCAAGTCCTGTGCTAAACCAAGACAATGCATTGGCCTAGCACAAGATTTCCCAAATATTAGTCGTTTTCCAAGAATGAACGTAAGTGTTCTGAACGAGAAGGGTGGCGAAGCTTACGTAATGCTTTCGCTTCAATCTGACGAATACGTTCACGTGTTACGTCAAACTGTTTACCTACTTCTTCTAAAGTATGGTCGGTTGGCATATCAATACCAAAACGCATTTTCAATACTTTCGCTTCACGTTCCGTCAAGTTTTCAAGTACTTCGCGAGTTGCTTCTTTTAAGCCTTCTGAGGTCGCAGCATCCACTGGTGAAGTGATGTTTGAGTCCTCAATGAAGTCACCAAGATGCGAATCTTCATCATCACCGATTGGTGTTTCCATCGAAATCGGTTCTTTTGCGATTTTAAGTACTTTACGAACTTTAACTTCATCCATTTCCAAACGTTCGCCTAATTCTTCAGGGGTAGGTTCACGACCCATTTCTTGAAGAAGTTGACGAGAAACACGATTGATCTTGTTGATGGTTTCAATCATGTGTACAGGAATACGAATGGTACGTGCTTGGTCGGCAATCGAACGCGTGATCGCCTGACGGATCCACCACGTCGCATAAGTCGAGAATTTATAACCACGACGGTATTCAAACTTGTCTACGGCTTTCATTAAGCCGATGTTACCTTCTTGAATCAAATCGAGGAATTGTAAGCCACGGTTGGTGTATTTCTTCGCAATTGAAATTACCAAACGTAAGTTTGCTTCAACCATCTCTTTCTTAGCACGACGAGCTTTTGCTTCACCAACCGCCATACGTTTAGAGATATCTTTGATATCTTTAACGTTTAAACCAAGATCTTTCTCAATATCTGCAATTTTTTGCTGGAAAGCCAATACGTCAGGACGTACTTTCTCTAAATGCGCTTTGGTTTCAGCAGGTGCTTTTGCAATTTGTTCGTCTAACCAAGCTGGATTTGATTCTTGCTCAGGGAAAGTTGTACGGAACTGGGTACGATCCATACGACCACGACGTACTGCATAACGCATAATTTCACGTTCATTTGAACGAATTTGGTCATGTGTACCACGAATCATTTCTGAAATGATTTCGAATAAGCGTGGTGTAAATTTGAACATCATGAACACAGCAGCAAGCGCTTCAAGCGCAGCTTTTGCTTCATCACTATCACGACCGTGCTTCGCTACAACCGTTTTAGTTTCATTCCAAGCAGCCTCTAATTCAGAGAAACGAACTTTAGCAACTTCAGGGTCTGGACCTGACTCACCTTCAGAATCATCATCACCTTCAGATTCTTCTTCTTCGTCATCATCATCGAGTTTGACGTCTTTCGCTTTAGGTGAAGAATCTTCGTCTTCTTCAAGCTCAGCTTCTTCTTCAAGAACTTCTGGAATATCTTCGTCAGTTTCTGGGTCTAAATAACCAGAGAGAATATCGGCAAGACGACGCTCGCCTGTTAAAAAGTCATTATATTCTTGTAAAACAACTTCAACAGCATTTGGCCAGTAAGCAATCGAATGTAAAACGTCACGAATACCTTCTTCGATGCGTTTTGCAATGCTAATTTCGCCTTCGCGTGTAAGAAGTTCAACCGTACCCATTTCACGCATATACATACGTACAGGGTCTGTGGTACGACCAGGCTCACTTTCAACCGATGCTAATACGGCAGCAGCTTCTTCTTCGGCAACTTCGTCAGCCGCTTCAGTTGATTCACCAAACATGGTGTCATCAGTTTCTGGTGCACGTTCATGCACTGGAATACCAACGTCTTGAAGCATCTGAATGATGTCTTCAATCTGCTCACTTTCCGTAATTGAGTCTGGTAGATGATCGTTAACCTCAGCGTAAGTTAAATAACCTTGCTCTTTGCCTCGGCTAATCAGAGCCGCTACTTGCGAAGTAGGGGAATTCATATCGCTCATCTTTGCTTACTCTTTTGTTGAATCTGGGGCGGTGAAAAACCGTGCATGATAGCACAATTCACGATGAATGTTTTGGATTCGATCCGTTAACTTTAAAATAAAAATAGCTTTGATTTCACGTTCGTTTCTTGAATATGGGGTTGAGTCATAAATTTTCAAGCAGTCAGTCCTGATTAAAGATGTTTTTTAATTACAATTGTTCTTAGATTATAAATACACAAAAAAACTGACGAAAAAAAGTACAAAACATCGTTTTATCACAAAAAAAACAAATAAAACTTGACAAGGCTGGCTAAGACCGATAAATAGCGGCTAGACCCATTTATATTTTTTCATTAGAGGTACTTAGTGTCTTCTACAGATTTTGAATTAGATGATGATAACTATGGTGAAGATGATGCAGGTTTTGATGAGTCATCTGGAAAAATTACTGCCAAAGAATCATTAGAAAAGCGCCGTTTGATTGATGAGCTTCTGGCGCAACGTCGTTTAGAGCGAGAACTCAAAGATTTTGATTACGATTTCGACGACGATGATCTTGATGACGAAGACTAAGCAAAATTGCTAAGACTTTATGTCCGAAAATGTTATGCTGTTGACGATGTATTTTTAAAATTGGATTAAAGAATGAGCACGTTAGATTTAGACTTATTGAGTAACTATCTTGACGGCGATCAAAATGAATATGGTCTAGATTTTGCAGCGACTCATGGCTTTTTGTGTGCGATTGCAGTTGGTCCACAATTCGATCGTTGGTTAGATGAGCTTTTCGAGAGTAATCAAAAGAAACTTCCTGCTGAAGTGCTTGAGCAGGTTAAGCTTTGGTTGGAGTCTATTCGTCAAGATTTAGCCAATGAAAATGGAATCGAGTTTCCATTTGAAATCGAAGAAGCAGACGTTGAATCGAGCTTAGGTGATTGGAGTGTTGGTTTTGTTGATGCCATGTTCCTTAATGAAGATGCGTGGTTTGCGCCTGAGTTTGAAGAACAGCTTATCGATTTAACATTACCAATTATGGTGTTTAGCGGAATTGATGAAGAAGATCCACAAATGGAATCTTTCCGTCGCAATGGTCAGTTGATGGATGAATTAGCGGAAGAAATTCCAAATAATTTAAATGAACTCTATCTGATGTACCATACGCCAGCATAAGGATACCTCGGATACTGTGATCATCGCGGTTGAAGAATGACAAACAAATAGAATATTAAAACGCCTCTAGAAGGCGTTTTTTTATTGCCGACAATTGGCGTTGTTGCTTTACATTTAGATCGTTTAAAGATCAATCTTTAAAAATGAGCGAAAAATAGACTCAGTCCTAAAGCACTCAAGATACAACCAATCACTCGATTAATGCTGATTTGTCGAGCGAGAATTTTATTTCGAATGAAAGGGGCAGAACAAAAAAGTGCAACAAGACAAAACCAAGCCAGATGACTGCCAGAAATAAAAATACCATAGCCGATTAGTGTGTGCAGGTTGTTGGTGCTGGTCATGACTTGTGCATAAATACTCATGACAAAAAGTGTGGTTTTGGGGTTGAGACTATTGGTGAGAAAACCATGCCTAAAAGCCTGCCAACGTGTGATCTGATGGTTATTTTCATCAAACAGAATGGGGGCTTGGGTAAAGGTTTTGTAGCCAATATAGATCAAATAAGCTGCACCCATATATTGAATTAGATGAATTAAACTGGGGAGGTGTTGCTGTAAAAAGCTGAGTCCAATCAAGCTGTAGCTGATATGGACCCAGACACCGATTGCAATGCCGTAGGCGGTACACATGCCCAAATGGCGACCATAGAGATAGCTGTTTCGGGTCACCAGGGCGAAGTCAGCACCAGGGCTGATGACTGCAAGCAGGGTAACGATGCCGACGGCAATGATTTCATTCACTCATCTATTCCTAAATTGATTGATTAAAGATTTTTTATATTTTTCATATTCTTGCTATATTTAAAATTGAAGTTAATTCTTGTTATACATGAGTTTTTGGAATGATTGAGCGATTATCTTTGAATTCACTCAAGTTTTTTTATTACGTGGCCCGTTATGAAAGTGTGACACTTGCTGCGGAAAAGCTATTTGTGACGCAAAGTGCAGTGAGCAAGCAACTTAAAAACTTGGAAGAAAGTTTAGGTTTGCTGTTATTTGTACGTGAAGCCAGAAAATTAACTTTGACCCCAGAAGGTGAGGTGCTGTTTGATTGCTGTCAGCAGGTTTTTCAACAGATCGAGCAGTGCGTAGTGCAATTACAGCAACACAACAAAGTGCAGAAGAACCTAATTCTTTCTTGTGAACCGACACTGGCCATGAAATGGCTGATTCCCCGTTTGGCGCAATTTAAACAGCGCTATCCTGAATTTGAGGTGAGCTTGTTAACCGGTGGTGGAGCGGTGGATTTTACTGCACAGCATATCGACGTGGCGCTGAGAAGAGATGATTTTGATTGGGGCACAGCCCTGTATAGTGAAAAAATTGCAGATGAACAGATGCTCGCTGTACGGGCGAAGAATGATCACGCGGCAATGACACAGCTGTTTATTTCCAAGTCCAGACCTCAGCTATGGCAACAGTTTAATCATCGGCATCCAGAGCAACTCAGTGATTTAAAACGATCTTCGCTTGAGCATTTTTATCTCTGTATTGAGGCTTGCTTGGCGGGTTTAGGTGCAACAGTGGTTTCAGCTTATATGGTTGAACGAGAAATGAAATATCAGATGCTGGAGCCACTCACCACGACTTATGCGGATGGTTCGGCCTATCATTTATTGTCTGCCCAGCCTTTTGAAGCGGATATTCGTAAACGATTGCTGAGAGACTGGTTAAGGGGTGAAATGCATAAAAGCCAACTGGGATTTAACGCAGTTTCATCTCAGGTCTAAGTTTTGTTGGTGTTATTGGTTATGGTTTGATTTAGATCGGTAAAACTTCTTAATTACCCACCAGATGATATACAAGGCAATTAGGGCGAAGATCAGATAGCTGATGCGTTGAAGAATCGCCAGCATGAGTGTCTGATTTTCACTAAAATGATAGCCCAGATAGGCAAGGAAACTGGTCCAAATCAGCGTTCCAGCGCTACTGTAGAGCATAAATTTACTAAAAGGCATCCGGCTGATCCCTGCAGGGATACTAATCAAGGAACGGACTGCTGGAATCATTCGCCCGAAGAAAACAATGCGATGCCCATGTTTGTTAAACCATGTCAGTGCTTTGTCTAAATCAGCAACCTGAATGCGTAAATATTTGCCATAACGTTCGATAAACTGAAACAGTCGTTGTTGTGGAACTTTTCGACCGATCCAATAGAACAACATCGCAGCTAAAATTGAACCAGCACTTCCTGCAATAATGACGCCGATCAGGGTGAGTTCACCTTTTGAAGCGGTATAGCCAGCCGATGGCATAATGATTTCTGAGGGAATAGGCGGGAAGATATTATCTAGGAACATTAAAAATGCGATACCTAAATACCCAAGTTTTTCCATGATCGATAAGACCCACTCTTCAAGTCCCATAATGCCCTTATATCGTTCATTTGATTATTGTTTTTAGCATAGAGAAGTGGAGAGCAATGCTCAAGGGTTGAATCGTTACATGATTTTTATCAAGGTAATAAAAAAGCCATAGTTTAACTATGGCTTTTAATCGACTTGTTAAGCTTACAGACGTTTGCGTTTTGCTGCTGCAATTTGTGACTGACGCATACGGAAGCCTGCTTTTTGTTTGTCTGTGGTTTTATCAATACAGTACACACAAGAGACACCATGTTCATAGCTTGGCAGTTCAGCTTCAACTTTGGTCAATGGCCAACCGCAAGCATGACACTTGATGTTTTCACCTTCTTCAACACCATGGGTAACAGCAGTACGGCCATCAAAAACGAAACATTCACCTTCCCACATGCTTTCTTCGGCAGGGGTTTCTTCTAGATATTTAAGAATACCGCCTTTCAGGTGATAAACCTCATTGAAACCTTCTTGAAGAAGGAGAGAGGTTGATTTTTCACAACGAATACCACCAGTACAGAACATCGCAATTTTTTTGTCTTTGTGCTGTTCAAGGTTTTGTTTTACGTATTCAGGAAATTCACGGAATGATTCTGTTTTAGGGTCGATTGCACCTTTGAATGTGCCTGCTTTATATTCATAATCATTACGAGTATCGATCAGGATTACATCATCACGATTAATCAGCTCATTCCATTCTTTAGGATCAAGATAGTGACCAACTAAATCACGTGGCTTGACTTCTACACCTAAAGTTACAATTTCATTTTTAAGTTTAATTTTCATTTTACGGAATGGCTTTTCAGAGCTTTCAGACTCTTTATATTCCATTGTGTTAAAACCTTCGTTGAGAAGGAATTGATGAACTGCATCAATTGCGGCACGGTCACCAGCAACAGTTCCATTAATCCCTTCAGACGCTACAATCAGAGTTCCACATAAATTGATGCTATTCACTAAGTCCAAAAGACGTTGTTGCAGATCCGCTGCATCTGAAACTTCTTTAAATTGATATAGTGCCGCAACAACCCAATTATTGGTCGCTTGCTGTTCTACAGGTGCAAGCTGTTCTACAGTAGCGTTCATGGATAACTCCAAATGTATTAAGATAGAAAAATGAGGCGCACATTTTAGCGCGAAATCTGAAAATAAGCGAGAAAACCATAAAATAAATATGGTTTTAGAGGAGTTGGTTTTGAGTAATGATCGTCGAATCCCTTCATTGACCCCGTGTGCAGGGCGTTGTTCAACGGTATTTGGTGATCTGGTTTGCCGTGGCTGTCGCCGTTTTAATCATGAAGTGATTCAGTGGAATACCTATACCGCAGAGCAACGTTTGATGGTGTGGAAGCGCTTAGATGCACAGCTTGATCAGATCTTAGTGCCTTTGCTTCCTCATGCAAATGTACAGCATATCGAGGGCTTTATTCAGAATAAACGTACGCGAGTATTAGAGAGTGCCAGTAAAGGGCGCAAGCTGTACCACGCCTTGAAGATTTGTGAAAAAAATAAACATTTGGCACATGATAGTGGGCTGGGGATTAGTGATGCACAAGTTAAACCGATCTGGGATGAATTTGAGCGTCGTGTACTGGCCCTGGCAAAAGCGAGTTATGAATTGGCTTGGTTGCGTGCCGATGGCATCAGCAATACCTTATTGCGTGCATTAGAGCTTGAAGAAGATGAGATTTAAGCAATCACATGTTGTAGAGAATCTTGTTGATGATGCAAGTTGTTGATCAACATCCAGTTGATCTTGTTAATTCTGAGATCCGTTGATCTCCCTGTTATGAAGCAGGTTGGATAGTTTTAAAGTGCTAGGGTTACGAGCAAAATATTGTGCCATGATCTGTTGATTTTGTTCACGAATCAGGCTGATTTTAAAACCATGTGTGGTCGTTCCTGAAGAGCGCCCTTTAGATCGGTAGATCTTTTCAGTGATGGTGTACATATTTTTTCCATCACTAAAGCGCCGATCCTCCAGAACCTGCAACTGCATTGGTTGAGGAAATCGATAGAGCACTTTTAATCGTTGATAAAACTCGTCATAGACATAAATCTGTTGCTGATCTGCAAAAAGATAGCTGAAATTTCCAGGGTAGGGTTCACTGCTTTGACTACCAAGCAATTGTAACTGACTCAGGTCAACAGGTGTTGTTCCCCAAAATTTATGCTCAGCAAAATGGGGCAGTGGTTGTTCATTTAAATAAAAAGATCGACCGTCTGTTGCTAGATTTAAGTTCTGACTAAAACGGTTGCTGCCACTAAAAATCTGCGTTTGTTGCGCATTTAACTTGCCCAGCTTTTTATCTTGATAATAAACCAGCTGTTGATCGTGAATATATTGGCTGCTATTTGAAAATGCTTGGCTCTGTTGCGGATCTAAATCTGTTAATGCTTTTGTTTTGTAATAAACCTGTTGATCATCTTTGGCGTAAAAATAGCTAAGCGTATTGAAGCTTGGATGTAATATTGCTGAGAAATGAGCGGCTCTCGCGTTGGTTATGCGTAGATCCCGAAAGTAAACCTGTTGAGCATCTTTGGTGAAATCATTACCTAAATAGTGTGTTTGTGCAGGATTTAATTGAGACAGGATGTGGTCTTGCCAGTAAACCTGTTGGGGTGTTTTACCGACATTGCTATATAGCTCATCAGCACGATCAGGGAGATTGCTCAGAGCTAAGGCTGTAAATTGATCAGCCTTTGCTTGGGGAAGTAAAAAAGTGCCTTGGCCTTGTTTAAAAATATATACCTGATTCTGAAATGTTTCGAAATTTGTGCCGGAGATTGACTGGGTTTGTTGATGGGGGAGTTTGACACTGCCATCGTTAAATTCATGCCAGAGTAGATAGCTCATAAAAAGGCTAAAGCTGACTAAAATACCAAGCGTTAATCCGATAGCTGACCATCTCTGTTTTCGTTGAAAAGCGTCTAGCGCCTGTTGATTTGCAATTATGCTAATGATATCAATATGGGTTTTCTTGTGGGTACTTGCGTTGCTGATCCGTTGCAACTGTTGCTGTTTTGCCAGTGCTTCCAGTTTTTTCCAGAATGGTAAAAACTCACAATGTTGCTGGGTTAAGGTGGCAGGCCACATCCATGAGTTAAAATAAAAATACTGTCGATAGGGTTTGCTTGTGCTTAAGAGATTAAAACTATGGATTTGAGTTTGTCGTTGTTGAAGTTGTATCTGAATCAAATCTTGCCAAGAGAAAAAAGTAGCTTGCTTGGAATCTTCCAGTGCCATGCCTTGCTGATATAACTTAAAGGTGATGGGACGTCTAAAGTATTTTTGATAAAGCTGGTTATACAGGTAAAGCGTCGGTATCAATAAAGCAAACATCAAAGCAATACTAAGCAGTTGGGCGAAGAAAGGCAGGAATTGATAAAGATAGTACAGGCTTAAATCATAACTAAAGTAAACGAGTAAGAGCCAAGTCAGTATGATCATCAATAAAAACAACGCAAAAGACGCAATTGTTATTTGAAAGACGGGCAGTGTGACTTGCATCAAAACAGCGGTTTTTTTGATCATCGGCTCGGTAAATTAGTTCTGTAAAAATGAATGTTGTTTACGTTTTCTTTTTTGAGCATAACCGATAAAAACAAAAAAAGGATGCAGAAGCATCCTTTTTTATTAACGCTAATCGAAATTAACGTTTGATGTCGCGCTGCGTCGAGCCAGTGTAAAGCTGACGTGGACGACCGATCTTGTAAGGACCGCTGTGCATTTCTAACCAGTGGCTGATCCAACCAACTGTACGTGCAAGCGCGAAGATCACCGTAAACATACCTGTTGGGATACCAATCGCTTTTAAGATGATACCTGAGTAGAAGTCTACGTTCGGGTAAAGCTTACGCTCAACGAAGTACGGGTCGTTCAGTGCAATACGCTCAAGTTCCATTGCAAGTTGCAATTGTGGATCGTTGATGCCTAATGCAGCAAGAACTTCGTCACAGGTTTCTTTCATGACTTTCGCACGTGGATCAAAGTTTTTATAAACACGGTGACCGAAGCCCATGAGTTTAACTTCTTTGCGTTTTACTTTTTCCATGAATTCAGCAACGTTTTCTACGCTACCAATTTCATCTAACATTTTAAGTACAGCTTCGTTTGCACCACCGTGAGCAGGCCCCCAAAGTGCAGAGATACCTGCAGAGATACATGCGTATGGATTCGCGCCAGTAGAACCAGCAAGACGAACTGTAGACGTAGACGCATTTTGTTCGTGGTCAGCATGAAGCGTGAAGATACGATCCATTGCACGAGCAAGAACAGGATTTACTTTGTAATCACGGTCAGCAGGCGTAGCAAACATCATGTGTAAGAAGTTTTCTGCATAACCAAGGTCATTACGTGGGTAAATGAATGGTTGACCTACAGTGTACTTGTAGCTCCACGCTGCAAGTGTAGGGATTTTCGCGATTAGGCGAATTGCAGTAATTTCACGGTGGTTAACATCTTCGATGTCTAAACCGTTGTGATAGAACGCAGATAATGCACCAACAACACCAACCATGATTGCCATAGGGTGAGCGTCACGACGGAAACCATTGAAGAAGCGGCTTACTTGATCGTGAACCATCGTATGGTTACGTACTTTCGCATCAAATTCTGCTTTCTGTTCAGCATTTGGAAGCTCGCCATTAAGTAGTAAGTAGCAAGTTTCTAAGTAGTCTGCTTGAGTCGCTAATTGATCAATTGGATAGCCACGGTGTAATAACACACCTTTGTCACCATCAATGAATGTGATCTTAGATTCGCAAGCCGCTGTCGCCATAAAACCAGGATCGAAAGTAAAGTGACCTGATGCCAATACATCTTTAACGTCAATTACATCTGGGCCTAATGTGCCGCTGTAAATTGGTAATTCAATTTCTTTGCCATCAAGCTGTAATACGGCTTTTTTGCCAGTTGCTGCAGACATTCAATAGATCTCCTGTCCTGGTGAATGATTATCTGACTCGAAATACTAATCTTGTCATGTGCGAATCAGACGGTGTCAAAATTTGCTATAAGATTAGTGGTTACTAAAATTTTGTCAATTATACTTAGGGATAAAAAATGACGTTGCTACAGTCAATTAGTCATTCAGTATCGAAGAAAAAACTGAGTAAAATCACAGCACCGGTCGAGTATAATATGTCAAATCAAGTTTCAGGTGCATAAAAAAAATGAAGCATCAGTCCAATTGTAAGTAAATTTTTATTTGGGTCAGATGTTGCTGCTTATAAAATAAATACTTATCACGCTTGTAATCCCTCTATTTATTAAGGTTTGAAGTGAACTGTTCATTCAAAAACCATCTAAAAGCACTCTCTGTGGAGTAATAATTGATTCATTATGGTGCGATTAATTGTATAAAAAATGACTGATTAATTTTGGTTAAGTGATTGATGAAAATATATTATTAATTGAATATATTTAATATATAAATGAGGGGTATTATTTTTAACTATATATAAAGCTGAAAAATTCGGCTGCTTTAAAGCCGAAAAGGGGACTTTTTGTGAAATAACAAGAAAAGAATTTATAAAATTAAAAAGTATCTATAAAAAATAGTATTTTATTTTTATCATTACAAAACAATTAGATAGTTGTTTTTAGTAAAACTTGATGTATTTATCGCCGTTATTATGCGTGTGAATGATTCTTATTTAAAGTTTTTTTCGACTAAAGCGAAAGTTGATTGTTTGTATTTTGATATTTCACGTTTTATAATTCGGTGTCGTTATATAGGTTAGGCATGTGCTGTGCTTGCCTAACAATGCCAGCTTTCCTTTGAATTAAGTCAAACAAACTCCAGATGGAGTTTCTACCTACAGGATGCCCGCTGTGAAAAGCAACAGACCTGTCAATTTGTCCATGGGTCAGGTATTAGCGGTAAATTTACGCTCACCCGTGGCTATTGCCTCAATTCTACACCGTCTATCAGGTGTAATCGTTTTCTTATTGGTTGCAGTTCTTTTATGGATTTTGGATAAGTCTTTATCTTCTCCAGAAGGATTTGACTACGTTAAAAATGTCGTTTTCGGAAATATCATTGTACGTTTCATCGTATGGGTATTTGTAGCTGGCTTGATTTTTCACTTTATCGCAGGTGTGAAGCATTTACTTGCTGACCTCGGTTTTGCTGAAGAACTTCAAAGCGGTCGTATCGCTGCTACAGTTTCATTGATCTTGTCTGCGGTTGGTATTGTCGCAGCATTCGTATGGATTATGTTCTGATGAAAAGTGCTACAGGTTTAACAGGTTCAGGTTCTCGCGACTGGTATATCCAACGTGTCAGTGCTGTAGTGTTAGCTGCATACACTGTAGTTTTGTTTGGCTGGATCCTTTGCAATAGTGGATTTGGTTATGAACAGTGGGCTGGCTTTATGCTGACTTTGCCAATGAAGATTTTCTCTTTATTAGCAGTGTTATCGCTGGTTGCACACGCTTGGATTGGTATGTGGCAAGTCTTTACTGATTATGTAACGACTCGTCAAATGGGCCCTTCAGCTTCAGGTTTACGCCTTGTACTCACTTCTGCTGTCATTATTTCAGTGTTCGTGTACGCAATCTGGGGTATCCAGATTTTCTGGGCAAATTGATAGGAAGAGATCATGGGCGCAATTAACCCTAAAGAAGATTATTCAAATATTCAAAACCTCACTTTCGACGCAGTTATCGTTGGTGGTGGTGGTTCTGGTATGCGTGCTGCTTACCAACTTGCTCAAGCGGGTTTAAAAGTTGCTGTATTGACCAAAGTATTCCCAACACGTTCGCATACAGTTGCCGCTCAAGGTGGTATTGGTGCGTCGTTAGGTAACATGCAAGAAGATAATTGGCATTATCACTTCTATGACACGGTTAAAGGTTCTGACTGGCTAGGCGATCAGGACGCAATCGAGTTCATGACACGTGAAGCGCCAAAAGTTGTGTATGAGCTTGAACACTTGGGTATGCCGTTTGACCGTAACGAAGATGGTACGATCTATCAGCGTCCATTTGGTGGTCACTCTGCAAACTATGGTGAAAAAGCAGTTCCACGTGCGTGTGCTGCTGCTGACCGTACAGGCCATGCGTTATTGCATACCTTGTATCAAAGCAACGTGAAAATGGGTACTCAGTTCTACGTTGAATGGATTGCATTAGATTTAATCCGTAACGAAGAAGGTGATGTACTTGGTGTAACGGCGATTGACCAAGAAACAGGTAACATTGCTGTATTCCAAGCCAAAGCAACCTTATTCGCTACAGGTGGTGCGGGTCGTGTTTATCGCGCATCAACCAATGCTTATATCAATACTGGTGACGGTCTTGGTATGGCTGCTCGTGCGGGTATTCCATTGCAAGATATGGAATTCTGGCAATTCCACCCAACGGGTGTTGCTGGCGCAGGCGTATTGTTGACTGAAGGTTGTCGTGGCGAAGGTGGTATCCTTCGTAACAAAGACGGCGAACCATTCATGGAACGTTATGCACCAACTTTAAAAGACTTGGCGCCACGTGACTTCGTATCACGTTCTATGGACCAAGAAATTAAAGAAGGTCGTGGTTGTGGCCCTAAAGCGGATTATATCTTATTGGATATGACTCACTTAGGTGCTGAAACGATTATGAAACGTCTTCCGTCTGTATTTGAGATTGGTAAGAAGTTTGCAAACGTTGACTGTACTAAAGAGCCAATTCCAGTGGTACCAACAATCCATTATCAAATGGGTGGTATTCCGACCAATATTCATGGCCAAGTGGTTGTACCACATGGCGTAGAAGAAGGTGAATTCTCTGCAAGCTACAACAAAGACACTAAAGAGTATCATTATGTCGGTACTCGTGATTACGTAAAACCTGTGAAAGGGTTCTATGCAATTGGTGAATGTTCTTGCGTATCAGTACATGGTGCAAACCGTTTAGGTACAAACTCATTGCTTGACCTTGTGGTATTCGGTAAAGCAGCGGGTGAACACATCATTGACTACGTGACTAAACATCATGGTGATGATTATCAACCGCTTCCGACTGATGTATTGGTAAATACATTAGAGCGTATTCGTAAGTTAGATGATTCAACTACGGGTGAAAACGCGCAAGAAGTTGCTGATGCAATCCGTGACATCGTACAAGATCACGCAGGTGTATTCCGTACTCAAGCATTGCTTGATAAGGGCGTAAAAGAAATTCTTGCGATTGAGCCGCGTGTTCGTAACATTCATTTGAAAGACAAATCTAAAGTATTTAACACTGCGCGTGTTGAAGCATTAGAAGTTGAAAACTTGTATGAAGTTGCGAAGGCGACTCTGATTTCTGCTGCTGCACGTAAAGAATGTCGTGGTGCGCATACAGTTGTTGACTATGAGTTAGCACCTGATCACCCAACTTATTCTTACGGTCGCCGTGATGATGAGTGGATGAAGCATACTTTATGGTATTCATCAGATAACCGTCTTGAATATAAGCCGGTACGTTTCAGCCCATTAACGGTTGAAGCAATTGAACCTAAACCACGTACATTCTAATCGGGAGAACAAAGATGAGTAGAGGCACTCGTACATTCGAAATCTACCGCTATGATCCTGATAAGGATAAAGCGCCGTACATGCAAACTTTCAAACTTGAGTTAACTGATAAGCACCGTATGTTGCTTGATGCGTTACTTGCGTTGAAAGTGCAAGATGAGTCATTAACATTCCGTCGCTCTTGCCGTGAAGGTATTTGTGGTTCGGATGGTGTGAACATCAATGGTAAAAATGGTTTAGCGTGCTTGTGGAACTTAAACGATTTACCAGAGAAGATTGTGATCCGTCCTTTACCTGGTTTACCAGTGGTAAAAGACTTGGTTGTAGACATGAACCAGTTCTATGATCAATATGACAAGATTCAGCCATTCTTGATTAATAATCAGCCAGCACCAGCAAAAGAGCGTTTACAGTCTCAAGCAGAACGTGAACACTTAGATGGTCTGTATGAATGTATTCTTTGTGCATGTTGTTCAACGTCATGCCCATCATTCTGGTGGAACCCTGATAAGTTCCTTGGGCCGTCTGCATTGTTAAATGCATACCGCTTCATCATTGACTCTCGTGATACGGCAACACAAGAACGTTTGGCTCGTTTAGACGACCCATTCTCTTTGTTCCGCTGTAAAGGGATCATGAACTGTGTATCAGTATGTCCTAAAGGTTTGAACCCGACAAAGGCCATTGGTCACATTCGTAATATGTTGTTAGATCAAGCGGGTTAATTTGCTTTTTCTAGCGTAAAAAAGAGAAGCTCCGAAAGGGGCTTCTTTTTTTTATGGTTGCTGTAATTGCTGGCTGCTTAAAAAATATCTATTTGCAAAAGTTGGGCTTGAATTTTAGAAATGAGGCCTTAAATATTTATAGATTTTGCTGTTAAACCAAATCATGGGAATCGATATGATAAATATATTGATTTATTTTTCATCAAACTGAATAAGGTTTGTGCAAGATTTGTAGAGAATGTTTATTTTTGATCGATTGGAGTGCAACTTTTATCAAAAGGGCGGTATATTAGAATATAATTTGATGTGTGTATTTAGCTGCTTTATAGATGGTATGTGTCAAAAAAATCAATCCCTGCTTGAGAACATGATAGGATTTCTGCCACAAATGAAATCAAAAAATAAACAGATTCTGGATGTTATCGATCGATAATGCCTTAAAGATTTGTACAGATTTCATGGAAAAAGTCAATTTAGAAAAGTTAAAAATCCAGTTAATTTTTCTAAAATGATTTGCAAAAAATTGCTCGATTTCATCGAGTATGAAAAATGAGTTATGTGCCTTGAATTGAAGGTGCGTAGCTCATTTGTTACATCAAAGGGAATACTCCTGATGTGTAGTAATAATGTCTCAAGGTTGGATGATCTTGAGTAGTAGTGTCGTGTTTACCAATTTGACACTATGAATCATGGGTGTGCTTAAAAGGCAGCCTGTATTATTTTTTGCAATAGGAAATGGGTCCAAAAATGCAAGAAGTTGCTGACGCATCGCGTCTTGACACTGAACTTTCCGCTGATAGTGCAGCGTATATTGAAGAGCTATACGAGCAGTACCTAACTTCTCCAACCTCAGTGTCAGAGGATTGGCGTGAATATTTCGATAAATACCCTAAAGGTGATCAACCACACGGCAGTGTGCGCGAGCAATTCCTCCTTTTGGGACGTAATGCCAGCCGAGTTCAGCCTGTCGTACAAAGCACTGTAAGTACAGAACATGAGCGTCGTCAAATTGGTGTATTACAACTCATCGCTGCTTACCGTAACCGTGGTCATCAAAAAGCTAAACTCGATCCATTAGGTCTTGCGAAACGCGAAGACGTTCCTGACCTCGATTTATCTGCACACGGTTTAACTAAGTCTGATCTCGATACTGTATTTAATACAGGCAACCTCGCAATTGGAAAAGCAGAAGCAACATTGTCTGAAATGGTTGAGGCAATGGAAGCGACTTACTGTAGTTCAGTTGGCGTGGAATATATGCATATCGTTGACACTAAAGAGAAACGTTGGATTCAACAACGTTTGGAAAGTGTTCGCGGTAAATTTAACTATAGCAGTGATCAGAAGAAAGGCTTCCTAGAGCGTTTGACTGCTGCAGAAGGCTTAGAAAAGTATCTTGGTAATAAATTCGTTGGCGCGAAACGTTTTGGTGTAGAAGGCGGTGAGTCTTTTATTCCAATGATGAACGAAATCATTCAACGTGCAGGTAGCGTCGGTTGTAAAGAAGTTGTGATTGGTATGCCACACCGTGGTCGTCTCAACCTTCTTGTCAACATCATGGGTAAAAACCCAGCTGATCTGTTTGGTGAGTTCGAAGGCAAGAGCCTGCATAAAAAAGGTTCTGGTGACGTTAAGTATCACCAAGGCTTCTCTTCAAACGTGATGACTCCAGGTGGCGAAGTTCACTTAGCATTAGCGTTTAACCCATCACACTTAGAGATCGTTGGTCCTGTAGTTGAAGGTTCGGTTCGTGCACGTCAAGTTCGTCGTAAAGACATTGGCGGTGATGACGTTCTTCCAGTGATTGTACATGGTGATGCTGCATTTGCGGGTCAAGGTGTAAACCAAGAAACCTTCCAAATGTCACAAACACGTGGTTATACAGTGGGCGGTACAGTCCATATCGTGATTAACAACCAAGTTGGTTTCACGACCTCTGATCCACGTGATACACGTTCTACAGAATACTGTACTGACGTTGCAAAAATGATCCAATCACCGATTTTCCATGTGAATGGTGATGATCCTGAAGCTGTGATTTTCGTAACTCAGCTTGCTCATGATTTCCGTCATACTTTCCGTAAAGATGTCATTTTAGACTTGTTCTGCTACCGTCGTCGCGGTCATAACGAGGCAGATGAACCATCTGCAACTCAGCCATTGATGTATCAAGTGATCAACAAGAAAGCGACTACGCGTACCTTGTATGCTGATCAATTGGTTCAAGAAAAAGTACTCGATCGCGCAAGCGCAGATGCAATGGTTGAAGGCTACCGTTCTGATTTGGAAGCGGGTAACCATGTTGCCAATGCTTTAGTTCGTGAACCAAACAAAAAAATGTTTGTCGATTGGACACCATATTTGGGTCATGAATACACAGATCTTTGGGACACAACATTCAGTATCGATCGTTTGAAAGAACTTGGTTTAACAATGAATACATTACCAGAAGGTTTTGTATTACAGCGTCAAGTTCAAAAAGTCATTGATGATCGCGTGAAAATGCAAACAGGTGAAATGCCACTCAACTGGGGTGCTGCAGAAACCTTAGCGTATGCGACTTTACTTGATGATGGTTTCTTGGTTCGTATTACGGGTGAAGACGTGGGTCGTGGTACATTCTCGCACCGTCATGCCAAATTACATAACCAAGTGGATGGTTCTGTTTATATTCCACTTTGCCATATCAAAGAAAATCAGCCACGTACTGCGGTTTATGACTCTTTATTGTCAGAAGAAGCAGTGCTTGCATTTGAATACGGTTATTCAACCACATTGCCAAAAAGCTTGATCGTTTGGGAAGCTCAATTTGGTGACTTCGCTAACTGTGCACAAGTTGTAATTGACCAGTTTATCGCTTCGGGTGAAACCAAGTGGGAGCGTGTGTGTGGTCTAACTATGTTGTTACCGCACGGTTATGAAGGTCAAGGTCCAGAGCATTCATCTGCACGTTTAGAGCGTTTCTTACAGCTATGTGCTGAAGACAACATGCAAGTGATGACACCTACGACACCTGCACAGATTTTCCATGCATTACGTCGTCAGGCAGTTCGTCCGATTCGTAAGCCAATGATCGTGATGTCGCCAAAATCGTTATTGCGTCATAAACTTGCGACTTCAACTTTAGATGAATTAGCAAACGGTTCATTCCAAACTGTGATCGATGAAATTGATCAAATCAACAAAGCTGACGTAACTCGCTTAGTGCTTTGTGGCGGTAAGGTTTATTACGATTTACTCGAAAAACGTCGTGAGCTTGGTTTAAACCATATCGCGATTGTTCGTATCGAGCAGTTATATCCATACCCAGAACAACGCTTAGCTGAAGTAATGGCAGCTTATCCAAACATTCAAGAACTTGTTTGGACACAAGAAGAGCCGAAGAACCAAGGCGCTTGGTTGTTCATCGTTCCTCGTTTGTATGAAGATGTTCTTAAATCTGGTAAACAAATCCGTATTAGCTATGCTGGTCGTGAAGCATCTGCCGCACCTGCTTGTGGCTCGCCATACTTGCATGCAAAACAACAAGCTCAGCTTATCAATGACGCACTTGCGATTGAAGTTGAACAATCAGGAGATTCTAAATAATGGCAACCGAAATTAAAGCACCGGTATTTCCAGAGTCAGTTGCTGACGGTACGATCGCAACTTGGCACAAGAAAGTAGGTGAACCTGTATCACGTGATGAAGTGATCTGTGACATTGAAACCGATAAAGTTGTTTTAGAAGTGGTTGCTCCAGCTGATGGTAGCTTAGTTGCAATCATCAAAGGTGAAGGCGATACAGTTCTTTCTGACGAAGTGATTGCTCAATTCGAAGCTGGTGCTGTTGCTGCAGCTGCTCCTGAGGCTGCTGCACCAGCAGAAGCGGCACCTGCTGCATCTGCTCCTGCGGCTGCTGCATCAACTCAAGCAGTTGATCAAAACCAAGCGCCTGCAGTTCGTAAAGCATTATCTGAAACTGGTATCAATGCTGCTGACGTACAAGGTACAGGCCGCGGTGGTCGCATCACCAAAGAAGATGTTGCTAGCCATCAAGCTAAACCTGCTGCATCAGTTCAACCATTAAGCGTTGCTGTAGGCGAGCGTATCGAGAAACGTGTTCCGATGACACGTTTACGTAAACGTGTTGCTGAGCGTTTATTGGCGGCTACACAACAAACTGCAATGTTAACAACGTTTAACGAAGTTAACATGAAGCCAATCATGGAAATGCGTAAGCAATATAAAGATGCTTTCGAAAAACGTCATGGTGCGCGTTTAGGCTTTATGTCTTTCTTTGTTAAAGCAGCGACTGAAGCATTAAAACGCTACCCAGCAGTGAACGGTTCTATTGATGGTGATGATATTGTTTATCACGGTTTCTATGACATCGGTGTTGCTGTATCGAGTGAGCGTGGCTTAGTTGTACCAGTCCTTCGTGATACTGACCGTATGAACTATGCAGAAGTGGAAAACGGTATCCGTGATTACGCTTTTAAAGCGCGTGACGGTAAATTAGGTATCGAAGACATGACTGGCGGTACGTTCACGATTACCAATGGTGGTACTTTCGGTTCATTATTATCTACGCCAATTTTGAATACGCCGCAAACAGCGATTTTGGGTATGCATAAAATCCAAGAACGTCCTATGGCGGTAAATGGTCAAGTTGAAATCTTGCCAATGATGTACTTAGCGCTTTCTTATGACCACCGTTTAATCGATGGTAAAGAAGCTGTAGGTTTCTTGGTAACAATCAAAGAATTGTTAGAAGAACCAGCTAAACTCATTCTTGATCTTTAATACTACAAATATTGCCTCCCATATAAAGTGATCCTTTATATGGGATTTTGGAGATAAAAATGTCTCAACAGTTTGATCTTGTTGTCATTGGCGGTGGACCTGGTGGTTATGAAGCGGCGATTCGTGCAGCTCAACTTGGTTTCAAAGTCGCTTGTATCGAAAAACGTATTCACAATGGTAAGCCATCTTTAGGTGGTACCTGTTTAAACGTTGGTTGTATCCCTTCTAAAGCATTGCTTGACTCTTCTCACCGTTACGAAGCAACTGTTCATGAACTTGCTGAACACGGTATCACCACAGGTGAAGTTAAATTTGATTTAGACACTTTGTTGGCGCGTAAAGACAAAGTTGTTGATCAATTGACGGGTGGTGTTGCTCAATTACTAAAAGGTAATGGTATCGAGTGGTTACAAGGTACTGGTAAATTACTTGCAGGTAAAAAAGTAGAATTCACACCGTTTGAAGGTGAAGTACAAGTTTTAGAACCAAAGTACGTGATTCTTGCGACGGGTTCTGTACCTGTAAATATTCCAGTAGCACCTGTTGATGAAGACTTAATTGTTGATTCGACTGGCGCATTGAAATTCTCAGAAGTTCCTAAGCGTCTTGGTGTAATTGGTGCTGGTGTTATCGGTCTAGAACTTGGCTCTGTATGGCGTCGTCTTGGATCAGAAGTTGTTGTGTTTGA
This sequence comes from Acinetobacter sp. 102, assembly GCF_037028485.1. Classification (NCBI taxonomy): domain Bacteria; kingdom Pseudomonadati; phylum Pseudomonadota; class Gammaproteobacteria; order Moraxellales; family Moraxellaceae; genus Acinetobacter; species Acinetobacter sp. 102. Next base: position 279,687 of record NZ_JAZEZK010000002.1, read on the forward strand.
AGCATTAGATGCATTCTTACCAATGGCTGATAAAGCATTGGCGAAGGAATATCAAAAAATCTTGAAGAAACAAGGTTTGGATATCCGTATTGGCGCGAAAGTTTCTGGCGCTGAAACCAATGGTCAAGAAGTAACGGTTAAATACAACCAAGCTGGCGAAGACAAAGAACAAGTTTTTGACAAGCTTATCGTTTGTGTAGGCCGTAAAGCATATGCAGAAGGTTTATTGGCTGAAGATTCAGGCATTAAATTGACTGAGCGTGGTTTGGTTGATGTAAATGACCAATGTCAAACATCTGTAGAAGGTGTTTACGCGATTGGTGACTTGGTACGCGGTCCAATGCTTGCACATAAAGCAATGGAAGAGGGCGTAATGGCTGTTGAACGTATTCACGGTCACGCAGCTCAAGTGAACTATGACACGATCATCAGCGTTATTTACACACACCCAGAAGCAGCTTGGGTTGGTTTAACTGAAGAACAAGCCGCTGAAAAAGGTCACGAAGTTAAAGCAGGTCAATTCCCGTTTGCGGTGAATGGTCGTGCGTTGGCTGCTGGTGATACTGCTGGTTTTGTGAAATTCGTTGCTGATGCGAAAACAGATCGTCTTTTAGGTATGCACGTTGTGGGTCCTAATGCATCTGATATCGTACACCAAGGTATGATCGCGCTTGAATTTGTTTCTTCTGTTGAAGATTTACAATTGATGACTTTCGGTCACCCGACTTTCTCTGAAGTTGTACATGAAGCAGCGCTTTCTGTTGACGGTCGTGCAATCCACGCGATTCAACGTAAGCGTAAATAAATATAAAGTGTGGTTCGCCACACTTTTTTTGAATGATGATGATTGTCTTATTTAGACAATCATTGATTCAATATGTAGCAGTCTGATTTTAAGAAGATCAAGGCTGTATCACTACAAACAACATAGTAGGTAACTAAATGAACTTACATGAGTATCAAGCTAAAGCGTTATTGAAAGAATATGGCATGCCAGTACAAGAAGGTATCTTGGCAACAAATGCAGACGAAGCAGTTGCTGCATTTGAACAGCTTGGTGGTAAATTCGCTGTAATGAAAGCGCAAGTTCATGCTGGTGGTCGTGGTAAGGCTGGTGGCGTTAAAGTTGCAAAATCTAAAGAAGATGTTATCGAGTTTGCAAACAATATCATTGGTACTCGTCTTGTAACGTATCAAACAGATGCAAACGGTCAACCGGTTAACAGCATTATCGTTGCTGAAGACGTTTATCCAGTTGAGCGTGAGCTTTACTTGGGCGCGGTTGTAGACCGTTCTAGCCGTCGTATTACTTTCATGGCTTCTACCGAAGGTGGTGTAGAAATCGAGAAAGTAGCAGAAGAAACGCCTGAAAAAATTATCAAAGTTGAAGTTGATCCTTTAGTTGGCTTACAACCATTCCAAGCACGCGAAGTTGCGTTTGCTTTAGGTTTGAAAGACAAGCAAATCAGCCAATTCGTAAAAATTATGGCTGCTGCTTACCAAGCATTTGTTGAAAATGACTTTGCATTATTCGAAATTAACCCACTTTCAGTTCGTGAAAATGGCGATATTTTATGTGTAGATGCGAAAGTAGGTATCGACTCTAACGCGCTTTACCGTTTACCTAAAGTTGCTGCTTTACGTGACAAGTCTCAAGAGAATGAGCGTGAATTAAAAGCATCTGAATTTGATCTTAACTATGTTGCTTTAGAAGGTAACATCGGTTGTATGGTGAATGGTGCTGGTCTTGCAATGGCAACTATGGACATCATCAAACTTTATGGTGGTCAGCCTGCAAACTTCCTTGACGTTGGTGGCGGTGCAACGAAAGAGCGTGTAATCGAAGCGTTCAAAATCATCCTTGCTGATACTTCTGTACAAGGTGTTTTAATCAACATCTTCGGTGGTATCGTACGTTGTGACATGATTGCTGAAGCAATTATTGCAGCGGTTCAAGAAGTAAATGTAACTGTACCAGTTGTTGTTCGTTTAGAAGGTAACAACGCTGAGTTAGGTGCTAAATTACTTGATGAATCAGGTTTGAAATTAATTTCTGCGAACGGTTTATCTGATGCCGCAGAAAAAGTTGTAGCTGCAGTTAAAGCGTAAGGAGTATCAATCATGAGCGTATTAATTAATAAAGACACTAAAGTATTGGTACAAGGTTTTACTGGTAAAAACGGTACTTTCCACTCTGCACAAGCTTTAGACTACGGTACAAAAGTTGTTGGTGGTGTTACTCCTGGTAAAGGTGGTACAACTCACCTTGACCTACCAGTATTCAACACAATGAAAGAAGCGGTACGTGAAACAAATGCAGATGCATCTGTTATCTATGTACCAGCTCCATTCGTTTTAGACTCAATCGTTGAAGCGGTTGATTCAGGTGTTGGCCTAATCGTTGTGATCACTGAAGGTGTTCCAACAATCGACATGCTTAAAGCGAAACGCTACTTAGAAACTAACGGTAACGGTACTCGTTTAGTTGGTCCTAACTGCCCAGGCGTGATCACTCCAGGTGAATGTAAGATTGGTATTATGCCTGGTCACATCCACCAACCAGGTCGTATTGGTATCATTTCACGTTCAGGTACATTGACTTATGAAGCTGTTGCTCAAACAACTAAGCTTGGTTTAGGTCAGTCTACTTGTATCGGTATTGGTGGTGACCCAATCCCAGGTATGAACCAGATTGAAGCGCTTCAATTGTTCCAAGACGATCCAGATACTGATGCAATCATTATGATCGGTGAGATCGGTGGTACAGCAGAAGAAGAAGCTGCTGAATTCATCAAATCTAACGTGACTAAGCCTGTAGTCGGTTACATCGCGGGTGTAACTGCACCTAAAGGTAAACGTATGGGTCACGCTGGTGCGATCATTTCTGGTGGCCAAGGTACTGCTGAAGAGAAATTCGCTGCATTTGAACGCGCAGGAATGGCTTACACGCGTAGCCCAGCTGAGCTTGGTTCTACTATGTTGCAAGTTTTAAAAGAGAAAGGTTTAGCGTAATACGTTAGATTTTAATCTTTAAAAAAACCCCAATGGAAACATTGGGGTTTTTTATTGGGTTATTATTCAGTTTTGTTTTAATGTTTGAGCTTTAACCCAACACGGCTGTTAATTCTTGAGTATATTGGGAAATACCGTCCAGATTAAAAAATTCAACTTTTAACGCTTTACTTTGGGGATCAATATTCACTTCACCAAAGAACTGGTACCCATCTAAAGGCGAGAGATTTGCTTTACCTGCGGGTGGAGTTTTTTCAAAGATCACTTGTCCACCAAAGGTTGCATCCATTTGATTAGGACCAAAAGTACCCGCATTTAAAGGACCTGCTACAAACTCCCAGAAGGGTGAAAAATCAGTAAATTGAGCCCGAGTATTATCATAATAATGTGCGGCACAATAATGAACATCGGCTGTTAGCCATATAATGTTTTTTACTGACTTAATACGACGAAGTAAGCCAGCAATTTCCAGTTCACGCCCGAGAGGTGCGCCATTGTTGCCATTTGCAATCGCTTCCCATGTTTTAGCAATACCGTCAGCGACGCCAAAATTATCTTGCACATTTAAACCAATCGGCATATCTGCAGCAATCACTTTCCATACGGCTTTTGAATTAGACAATTCATCCACCAGCCAGTTGACTTGAGTTTCACCGAGAAAGGCTGTGTCTGCATTTAGACTGGCCTGTAAATTGGTACTATTACCTCCACGATACGACCGCATATCGAGTACAAATACATCTAGTAATGGACCATGACTGATTTTACGGTAAATACGCTGATCGCTGAATGCCTCAGTTGTCCATGGCATCGGAGAGTATTCTAAAAATGCTTGCTTGCCACGATAACTCAGCGTATTGATGTCTTTTTCGGTATAAGCATTATTTTTGCTCAGATCTTTGGTAGCAGACCAGTTATTGGTAACCTCATGGTCATCCCATTGCCAAATTTGCGGTACTTCTGCAGCGAATTTCCGTAAGTTTTCATCCATAAAATTATAACGATAGCGACCACGGAATTCTTTTAGGCTTTCAGCGACTTTACTGACTTCTTCTGTGACAATATTTTTCCAGATGCGCAGCTCATCGGGCTTTAATGATTGTCCTGCTTGTAAAGTCACCGTATTTTGGATCGGACCATCTGCGTAAATGGTGTCACCACTATGAATAAAAAAGTCTGGTTGACGTAGCCGCATCGTTTCCCAGATTTTCATGCCTCCAATATCGGGATTAATACCCCAACCTTGTCCCACAACATCACCACCCCAAACAAAGCGAATGGGGGAGGTGCCTGTTGATATGGTGCGGAAGCTACCTGTATAGATTTCACTGGTGGCATTATTTTGTGTCGCATCTTCAAAGCTAACTCGCAAAAAAATATGCTGATCATTTGGTAAACCTGTCAGATTCACTCGCCCTGTATAGTCACTGGCTGCGGTTACCACTGGGCCTGATACGACTTTGGGTTGTTTAAAGCGATCAGTAAAGTCATATTCTACACGTAGTTTCGAAGCTCGATCTGATTGTGCCCAAATGGTTGCATTGCCATTGCGGACATCACCAATTTGAATACCAGACGGGAGTTTGGGTCTGGCATGCTCTGGAAGAATAATTGCTGGGGCTTTGTTGTCATTTAGGCCGCAGGCAGCCAAGGTTGAAAAAGATGCAACACCGACAGCCAATTTTCCACTATTAATTAAGAAACGACGACGGCTTTGAATAAACTGCGACATATTGGCATCTCATTTATTTACTGAGGTGGGGATTTTGCAGTATGAGAAGCCTAAGTGAATGAATGATGACATCAACATCATTTGAATTTTTGCAGAAGCGAGAAGTGCTGATTTACTTTATAAAAATAAAAAAATCGGCTGCAAGACAACCGATTTTTGAAATGACTTACAGCTCTCTAGCCATAAGATTGTTGGTCTACTCTTTTGGTTTTAACCCTTGCGTTAAACCATTAATATCACCACCTTGTAAGCCAAGTTCATTCATTAAGCTATCAATGAGTGGTGCTTGTGAGCGGTAGCGTAGGGCACTATTTACCACTTGATCAGATAAAGAGGTTTGACCATTTTCAACCGTATCGCTACCGACAGTACCGCCACCTGCAAAACCATTTAAACCATTAACTTGTAAAATCTTGATATCATCAATATTCTCCATTGGTTTAACACTTTCGCGAATGATCTCAGGTAAGTGTTTAAGCAAAGCTAAGCGAACTTGCATTTCAACCTGTTCAGCAGAAAGAGTATTGGCTGCTTCATTCACCGCACGCGCACCTTCCGCATCAACCTGATATTGTTTTTCCAACGCTTGAGCAAGTAGGATTTTTGCATCCGCCTCACCTTTCGCTTTTAAGCGAATCTTTTCAGCATCTGCTTCTGCTGCAATACGTACTGCTTCTGCTTCATCAGCAGCGGCTTTTTTACCTGCATCCGCAGCAACCGTAATTGCAATGGCTTCTTTCTCTGCCGTTTGTTTAGCTGCAACCAGCTCGACTGCTTTTTGACGCTCAGCACGTTGTGTTTCACGTACCGTCACAACTTCTTCCTCTGCTTTCACCGCTTCGGCACGAGCCTTGTCTGCTTGCGCTTTGGCTTCTGATTCAGCACGAGATTTTTCAGCAATGGCAATGGCGCGATCTTGCTCAGCCAATTCAATAGTTTTCTTCTGTTCGACCTGTGCTTTTTGAATGAGCTGAGCTTTTTGAATATTTTCATTCTCTACATCACGAGCAGAAGCAATTCGTTTTAGTTCCACTTCACGCTCAGCCGCAATTTGAGCTTCTTCAGCCTCACGTTTTTTACCTGCTTCTTGAGAGGCGATTTCTGCAGTTTGTTCAGCTTTACGAATCGAGATTTCGCGCTCTTGTTGCAACTTTGCATATTCTTCTTCACGTGAAATTTCTAAACGAGCACGTTCTGCTTGTAAGTTCTTGGCACGAATCGCAAGGTCAGCATCTTGTTCAATATCATTGCGTTTCTTGCGACGGTCTTCAATGGTTTCGGTCAGCTTGGTTAAACCTTCCGCATCAAACGCATTTTGTGGATTAAAGAATTTAAAGCTAGTTTGGTCTAGACCCGTTAAAGATACGGTTTCAAGTTCTAGACCATTTTTGGATAAATCTTCAGACACGACTTGTTGAACTTTTTGCACAAAGTCGACACGCTTTTCATGTAGTTCTTCCATTGCCATTTCTGCAGCAACGGCACGAAGTGAATCGACAAATTTACCTTCGACCAGATCTTTAAGCTCTGGCGGGGACATGGTTTTACGCCCCAAGGTTTGTGCAGCAGTCGCAATGGACTCTGCAATCGGTTTAACACGAACATAGAATTCAGCCATGACATCGACACGCATCCGGTCACGGGTAATCAGGGCTTGGTCTGCAGCACGTTTTACCTCTAAACGTAAGGTATTCATATTTACAGGAATAATTTCGTGTAAGACAGGGAGAACAATTGCACCGCCATTTAAAATGACTTTTTCGCCACCAAAACCAGTGCGCACAAAAGAAACTTCTTTACTTGAACGGGTATAGAGACGGGCGATAATTATGCCAATAAAAATCAGTGCTGCAAAAATAACACCAGTAATAATTAAAATTTCAGTCAATGCTGAATTCAACATGTAAACACCCTCATGTAGTCATAAATATAAAAATTAAGCAGCAATCGCTTGGAATCCAATTTTGGTTCTTTGCGTTAAAATCACATCTTGTCCTTGATGGAAAACCAGATCAAGTTCGGGTTCAACCAAGACGTAATGGGTTTGGCCAAATTGGTCTTTAACTTTGGCTTGTGCAGGGGAGTTGGGTTTAGCATCCCCTAAAATGATATGTGCTGTTCTGCCAATTAGATCGTCTGCTTGAATTGCTGTGGTTTCATCTTTAGGAATAATTTTGGCAATTAATGCAGCGCTGTAACGGACCAGTGGCATACAGAGAAATAAGCAGGCAGGGGCAATGATCCACGCAGAAAGATAATGTTCTGTAAATTGATAGAACAGGTCTTGGATGATTAAACCTGTGAGTGCATAGACGGTTAAGAAGATGATCAGCCAGATCAGTAAAGGGACTTTACCCAAATACAGCCATTCTAAAAACTGGATCAAAACAGAATCAGATTGTTCTACAGAGACATCTGCATGATCAATATCGCTCAGACTATCAGGTAAAAATTGTTCTAAAAAGCTAGAACTACCACCGAATAATAATAGAATGAATTCGAGCAGGCCAATAAACAGGCATAGCATTAAAGCAATGCTAAAAACAAGGTTAGAAGGATGTGTTAAAAGATCCCAGATCATCGTAATTACTCTTATTTCTTTTAGCGTTAATTAATAAATTTTTTATAAAAATAAAACAGTTATAAGAGTAAAGCCAACACGTCTAAATTTCAACCTAAATTGACCACAATCTTGCAGACGAAAAAAAACGCAATGATTGGGGTGATCACTGCGTTGAACAACGAATCTGTTTAAAACAGTTTCGGTTGAAAGGAGAAATGTCATGAGATTAGTGTTAACTAACCTACAACGCCATAGTATTTAAAAACCTGACTAAGTTCATCGGTATTCATGTTAACTACTGTTAATAGATGTTAAGAAGTGACGATAATTGTTAGTTTTTGATTGTTTGGATGAGTTCTAAAATAAAACTTAAATCAAATGCTTAAAACATAAAAAGCCCAATCAAGGGCTTTTTATGTGAAAAGTAACGCAAATTAGAATTTAAATAATCCAATTCCCGCTTTCACTTCATCCAGTGTTTGTTGAGTAATGATGCGGCACTTTTCGGTACCTTGTTTCAATACATCCATAATGTAATCTGGATCTTTTTCCAGCTCAGCACGACGTTCACGAATCGGGGCAATTAGCTCTTGCAAAACACCTTCCAAGCGCTTTTTCACAGTACCATCACCGAGACCACCACGACGATAATGTGCTTTTAATTCTTCCACTTCTTCTTTGTTTGGATCGAAAGCATCAAGATAGGTAAATACGATGTTGCCTTCAACCTGACCTGGGTCTTCAATACGAAGATGGTTTGGATCGGTATACATTGCATTGACAGCTTTTTTGATGTCTTTATCTGTAGCATTCAACACAATGGTATTGCCCAAAGATTTCGACATCTTCGCTTTGCCATCAAAACCAGGTAAGCGTGCCATATTTGACAACAGGGCTTTACATTCTGGTAATAGATCATGACCAATTTGACGATTAATACGACGTACCACTTCGTTGGTTTGTTCGATCATTGGGAGTTGATCTTCACCAACAGGAACGACAGTCGCTTTAAATGCGGTAATGTCTGCTGCTTGTGCAATTGGGTAGCACAGGAAGCCTGCTGGAATATCACGCTCAAAATTACGTAATTGAATTTCAGCTTTTACAGTAGGGTTACGCTCTAAACGTGCAACAGTCACGTAATTGAGGTAAATCATGGTCAATTCATTCAACGCAGGTAAGCAAGACTGTACACAAATTGTGGTTTTGCTTGGGTCAATCCCGACAGCAAGATAATCGAGTGCAACTTGCAGGATGTTATTGCGGACTTTATCTGGATTATCAGCATTGTCTGTCATTGCTTGCGCATCTGCTAATAACAGATGTTGATGGTGACTATCTTGTAGACCTACACGAGAACGTAATGAACCGACAAAATGTCCGAGGTGGAGTTGTCCCGTTGGACGGTCGCCTGTCAAAATGATGGGACGTTGATCAATATTACTCATGATATGTTCCAAGATTCAGTAATTTCATAGATATAAGATTGATATTATTGTACGAGAAATAAATTTTTTTCGTCAGCGATAATTTTAACTTTTTCTTAAAATCATATTGTGATTTCACTGCGTGATTCTACAATGGCTGTATAAATACAAATCAGGAAATAAAAATGGCGAGTGGTTTATTACTATTACTAGATGATATTGCAACAATTTTAGATGATGTTGCTGTCATGAGTAAAATGGCAGCCAAAAAAACTGCTGGTGTTTTAGGTGATGACTTAGCGCTTAATGCCCAACAAGTCAGTGGGGTACGATCAGATCGAGAATTACCTGTAGTCTGGAGTGTTGCAAAAGGTTCATTTGTTAATAAATTAATTCTCGTTCCATTGGCCTTATTGATTAGTGTTGTTGCCCCTTGGTTGATTAACCCGTTGCTTATGATCGGAGGTCTATTCCTCTGTTATGAAGGGGTAGAGAAGGTTGTGCATATGCTGTTTCATAAAAAAGCCAAAACAGCAGAGGAGGCCAGTGAAAACTTACAACACGTCGAAGTCGATTTAGCCAAATTTGAAAAGGAAAAAGTAAAGGGAGCGATTCGAACAGACTTTATTCTTTCTGCTGAAATTGTGGTGATTTCGTTAGGTACAGTTGCAACAGCTGCATTTATGACTAAAGTGACAGTATTAAGTATTATTGCAATCGTCATGACTGTCGGGGTATATGGCCTAGTTGCAATGATCGTAAAAATTGACGATTTAGGTTTATATCTTACACAACAAGCTTCTGAATTAAAAAATAAAATCGGTCGTGGTTTACTTGGTTTTGCTCCAATTTTAATGAAAACACTTTCAATTGTTGGAACGGTTGCAATGTTTTTAGTGGGTGGGGGGATTATTTCGCATACCATTCCTTTATTGCATCATTTTACTGAAGAAACGGTTGATCATTTAGAGCTCATTCCAAGTGTCGGTTCAATCATTGGTGCTTTAACACCAACCTTGATTAACTTAGGTATTGGTTTGCTTGCAGGCGCTGTTGTGTTGATGATTGTCAGTTTGATTAAGAAACTCTGGCCAAAAAAAGCATCTACTTAAACCTAGGTCGTCATCATCAGAATTATGTGAGGTAATTATGCGTTGGAAAGGTCGTCGAGTCAGTACCAATGTAGAAGACCGTCGTGGTGGTGGCGGTGCGAAAGCAGGTGGTATTAGTATTATTGGGCTAGTGGTCGCCTTTGTGGCTTGGAAATTTTTTGGGGTTGACCCTCAACAAGCCTATCAAGCGACACAAGCTGTAACCGCACAGTCTTCTCAACAAGGCAGTGCACCACAGAACTTGACTGCTGAACAAAAAGAGGCCAGTGAGTTTGTTGGAACGGTGTTGGCAGATACCGAAGATACGTGGACACCAATCTTTCAGCAGCTGGGGATGACTTATAAGCCGCCAAGCTTAGTACTCTTCAGTGGCGTTGTACGTTCAGGGTGTGGTACTGCACAGGCTGCGATGGGACCTTTTTATTGTCCGGCTGATCAGAAAGTTTATATTGATACCTCATTCTTTAAAGATATGCGTCAGCAAATGGGTATTTCTGGAGAACAAAATCAAACAGAACTTTCTCGTCAGGATCAGGCTGGGGATTTTGCTCAGGCCTATGTGATTGCGCATGAGGTGGGGCATCATATCCAAAACCTATTAGGTATTTCAGGTCAGGTGCAGCAAGCACGTGCACAGGCCAGTCAAGCACAAGGTAATCAACTCTCTGTACGTTTAGAATTACAGGCAGATTGTTTTGCAGGAATCTGGGCGCATCAGAATCAAAAACGTACGCAGTTCCTTGAACAAGGTGATATTGAAGAAGCAATGGATGCAGCCGAAAAAATTGGTGATGACTATTTACAACGCCGTGCGACTGGACAAGTTGTGCCAGATAGTTTTACTCATGGTACTAGTGAACAGCGGATGCAATGGTTTCAGATCGGTTTGAAATCAGGTGACGTGAATCAGTGCAATACCTTTAAATAGGACAAAAAAGGAGCGTTGCTCCTTGATTTTTATACGGAAGATATACGAATCAGAAGAACAAATAACGTAAAATAAGAGCGTCTATGCTGAATTGAGGATGATTGGTTTATTGTTGTGCCTAAACCATTTGTTAATATAAATTAAATAATAAGATGGATGAATTGCAGCATAGGCCTTCACTCTTTATTCAATTGCACAGTATTTTGAATTTTATCATTGATTAAAATTTTAAAATTTAAATAAAGTTTATGTTGTTAAAATTGAATAAATAAAGAGGTCATATGGGTAACTTTTTTCTTTTACAAGCATTGACGGTTGTTTTTGCCTTATCCATTGCGACGACCATTTTTAATAAACGAATTTTGGGTTTTCCTCAGGCCATTGGTGTTCCAATTGTCTCGGCTATTTTTGTCTTTATTTTGCAGTGGGGTGCAAGTTTATTAAATGGTAATCAATTTATTACCATTAATATTCATAATATTGAAGCTGCTGTAAGAAATATTGATTTTTATGATTTTCTAATCAATGGTGTGATTTGTTTTATTTTAACGTCATCTGCGCTGAAATTTAGAATTTCAGATTTAAGGAGTTACTGGAAACCAATTGGTATTTTAGCCACGATTGCACTGGTGTTATGTGCAGGATTTTACGCAGGATTATTGTATTTATTTCAATGGTTGGTTGGTTATCCAGTTCCAATTGGTGTTTTACTATTATTAGGAGCGGCACTTGGAGCAACAGATCCAATTGGCGTTAAAGGGGTATTAAGTTCTATTCGGGCACCGCACCATTTGATTGTAAAACTAGAAGGTGAGTCTTTATTTAATGATGCAATGTGTATTGCCTTATTTATGACGTTATTAAAAGTTTTACAGGGGGAGCATTTTTCATTACTGGCAACAATTGAAACGTTATTATATGAAATCTTTGTTGCAGTGATTATTGGTTTTGCATTTGGTTTTGCGATCTTACGTTTACTAAGAGGTAAACATGAGATGGAGTCTTTGATTTTAACTACCGCACTACTTGCAAGTGGTTCTTATCTCGTTGCTTTATTTGCGCATGCATCTGCTCCGATTGCCTGTGTCATTGGTGGTTTGATTGTCGGCAACAAGTGGCAGGAAATTCGCGAACAAAGAGAAATTCGTGAAGTGAACCATTTTTGGCATACTGTTGAAGGGATTATCAATTCATTCCTGTTTACTTTGATTGGTTTAGAGCTGTTTATTCTGGATTTAAGTGCCAACTTAATTATTGGTGGCATCATTGCCTTTATTATTCTGCATTTATCTCGTTTTGCAGCAAACTTCGCTGCTTTCGCCCTATTTCCATCCTTCCGTAATAAAAGTTACAACGGCAGTTTAGCTATTCTTTCGTGGGGCGGTGTCCGCGGAGGGATTTCACTGGCGTTGATCCTTGCTGTGGCGAATATTCCAGAATTGAGCCAATACAGTAGTATCTTGATTGGCTATACCTTTATTAGTGTACTGCTGTCAGGTGTGGTTTGTGGTCTTGGTTTACCTGCAGTGATGAATGCTTTCTATTACAATCCGAGTGAAGAGACACAAGGGCTGAAGGGTTTCTACCAACGGATGTGCAATAAGATGAATCGTCGTGGTTTTAAATATATCGTTGATGAGGATAGCTTGGGGAGAGAAACGATTACTATCTATAATCCTGAAATTTTATTGGATCAGAAAACTGAAGATGGAGTCGCAACCATGCATCATCCAAATAAGAGAGAAGAAGTTAAGCGACTAGAGAATCCTGAGAATTTTTAATTGCATATTTTTGTTTTTTGTTAAAAAAGCCTTTTTATAAAAAGGCTTTTTATTTTATTGGGTAAATAAAAGTTAAACTATATTTGAATTTTAATTAAAGAATAATTTGAAAATTCAATTTGTATTTATTATTTAAATAATATATTTAAAAAGTTTGTTAAATTAAATTTAAATACCTTTTAGGAATCTAATAACTTATTTTATTATATTTGTTTAGAAGTGTAATTTTTATAATTATTAAGAAAAGCTTTTTTATTTTTTAATCTTTTAAATCATGATCTTATTTTGTTATGAAAAAATATTACAATGTAAGTTTGTTTTTTTATTTTGTGCGCTATTTAACATTTATTTTGTTTGATTTAAAGTGTTGCTGTGAACTCTATCACTTAGAAACAATAATTTAAACTTAAGTTAATAATGTAATTAAGAATTGATTAAGAATTAATAATTTATAATGAGGAATATAACCATGTCTCAAATACAGATTATTTCCAAGGAAAGTCATCAAACCCTTGTAAATACGACGGGAAAAACAGCAACATTACCTTCTGAACCTTCAGTTGTATTAATTAAGGTCTCTGCAAATGATATTTCAGTTGTTAAGAGAGATGGTGAAAATGCTGTTGTAGTATTAAAAAATGGCGAAACAATCGTTATTCATAATTTCTTTAATAATAGTGAGGTAGCAGATAACAGCCTTGTACTACAAGGTGATGATAATCAATTAGTCTGGGCACACTTTAAGGATATGGAAAGTGATGCCGATGCCGATGCGGACGCAGATGCAGATGCGGACTCGGATGATGATGATCATGAAGGGGCTGTCTTTTTAGAAGAAACACCAGCGGTAGTACCCGAAGCGGCAGCGGCACCTGTTGAAGCAGCAACATTGCAGCCAATTCAGGCAGTAGAACCATTACTTTATGCAGGTGAAGCATCGAGTGGTTTTAGTCCATGGTTGTGGGCTTTACCTGTACTTGCGATTGGCGGGATAGCCGCAGCAGCAAGTGGCGGCGGTGGAGGTGGGGGCAATAATGACAACAATACAGATACCACACCACCAAATACGGATGGCGTAAAATTTAATATTGATCCAGTCACTGCAGACAATGTCCTGAATGCAGCAGAATCTGCGGGCAATGTAACCTTAACTGGAACCTTGACAGGTGTGCCAGCAGATGCAGCAACCACAGTGGTAACGGTTGTAGTCAATGGTGTGACCTATACAGCGACAGTCAATTCGGCGAATGGCACTTGGAGTGTGAGTGTGCCAGGTAGCGGTTTATTGGCTGATGGCGATAAAACCATTGATGCCAAAGTTACGTTTACAGATGCGGCAGGCAATAGCAGCAATGTAACAGATACCCAAGTGTATACAGTTGATACAACTGCACCAAATGCACCAGAGATTAATCCAATCAATGGCACAGACCCAATTACAGGGACTGCAGAACCAGGTTCGACGGTGACGGTGACGTTCCCAGATGGCAGTACGGTTCAAGTACCAACAGATCCAACCACAGGGGTATGGACCACACCAAATCCAGGTAATTTACCGAATGGCAGTACAGTAACGGCTGTAGCAACAGACCCAGCAGGTAACCCATCTGTACCTGGTACAGAAACAGTGGATACAGTTGGCCCAGATGTTTCAGGTACAGGTTTAACTATTGATTCTGTGACTGCAGATAACGTTATCAATGCAGCAGAGTCTGCATCAAACGTGACAGTGACAGGAACGTTGACAGGTATCCCAGCAGATGCAGCAACCACAGTTGTTACTTTGCTGATTAATGGTGTGACTTATACAGCGACGGTAGATACAGCAACAGGTACGTGGAGTGCCAGTGTTGCAGGCAGTGACTTATTGGCGGATGCG
>NZ_JAZEZK010000020.1:0-77002 GCF_037028485.1 Acinetobacter sp. 102
TTCTTAGAGAAGCAATCTCTGATCAAATTATAAATCAATCTACTGAATCTAAGATTGAGCAAGAAATAGTTAGTTTTAAGACGACAATTATTGAGTTCGAAGATAGTAAAGAAATAGAAAAGGAACAAAATTTAATACAGGAGGTTGATAGTCACTTAGTAGATTTTGATTTTGAATTAGATGAAGATTTATCTTTTGATGCGGGATGGGCTTTAGATACGTCTGATCACTGGTGTAGTGATGAAGAAATCGAGGTTCCTGAGAATGACTTAGCTTGCTTGGTGGAAGCTGAAACAATTTATAATAAAATAGTTAATCATCAAATTCTTGATATAGATACGATTGATTGGTCAGATATTGAAATTGATCTACCTGTTAGTCAACAAAGAATAATAAATATAAAAGACGAATTTTCTCATTTATATTATTTGTTAATTCAAAGTACCATTAAAGGAATGGTTTCATATAGCCAAGTATTACAAGCTATTAAGATTGATATTGGTGAGACATATATAGATACAGTACTGCCTGTCATTCTAAATTTGTTTGGTGATTTGGGTGTTTTGATAGAAGACTTTAAGCCGTTCGAAGCTAATTATGAAGATGATGGTATTAATCCATCAGAAAGCCTTATTGAAGATAGTTTAATTAACTTGAATTATGAACTGGAAGGCGATCTTTTCTCATTAAATATTTATTTTTCACAAATCCAAAAATTTGAATTAATTGATCGAGATGAGGAGGAAAGAATTGGCTTGCAAATGAATATTGCTTTGTTGGTCCTTGCCAAAAATATTGCTAATTTACCTACTCATTATTGGTCAATAGTAGTTGATATATTTGAGAATTACTCTACTAAAGGAGAAAATCAACTGTTTGTTGAAGAAAGTGAAGTTGATGAGGAAACAAGTGTTAGTGATGAAATTAAAAATAATGAAATATGTGAAATTGATAACGGAAATAGTTTAGAAATAAGAGAAAATAATGAGAATTTAAACTTCTGGGATATTGTAATTCAGCTAAGAATTAATAATAAATTTTATGAAAGTAATCAATATATTCCACGTCCTAAAATTAAAGATTTAGACAAATTATTAAAAATTGCAGAAAAAGATTTTATTGATATCGATGCTAAAGAAATTATTCATCCTATTACCAAGTATAAAAAAGCTCGTGAAAAACTAATTAAGGCAAATTTCAGGTTAGTAAACTATTTTGCAAAAAAATATGTGTTATCAGGTGTGCCATTAGAGGACCTTATTCAGGAAGGTAATATAGGGCTATTAACAGCAGTTGATCGTTATGATTATCAATTTGGTTATAAATTTTCAACTTATGCAACTTGGTGGATAAAACAATCAATTACTAGAGCGATAGCTAATACTAATCGCTTGATTCGATTACCTGTACATATGTATGAATTAGTTAGTTCTATTGAAATCGCAAGGAAGTCTCTGGAAGACGAAGGTATACCAGTTACTATTTCATCACTGGCACATAAAGCCGGATGCTCAGAGCTGAATGTTAGAAAGGCAATAAGTGCTAATAATTCAGTAGTATTTTTTGATGATGTCTCATATTTAGAGAATGAAATAATTAGCCCATTTTCGGGTCCTGAAGAGGTGATCTTGGCAGCTGACTTAAGAAGAGCAATTTATAGACAGTTGGCTGAATTAGATGAGCGGCCAGCAAAAATTTTGGAACTCAGATTTGGTCTTAAAGATGATAATGATCTTACTCTCGAAGAGGTGGGTAGCCAATTTAATGTTACCCGAGAGCGTATCAGACAAATTGAAGCAAAAGCTTTAAAAAAATTAAGACATATTTCACGTTCTGAATATTTGGAACCTTTTATTACGTTTATAAAAGAAGACTTGAAAGAAGAAGAGAGTACGAAGGAAGGAAGTAATGCATAGCCATATTAAATCTCGTAATGCCCCCCCACAAGCAAGTGCAATGATCGAAGCTTTAAGAGGGTTGGGCTATAACACAGCGACTGCATTGGCTGACATTATTGATAACAGTATTAGTGCTGATGCAAATCATATTGATTTACTTTTTAACTGGGATGGTCAAAAGAGTCGAGTCATTGTTTGGGACAATGGTAATGGCATGAGTGCTGAAGAAATTGATAAAGCAATGAGATTAGGGGGGAGAAGTCCATTAGAACAAAGGGATGCCAAGGATCTGGGTCGTTTTGGTTTGGGGCTTAAGACTGCTTCATTTTCTCAATGTAGAAAATTGACTGTAATATCTTGTGGCAAGGATGGAACCCATAGTCTCAGATGGGATTTAGATGTCTTAGCCCGTCAACAGGATGGGGTGTGGCATTTATTGGAAGGCCCGTTTCCAGAGCTTGAGGATTTAACTAAAGATCTAAATCATGCTGGTCACGGAACAATGGTAATTTGGGAGGAGCTAGATAGAATTGTATCTTCAAAATTTACCGTTGATGACTGGTTGAATCTTATAGATCAGATCGAATCTCATTTATCTATGGTCTTTCACCGCTATCTGGAAATAAAAGAAAAACTTACTATCCGGATAAATGGAAAAGCAATTAAACCTTGGGACCCTTTTTTTTCAGGACATCCATCAAAACCATGGAATTCACCAGTTCAGCCTTTTAAAAATACGCAGATTGAAATTGAATGTCATGTATTACCCCATAAGGATCGTCTAACTGCACAAGAGTTGAAAATAGCTGAAGGACCAAATGGGTGGATAGCTCAACAGGGTTTCTATGTTTATCGTAATGAACGATTAATAGTGGCAGGTAGCTGGTTAGGTCTTAAATCTTCTGATTCCCAAAGAAAAGCATGGGTCAAGGATGAAATCCATAAACTTGCAAGAATAAGGCTTGATATCCCAAATACAATGGATAAAGAGTGGGAAATTGATATTCGAAAAGCTGTTGCACGACCACCAGTATATTTACGGAAATGGTTGGCCAGTCATGCTGAAAATACAAGAAATAGGGCGCGCAAGGTTTTTATTAACCGTGGACAAATTACTCAAACTACGATTGATAAGACCGAAGTCAAGCAAGCATGGAAGGCCGAACATTCAAAAAATGGGATGAGATATAAAATAGATTTGGATCATCCGGTTATTAATTCCGTATTAAATAAATCTGAGAATTTACTTCCAGAATTAAAACTTATGTTAAGAGTTATCGAGGAGACTGTACCAGTTCAAAGAATTTGGTTAGATACTGCAGAAAATAAAGAAGCACCATTAACAGGATTTTCTGGAGAATCATCAGAAGCAATTTTAGATATTCTAAAAACCTTATACCAAAACATGGTGGAAATTAAAGGAATATCCCCGGAAGAAGCAAAAATTAGCCTCCGAACAACCGAACCATTTAATAAATATCCAAATCTAATTTCAACTTTATAAGAGTAATATTTTTAGAGAAATATTTTATGTCAAAAATATCTAAAGAAAATGAACAGCAGGTTATTCAGATTGTTCAAACTCTTTTACTTAATGTACAAGACAAATCTTTGATTACCACACAAATTTTAAATGAAAAAATAAATTTAGCTGTTTCATTAGATACTAAATACAAAGAAAATCTGGATAGAGATTACATTATAGAAGAGCTTATAAGGCGTTATAGTGTATGGATTGGGAAAAATAATATATTAGTTAATGATAATGGGCATATTCCTTGGTTGACGAATGAAAGAAAGAAAGAATGGAAATATTGGCAACGGTATAAAGAATGGCAAGATAAGAAATTGCCATGGATCGCGTTAAAAGCTCTGGATGATTCTACAGATACTATTTTAGGTTTACTTGAGGACCCTGAAAGAACTGATCCTTGGGATAGACGAGGATTAGTGGTTGGTCATGTGCAATCAGGTAAGACGGGGAATTTTACTGGATTAATATGTAAAGCAGCTGATGCAGGTTATAAGATTATTATTGTCTTAGCTGGAATGCATAATAACCTGCGGGCTCAAACCCAAATGCGTTTAGATGAAGGTTTCTTGGGTTATGAAACACATCCTGATCCAGATAAAATTAGAATTATTGGAGTTGGAAATATTGATTCTGGAGTTGCAAGACCTAATTATGTGACGAATAGAACTGAAAAAGGGGATTTTAATAATAAACTGGCAAATGGTACTGGTATTAGCCCAGAGCAACGCCCATGGTTATTTGTTGTTAAAAAAAATAAAACAGTCTTAAAGCGACTGCATAAATGGATTCATGATCATGTCGCAAATACAACTGATCAAGAAACAAAACGAAAAATTGTCACAAATCTTCCCCTTCTTATCATTGATGACGAAGCTGACCATGCTTCGGTTGATACAGGCGAACAGATATTTAATGATTCTGGTATTCCTGATGAAGATTATCAGCCAAAAGCGATTAATAGTCTCATAAGACAAATACTTCATTTATTCACACGAAAAGCATATGTGGGATATACAGCTACACCATTTGCTAATATCTATATTCATGAACACGCGGAAACAAAGCTTGAAGGAAAAGATCTCTTTCCAGAATCATTTATTTTGAATCTGGCTGCCCCCTCAAACTATATTGGCCCTTCTAGAGTATTTGGGATTAATGAAGGCACCGATATAAGAAAAGATCAGCTACCAATAATTCATGAGGTAGATGATCATAATTCTGATGATGGATTAACTGGATGGATGCCAATAAAGCATAAAAGTGATCATAAACCTTATCATGAATCAGAATTTGGTATTCCTTTATCTCTTGTAAAAGCAATAGATACATTTGTCATTGCTTGCGTAGTTCGGCAAGTACGTAAACAAGGCGATGAGCATACATCAATGCTAATTCATGTAACTCGTTTTAATGCCGTTCAAAAAGAAGTATTTGAGAAAGTAGATGAATATGTAAAAAAAATAAGTCAGAGACTAATTAGAAAAATTGAGAATCAGGAGATATTATCTAGGTTTAAAGAACTTTGGGAAAGTGATTTCATTCCTACCAATATAACAATGAATGAAGAAGTACCTGATTTGTGTTCTGAATCTTTGCCCACTTGGGAGACAATAGAACAGATTCTGCCAGAGGTGATCGAACAAATAAATGTACGGATGATCAATGGAACAGCAAAAGATGCTCTTGATTATGCAGATAGTGCAGAGGGATTAAAAGTCATTGCTATTGGTGGTGATAAGTTAGCACGTGGTCTAACTCTGGAGGGATTATGTGTTAGTTATTTTTTACGTGCATCTAGAATGTATGACACATTAATGCAAATGGGAAGATGGTTTGGGTATCGTGGAGGATATCTTGATCTCTGTCGACTTTATACTCCTTCTGAATTAGTTGAATGGTTTGAACATATTGCAGATGCCTCTTTAGAATTGAGAGAAGAATTCAATCTTATGGTAGATAGTGGAGGTACACCACGAGATTATGGACTAAAAGTGCAGTCACATCCTGTATTAATGGTTACGTCCCCCCTAAAAATGAGAACTGCAAAGTCTTTATATTTATCATTTAGTGGAACTGTAAGTGAAACAGTAAGCTTTATGAAAGATGAGAAAATTCTAAAAAATAATTTTGAAGCTTTAAGTTACCTGATCAGCACCTTGGGGAAACCATCTAAAACTCCTATGCGGCTCCGTAATAATCCTCCAGATAATAAATCGACTTCTAATAATTATTATTGGGAAAACGTTGAGCATATACATATTCTCGATTTCCTTGATCATTATAAAACTCATCCAGAATCTCTCAAAGCTAACAGTAAAATGTTAAAAAAATTTATTGAAAGCATGGCTGAACAGGGAGAGTTAAAATCATGGAATATTGCATTAATGGGAGGAAGTATTACACGTTCACCTATACAATTATCGGATTCAATTATAGTAAAAAAAGCTGAACGTAAAAGTAACGGGAAGCATGAGGATAGATATGCAATCCGTAGGTTATTATCACCTAGTGATGAAGCATTGGATTTGAACCCAGATGAATGGGCTGAAGCATTGGAAATTGCTTCCCAACACAAAGAAGAGGGAGCTGAAAAAAATAATAATTATCCTAGTGGAATTAGTTGTCGTCTTGTTCGTGGTAAAAATAGACCAGAAACAGGTTTATTAATTATATATTTGCCAGAAGACTCTAAACTTTCTGAGGTGAAAGAAATACCTTATGTAGGTTTTGCATGCAGTTTTCCTTACAGTAATTTAGATAAAAAAGTTGAATATAAAGTAAACAATATTGAATGGGAGAACCTCTATGGGGCTGCAAATTGATCAACAACAGATATTAGTAGCTTGGAAAGCTTTATCTTCAACAGATAATCAGGAGGGATGGGTTACTTTTCCTCTATATAAACATAATAATTGGTCTTTGTTGGCAAGTTACAATCTTTTAAAACGTGAGGAAGCAATTTTTCTGGATATCAATTACTCCCAGATTCTCGAATCAAGGATTACCTTACCTATAGCTCAAGGTTTTAGGGTACAAAGGTTTAATGAGGCGGCAAGAAAAGGTTTTGCTCTTGTACGGCAAGTAGATGGTGATCTGGACTTATTCACAAAGATGATTGTGGATGTATGTAACACAATAATCCAATATCAGGACTTGAATGAAAATAAACTAGTTTCTGTATTTATTAATAGAATTTATGCTTGGCTTTCTTTTATGTCGAAAGGGGAGCGAGAGCTCTCTCAGGAGGCGGAATTAGGTTTAATAGGGGAGTTAGAGGTAATATTGAGTTTAATTTCCTTAAATCTACCTATCTCAGAAGTATTAAATGCTTGGAAAGGGCCTCTGGATGGCCTAAAAGACTTTGAAATGGGTTCTGGTGCTATAGAAACTAAAAGTACATTATCAAATCAAGGTTTTGTTGCAAAAATTAATTCACTCGAACAATTAGATGATAGTGAGAAATCACCACTATTTTTAAATGGCTATCGTTTTTCTCTAAATTCAGTAGGTAAAACATTAACTGAACGAATTAATTTAATTCGTGAGCAGTTAAATGATTATCCAGCTGAACTTTCTAGGTTTAATAACCTTTTGTTGAGAATTGGATATCTGGAAAGTGAGAAAGAAAACTATATCCGTAAATTTAAAACTGAAAACTCGTTTTTTTGGTTGGTTGATGAAAATTTTCCACGATTAGTACCTGGGAATATCGCTGTAAATATAAGACATGCTAAATATGAAATAGATTTAACACCCTTTATAAACCAGTCTATTGATTTAAGTTTAGTTCTTCAGAAATTAGGAATTGGAAATTGTGGAATTAATTGATTTTTTAAAAAATATTCAGAGTGATGTACAAACTGAAATATCTACACGAACTGAAGAATCAGATCAACAAGGTTTATATGCAGAAGTTATATTTACTGAAATTGTTACTCAGCACATGTCAGAGATTGGTATGACATTCGAGCCTGAGATGTGTCGTTATTATGCAAATATACAAGGTATACTCCGTTTAAGTGGCTTTGCAATATCTGAAGAAGCCGATCAATTAGATCTATATGTTACTGAATATAGTGGCAATAACGAATTAGAAAATATTCCTGACTCAGAAATTAAAGCAGCAGCAGAACGCTGTTTGAGATTTCTCAAATACTGTGTTGAAAAAAAGCTATCTTCAAAAATGGATGAGTCTCATGAAGCATACCCATTAGTTCGTACGATAGAAGATGGTTATTCTCAATTTGAACAGATACGGATTTATGTATTAACAGACAGAGTGGCAAAAACTCGTCAATTTCAAAGTAGAGAAATACAAGGTAAAACAATAAAACTTGAAGTTATTGATATATCAAGGCTATTTAATCACCTACAAGAAGGTAAACCTAGGGATGAACTCATTGTGAATTTTGAACATGTTTCTGGTAGCCCACTTCCATGTGTGTGGGTTCCAAATGAGCATGGAGAGTATGATTATGCAATGACTGTAATTCCTGGAGAGGCTTTAAGATATGTATATGAAAAATATGGTCCACGTATTCTAGAGGCAAACGTTAGATCTTTTTTAAGTCAGACAGGAAAAGTAAATAAAGGTATCCGTGATACTTTAATTGATCAGCCAGAACGTTTCATGGCTTACAACAATGGCGTGGTAATTATCGCAGATGAAGCACATTTAGGCAGATTAGAAAACGGTGGAATTGGTATCTCTTGGTTAAAGGGAATGCAAATCGTAAATGGAGGACAAACAACAGCTTCCATGTTCTTTACCAAGAAAAAAAATCCAGCAGTTAACCTGAAAGCTGTGCATGTACCTGCGAAAATCATTGTTTTAAGAAAAACAGACCCTCTGGAAGAAGAGCAACTGATTTCAGATATTTCACGCTATGCGAATAGCCAAAATGCAGTCAAGCAATCGGATCTTTCAGCGAATAAACCTTATCATATTAATCTTGAAAAGTTAGCACTATCAACTTATTGCCCTGATGGTGTAAGCCGATGGTTCTATGAAAGAGCTG
Source organism: Acinetobacter sp. 102 (assembly GCF_037028485.1). NCBI lineage: Bacteria > Pseudomonadati > Pseudomonadota > Gammaproteobacteria > Moraxellales > Moraxellaceae > Acinetobacter > Acinetobacter sp. 102. The sequence continues at coordinate 8,451 of NZ_JAZEZK010000020.1, forward strand.
GGGGAAGCTATAAAGTAATGCTTGAGCGTGAGGGCAAAACTCCTGCTGGCATTAAACGTATACAGGAACTTATACCTACCAGCAGAAAAATTACTAAAACTGAATTAGCCAAATATGTTTGTGCATGGGAGCAAAAGCCTGATCTGGTGAGTTTAGGAGGGCAAAAGAACTTTACTGCATTTATGAATATGATTCAGTCGACCGATGAGGATAAGCAGTTACAATTTGATGTCATCTATTATAAAAATATTATTGCACAAACCATCATATTCAAAACTGCACAGAAAGTTATCAGGTCAAAATTTCCTGCTTTCCAAGCTAATATAACTGCATATACAGTGGCAATTTTATCTCAAAAAATCGGAAGTCGTGTTAACCTTCAAAAAATCTGGTTAAATCAAAAACTTTCTGAAGGACTTGTTAAACAGATTCTGATTTGGTCAGAGGAAGTTAATAAATACCTGCATGAAAGTGCCAAAGGGAAAATGATTTCTGAATGGGCAAAAAAAAATGAATGTTGGGAATTATTATCGCAATATGAATATTTAGAAAATGATCCTGACATTGAGGAGCTAAAGTAACCTAATTTTAATAGTTAAAATTAAATTCTTTAGGTCTCTTTTTGACTATCTTTGTGAGATGAATGTAGAAAATTATGGAATATTGATTTTAAAGAGTCGGAAATTAAATACTATTTCATCTCATTAATTCCTTGTAGTTGCCTTCATAAATATTGTCTCTAATTCGAGAATTATATTAATGCCCTAGAAAATTAATAAAAACAGCTTCTAAAATCTTAGAAGCTGTAATCAACTTTTCTGCTAGATTGAAATAAATGGGTTTATGAAATTTATTTGTATGCTTAAGGTTAACAGTTCAAGGGCTTTGTTGTACAAAGCTACCCCTATATTTTATTGAGATAATTGGCTTAAGCAAACAGTTTAGCTATCCATTTATTCTTCGGTCATCCCAATAACACGGCACTACAGTCAAATTATTTTCATGCAACCGTGACCATAATCGGACACCTAAATCCCGCTGTATATTTTGTAATGTGAAATTGGAAATTAGCAGCGTCGACTTCATGTTGTCGTAACGGCTATATAAGATCTTATGCACCATCTCCAAACGTTTCTCATGCCGGTCATGCAGGCCATATTCATCAATCACCAATAAATCAAAACTGGAGAAATGTTCGATAACTTCCTTTTCAGAGAGTGAAGCATCTGACCATGTGTCCATCATTTTTTGAGCAATTTCTGCACTGGTATAGTAGCGTGCAGATTTTGTACTGTTATGCAGAATGTTGCGAATAATTGATGCACTCAGATGGGTTTTACCTGTACCCGGTGTACCAATCATCAACATGTTCGGGTTTTGGTCAGAAATAATCTGTTGTGCAAAGGCCTGACATAGCTTGATGGTATTGTCTTGAGCAGGGCATGCAACTACAAAATTCTTGAAGCCACGGTCCAGATAGCGTTTATTGAGCCCTGAGTTTTTGATTTTCTGTTGTAGCAATCGCTGTTGCAGTTCATCCTCATAGGCTGCATTTGAGTGATGGACGGTTTCTTTGGCACACAATTTACAGAGCCTGTGACCTGCAATTTCCATCAAGGGTATATGATGGGTAGCGCAAAGTGTTTCCGTTGTTTCTGCGCGAAACTGGAGTGTTTTAAGCATGGTATTCATGACTGATCTCCTAAATCCACTTTGAATTTTCTAAAAAATTCTCATTTTTTTCTTCAAAATTTGAAGATGAAGATGAAGATGAAGATGAAGATGAAGGGCATGATTCAAGCATGACTTGAGTAATACTCGGGCTCTTCTCAAGAGCTGCTTGAGCATTTACTTTTCGTTGCTTGGTTGATGCTTGAGCATTACTTGCGGATTTACCCCAACGTGCTTGAGCTGCATTTTTAGCTTTATCAGATTTCATTTGCTGATTTTGCAATGCTTGGCTTTTTAAACTGGTTAAAAAATTTGAATGAATCTGCTCAGATTCGACTTCAAACAATTCCAGGGCTATCAGCGTATTTAACAAAGTTTTAGCCTTGGTGTGCTGCGGTAATTTCGTGATGCTGCATACCGTTGCTAAATCATGAGGAATGGCACCATTTTTCCAGAAATCCATCATTAACAGCAGTGCCGCACCAATTTGTTCTGCTGTCATTCGTGCAAATTTCGCCTGTAGGTCGCCAATATAGAGTGGCATCCAAATTGAAATATCTTTATTCATATGTTGACCTTTTTATAGGTATAAAGGGGCTAAGGTCATCGATTTGATGACCTTTTATGTTTGTTTTATGAGTGAGCGAGACTCATTAAGCGGAGACGGGCCTGTTGAGCCAAGTCATCGTAATGAGCTTGCCCTTCATCTAGCATTCGCTGTAGCCAGAGTCTTAATGCTTGGTGATCATCGAAGCATTTATTGATTTCCAGCAAAAAGGCCAGATTGTGCAGTTTCGGAATGTGTAGCTCATGGATTAATTCACGAGCGACCATATCTGCTTCAGGGCTGACGACCACACCACCAAAGAAAGCTTTACTATTCATGTGCAAGCTCCTCTGTATTTAGTTTTTCCAACATGGCTTCAAATGCACTGCCATCGCGGCGCGTAACATTGGGAATGTAACGGCTATAGACTCGGAATAGCATTTCAGTCGTTGAATGTCCCAATTGACGTGCGATCCATTCCGGATTTTCTCCTGCCGACAACCAAAGAGTTGCTGCTGTATGACGTGTTTGGTAGGCTCTTCTAGACTTCAATCCTAGAAAGCGCAAGATCGGATGCCAGACACGTTTATTCACCAGACGGTAATCGAGAGGTCCACCATCACGATTGCAGAAAACAAACTCTGATTTACCATTATTTAAGCTTTTCTGTTGCAGAAAGGCTTGGTAAACGCGGTCATTCATCTGGATCGTGCGGTCAGAACCATAAGTTTTGGTTGCACCAAGCACACCATTCACTAACGCTTCTCTGATATGGATTTCACGACGCTGTAAGTCGATATTTTTCCATTGCAGACCATCGATTTCACTGGTACGCATACCCGTAAAAAAGCGAATGGTGTAATAGGGGCGGAAGTCTTCACGCACTGTGGTAAGAATTTTATGCACCTCTTCCAAAGAAAAAGGTGTGACTTCAATCTTGCTTTCCTTCAGATTGTTAATATTTTTATAAGGCGACTCAAACTCGTATCGTTCAGCCGCATCATTGAGTATCATACGTAAAGGCGTCATGATTTGATTGATCCTCGATGCTTTCAGACTTGTTTGATCTTTTCCGTGTGTCACTTTGGCGAGAGAGGCACGGAAGTTCAGCAAGTCTGACTTCTTGATTTTCGAGAGAACCTGATTACCAAAAGCAGGAATCAAATAGTTTTTGATCACAATTGAAACCTTTTGCTGGTATGAGGTTCTCCACTCAACTTGTTTCTGCTTAAACCACAATTCAGTAAACTCTTTAAAAAGAGGAACTTTGGTCTGTACAGCAATTTGCTGACTTCTTTTTTCCTTAAACTCCTCAACACGGTTACTTTTTGGAAAGTACTTTTCGTATTCAAAAGTTCCCAAAGTAATTTCAGCTTCAAGCTGTTCGAGACGTTTTTTCAAAATGCGTCGGTTATAAGCATTGTCTTCAAGATTGGTTGTTTCTCTGCAACGAATGCCCATGTAGCGAAAGTCGGCAATCAGTTTGCCACTTCGTTCCCGGATGGTAGCCATCAGTTAAACCTCCTAAGCCTTATTGCAGGGCATCCATGCTTAAACCAGTGAATTTAAGCATTTCAGTTTCAATGCGTTCCCAAACAAAAAGAATTTTGCGGCCACCAAAAGGACGGATGTAGTGAACACCTTCGATAAAGACACTGTCCTTTAGCTGGTTGCGAATAGTACGAGCGTCGTACTGGATTTTTTCAGCCAGTTGCTGGGCTGTGAGATAGGTATATGACATAATAGAGCCTCATATTTTTTACTAGGTAACTAGGAAAAATTATTCCTAAGACATAAATTATCATATTTTTATGTTGTTGCAAGTACTTTTTATGATTTAAGTAGGAAATTTTATGATTATTTCAAACTTGGCAGTTTTATTAGCAGAAAGGAAACTTAAGGTTGCTGATTTGGTAAGAAGTACTGGAATTAATAAATCTACTTTGCACAAACTTTATAATGATGAATCTGTACGGATTGATTTTGAAACCATTGATAAAATTTGTATTGCATTAGATGTGGGAGTGGGTGATTTATTGATTTTTAAGAAAATTGATAATAATCAAAATGATAATGACTAGTTTGGTCACAAATGGTCACATCAAAAAGTGAAATGGTCACAAATTATTGAACGATTGGTAAAAAAATACTGTACTTTGAAAAGAGTTTGGTGTTTTTTACAGCCAAAAAAGCTCTGAGGGGGCTAAAAAGTAGTGATGAAATGAGAGCATTTGAGATCAATTAAGAGCATTTTTATAGTTATGGGCACGCTATGGTCACATCTTGGTCACAAAATACAAATTACATTAAGAATATTTTTTATTGACTCGAATAACAAAGGAACGGGGAATTTTAAAAAATATAATAAAATCAACAAGAAAAAAGCCCTAATCTTTCGACTAGGGCCTTTTAAATTTGGAGCGGGAAACGAGACTCGAACTCGCGACCCCAACCTTGGCAAGGTTATGCTCTACCAACTGAGCTATTCCCGCTAATTGAGCAGTTTTTACGAAAACTTACACTAAAAAATTTGAGCGGGAAAGGAGACTCGAACTCCCGACCCCAACCTTGGCAAGGTTATGCTCTACCAACTGAGCTATTCCCGCATGCCGTGTATAATACATTATGCAAAAATAGGGTCAATAATTTTATGCAAAGAAATTGATTATTTGCATAAAATTAAAGCATTTTCATGCAAAAAAAGCATGGGGAAGCAAATTTTTGTACAAAAGTTTCCCTCAGATTGCGCTCATGTATACTAATAAGCTATCTCAATCTGACCTTACAGAGTGACTGATGAACTTAGAACAACAGTTGATTGAACATTTAAACACGCTTGCACCTACCCATCTTGAAGTGATCAATGAGTCGGCAGGGCATGGCGGATATTTCCCAGGTAAAGAATCACACTTTAAAGTCATCGTGGTAAGTGATGAATTTCAAGGATTACGTTTAGTACAACGTCATCAAAAAATTTATGCTGTTGCAGCAGAGTTGATGAGTCCCGGTCGAATCCATGCACTTGCGATTCATGCTTATGTACCGAGTGAATGGCAAGGTCAAGCACCTGCCAGCCCTGAATGTGCACATGCACCAAAAGGCTAAGGATCAATGATGGATATTCATTTACTCACTAAAATTGTGCATATGTCCGCAGTGAGCTTATTGATCATTGCTTTTGTATTACGTGGTTCAACACTCTTTGTTGGTGTACAAGATCAACAACCCAATCCAAAAGCACGTAAAGGCTTGGTGGGATTACAACATCTATCTTTGACCTTAATTATTGTGACGGGTGCGGTTTTACTGTTCATGAATAATTTTGAGGTGCAGCCTTGGTTCTATGCCAAAGTGATTTTATTTTTTGTGTTGTGGTCGTCTTTGATCAAAACCTATAAAAAGGGCAGCAGCATTTTATTGGAACAACGCCGTGCAGGATTACTCATCGGGACGGTGGCGATGGTGGGGATTCTTGGTTTGGTGATGATTAAGCCTGTTTTTGCCTGATTGTTCGACACATTGTTTGAGTAATTGTTTTGTCACTAGGTTAAACTGCGTGCAGTTTACAAAAATATTATAGAGGGAAATCATGTTAACGCGTGTGGTGTTTAACCAAAAAGGTGGTGTGGGGAAATCAAGTATTACGGTCAATCTCGCTGCGATTAGTGCGAAACAGGGATTTAGAACCTTGGTGATTGACCTTGATCCACAAGCGAATTCAAGCCAATACCTTTTAGGTGAAGATGCAACCTATTCTGCGGATAAAGCAGCTTTAGAGCCAAACATTGAAAACTTCTTTGATGATATTTTAGGTAGTACGCAGCAAAAGGGCTTGATCGGCAATGCGATTGGTTCAATCCTGAAAGCACCACGTGGCAAAGGTTTGGACAGCTATGTCCACCGTTCTTCTTTTGACAATCTGGATGTGATTCCAGCAAGCCCAAGCCTAGGCGCATTGGAGCATGCACTGGAAAGTAAGCACAAAATTTATAAATTACGTGATTCGATCCAGTCTCTCAGTGCGCGCTATGACCGCATCTTTATTGATACGCCACCCGCGTTTAACTTCTTCACTTTATCTGCATTAATTTCAGCAGATCGCGTGCTGATTCCATTTGATTGTGACGTGTTTTCAAAACGTGCGTTACAAACTTTGATTGAAAATGTGCTCGAAACCCAAGATGATCATAATGATCGCTTGGAGATTGAGGGAATTGTGGTCAATCAGTTCCAATCTCAGGCAAAATTACCTCGTGAAGTGGTTCAACAGTTAAAAGATGAAGGTTTGCCTGTGCTGGATAGCATGTTGCCGCCATCGATCTTGATGAAAGAATCACATCAAAAGAATTTACCCTTGATTCATTTGGCATCTGACCATAAATTGACCGTCGCTTATGTGACCCTGTTCAATGAGATTGAATCAAAGAAATAAGAGAATCTTATGAAACGCTTATATTGGATGCCTGTTTTGGCTGCAAGCATGTTATTGGGTGCATGTGCATCAACGGTTAAGCCAGCTTATGTATCGCCGACACAATATCAAGCACTGAATTGCCAGCAGTTGCAAGCCGAGTACAACCGTATTCAGCTCTATATCGAAAATGGTGTGCAAACGCCAAAACGTACAGGTGTGGGTGTCGGTCTTGGCCTTGGTGGTGGCTGGGGCAGAGGCGGTTGGGGCTTTGGTCCATCGATCTCGGTCAATATGGGACAGTCGATGAATACCAAAAATACCGAACTTGCTAATGTATTAGGCCAACAAGATGCGATTGTACAGGCAGCAAAATTTAAAGGTTGCCCAATCATTGTAAAACAACGCCCAAAATCGTAAATTTTGAGAACTGATCGTCATCGCACAAGATGGCGTTCAGCAACTAAATTATAGCAAAATGTTTCAAAATAAAATGATAAAAATCAAATAATTGAATTGGTAATGCCTCGTAACTTACTGATTTATCTCGTCCAGTCACACTGCTAAAATTTGTGTTTTTGCCCTAAATTCGTTTAAGGTGGCGCCCATGTATAGTCGTTCGGTATGTATATGATTGAGAGTTGGTTTTTTGTTTTGGCGATGTTGGCGGTATTGTTAATACCAGGTCCGACCAATGCTTTGCTTGCCAGTGCAACACATCAACACGGTGTACCAAAAACGATGACTTTTATCCCAATTGAATGGTTGGGTTATCTGTATGGCATTAGTTTATGGGCGCTTTTCATTCATTTATTTGATCCGATTTGGCCCGCAATTGGCGCGATTCTACATACGCTCAGTTTGCTCTACGTGCTGTGGATGGCATTCCATCTGTGGAAAGGCTCACACCTACAAAAATTAGATCAGCATCACCAACATATTCGTAAAAGACAGTTATTTCTCTCAACCCTCAAAAATCCGAAAACGGTATTGTTGGCTTCTGGGATTTTTCCAGCTGAAACATGGAACTCGATTGAGCAAGCCGTGCTGGTTTTTGCGATTTTTAGTCTTATTCTGATTCCAGTCAGTATTTTTTGGATGCTATTTGGACGTGCTTTACTGGCGGGAAGTTTGGTTGGAATCAAAGCCGATCATCTATATAAAGGATCGGCCATGTTATTACTGATTTGTATGCTGCCCATGATCTTTCGTTTGTTTTAGACCAAGCTTCAATTTATTAGGCTTTGGCGCCCTTCATTTTCTGGCGAATAAATCCAATCACACCCGGTAATACACTGATAATAATGATACCGAAAATTAAATGGGTAAAATTATCTTTTACGATTGGCATATTCCCGAATAAATAGCCAAGGGTAATGAAAGATGCGATCCAGCAGAATGCACCTACTACGTTATAAGTCAGGAAGTACTTATAGTTCATGCTACCCGCACCCGCCACAAAGGGAGCGAAGGTCCGTGCAAAAGGAATGAATCGAGCGAAAATAATGGTTTTACCACCGTGACGCTGAAAGAACGCTTGGGTTTTAATCAAATGTTGTTTATTGATAAAACGTGAATTGGTTTCAAATACGCGTGGACCAATATAGCGACCAATATGATAGTTTAAGGTGTCACCTAAAACGGCAGCGATAAATAATAGAATGCCAAGCACCCATGGATCCATTGCGCCTGTAGATGCTGCTAATGCACCAGCAGCAAATAACAAGCTATCTCCTGGTAAAAATGGCATCACCACTAAACCAGTTTCAACAAAAATAATTAAGAATAAAATGGCATAAATCCAAACGCCATAATTGGTAATAAATTCTAAAAGGTGTTCGTCAACGTGCAGAATAAAATCAATGAGTTCCATGAAGGTGTTAACACTATGAATGTGGACTAAATCCTAGCAGTGCCTCTGTAGAAAGTCAGTATAAAAAGCAAATTAATTGGTAACTTTTCAGCATGGATGAGGAGAGGTAGGAGACCCGAAAAATATTTTTATTGTTGCAAATAAGGAACGATATGTTAACTAAATTAGTGTTTATTGCAAAATTAAAGACGCATAAACTGCTAGCATGTTAAAAAACAAACAGTGTGGAATTGATTATGTTTAATCCGAATGTTGTTGTAAAAAATATCGTAACACAGTCTGGCGTGGCTAATGTTGTCACTTTGATTGCTCGTTTGTTATTGGCTTATATTTTTCTTGTTGCAGGGTGGGGCAAGATTGTAGGCTATGCGGGTACAGTGGGTTATATGGAATCCATGGGTGTTCCGGGTGCTTTATTACCTTTGGTGATCTTGGTTGAGTTTGGTGGTGGCTTGGCTCTACTATTTGGTTTCCAAACACGTTTTGCATCTTTGGGTTTAGGGCTTTTTAGTATTATTACGGCCTTTATCTTCCATAGCGGTGCAGAAGATGCCATTAACTTTATGAAAAACTTTGCGATGGCGGGCGGCTTCTTTATGCTGATGCTCTATGGCGCAGGTCGTATCAGCCTCGATCATCTGATTGAAAAATAATAAGCTCATGAGAGATTGCCCCGCGCTCAGTCGCGGGGAATTCGTATGTCTCTACTCGCTTACTTACAAACTGAAGCCGACAGCCGTGCTTATTTCTGTTTAGATCATAAATGGTTAAAACAAATAGGACATGAAAATGAAAAAAATGTTGATCGGTTGTGGGTTGGTGGTCGTTACAGGTTTATCGAGCCTAGCATGGGCCGGTAAGGATGATCATGTATTGGTACAGGAAGCGACAAAGAATGTGGTGACGGTAAGCCAAGTCGCGAAATTGGCCGATGAAACCGGTGTCACTCTGACGGGCCAGATTAGCAAACACTTGAAAAGCGACCATTATGAGTTTAAAGATTCGAGCGGTACGATTAGCGTCGAAATTGATGGTGATATTTGGCGTCAAGCAGGGCTAAAAGTGGGTGATCATGTACGTTTAGTGGGTGAAGTGGATACCCATCGCTATAAACCAACCGATATCGAAGTGATTAAAGTTGAAAAATACACGCATCGATAAGCGCATAAAAAAGGAAGCATGAGCTTCCTTTTTTTCTTTTTAGATGAAAGTGTTAGAGCATGAAATGAATCTGCATTTCCCCGACGAGGAAACCCAGCACAGCACCGACAATAATCAATGACCATTCATCTTCTTTGAAGGCAGGACGTAGCATGCCTTCGAACTCTTCTGGACTCAGTTTCTGCATACGCTCAACCAAGGTATTCCGCACATTCATCGCATCTTCAGCATAAGACTCCACATAGCGCATGGTGTCTGGAAGTTGCTTGAGAATACGCTCTGCCACTTCGGCTTTCAGGTTTTGGTATTTTTCACCGCCAATCGCATAGACCACTAATGGACGCACAATACCGGCTTGTAAATCAATTTCCTGTTTGACTTGGCGGCTGACTAATTCAATCACTTTGTCTGAATGTGTGCCTGAGAATAGTTCTTCCATCATATTACGTGAAGTCAGCAACTGTTTGGAAATGAGTGCGGCATAATCCGCAGCCACTTCATTTTGGCGTTTAATGAATAAACCTTGCCATGTGTAACCCATAATCTTTTTCGGATACAACGGTCGGAACATCATTTGCAAGGCCATCCAGTCGCTAAAGAAGCCGACAAAGCCACCAAACATCGGCAGCATCCATGGGTATTTACCTTGGGTCACGATCCAGCACAGCATTTGTACCACACCAATCGCAAAACCAAACACGAAACCGACATTACTAAAGAATTTGAATTCCTGTTTGCCGACTTTCTTAAAGATTTCGTTGAGCAGGCGTTTGTCTTTGAGTAGGTTGTTGACCACCATATGTTTGATGTCGAAGTACTTGGCAACATCTTTCTGTACTTCACTCATAATATGTTCAACAATTTCTGGCGCTTTGGCTTGAACACGTTTAATCAGTTTTTGTCGTGCAAACTCAGGCATGCCTTCCCATAGGCCAGGTTGGTATTGTTGTGCCACTTCTCGGGTAATGTCCTCAGCGGCTGCCATCAATGGTTTTTCAATTTCTTGGGCAATCCGTTTGGGATCGAGTCGGGCAAAAATTTCTTCGGGTTTAATCAGCTTGGAGGTCATCAACTCCACTGCTGTGGTGGCCATCTTCTCTGCTTTACGGGGAACAATCCCTTGCCATCCGAGTGGAAGACCAAATAATCGCAATCCTTTAAATTCAAGTGGCGAAAACATCATTTGAATAGCAATGACTTTGGTCACATAGCCAATAAAGCCACTGATAAAGGGGATTGAAATATATAACCAGAAATTCTGTTGAAAATCCGCAATCATTTCTTGAAACATTATTTTATTGGTCCTTCAAGTCCTAATTGTTGCTCGTGGTCGGGCAAGCGCTAGATGATAGTGAAATATTTTCGGCCATTGGTGAAACACCACGACCCTTAATTTTTTGAGTTACCCTTTTATTTTTCCTTTGAATCAGGACATCACAATCGTATAAAAAGGCAACGATGCTGTCGATTGAATACCTTTCCGTGGTAGTACATATCTTGACTCGTCATCTTAGCACCAATTTTTGCTTTATGTTGAGCAGAATGGGCAAGAATTGTTGATTAAACTCTCCTTATTTTAGCTTTTGCGGTTTAATTTTAGTTTAAATATCAGTGTCGATTGCTCAATCCAATGAAAAAACAAGATAGATGATGAATTGCGATGCGTCAAAGCGTGAAAAATGTTAGAATGTGGCGCTTAATTCATTTGCCTTTAAGATGAACCATGACGACCAATACTCAAATTACTGAAGATCGTATCCTTATTCTGGATTTCGGCTCTCAATATAGCCAGCTCATTGCACGTCGTGTGCGTGAAGCGGGTGTCTATTCTGAAATGTATGCATTCGATATGTCTGAAGAAGACATTCGTGCGTTTAATCCGAACGGGATTATTTTGTCAGGTGGCCCTGAGAGCGTACATGAAGAAGGCAGCCCACGCGCGCCGCAAGTTGTATTTGAATTAGGCGTACCAGTGTTGGGTATTTGCTATGGTTTACAAACCATGTCTGAACAACTTGGCGGTAAAGTAGAGCCTGGTACAGTGCATGAGTTTGGTTATGCAGAAGTAGACATTCTAGTACGTGATCATTTGATTGGTAACTTGCAAGATCGCGAGAACCAACTTCATGTATGGATGAGTCATGGCGATAAAGTAAGTGCGATTCCGGAAGGTTTCCAAGTCACTGCAAGCACACCTAGCTGTCCATTTGCTGCGGTGAGTGATGAAACACGTCGTTTCTATGGCGTTCAGTTCCACCCAGAAGTGACTCACACGGCAAAAGGTGCTGAATTACTGTCGAATTTCGTACATCAGATTTGTGGTTGCCGCGGTCTTTGGACACCTGAACACATTATCGACTTACGCGTAGAACAGTTACGTGCACAAATTGGCGATGAAAAAGTTCTATTAGGTTTGTCTGGTGGTGTGGATTCATCTGTGGTTGCTGCGTTATTGCATAAAGCTATTGGCGATCAGTTGACCTGCGTATTTGTAGATAATGGTTTACTTCGTTTAAACGAAGGCGATCAAGTGATGCAAATGTTTGCAGAAAACATGGGGATCCGTGTGATCCGTGCTGATGCTGAACAGCGCTTCTTAACTGCGTTGGCAGGTGAAGTTGATCCTGAGAAAAAGCGTAAAATCATTGGTCGTGAGTTCATCGCAGTTTTTGCCGAAGAAGCGCGTAAACTTGATGGCGTGAAATTCTTGGCACAAGGTACGATTTATCCTGACGTAATTGAATCTGCTGCAAGCAAACAAGGTAAAGCACACGTGATTAAATCACACCACAACGTGGGTGGTTTACCTGATGACCTAGAGTTTGAATTGGTTGAGCCATTACGTGACTTGTTTAAAGACGAAGTACGTAAATTAGGTACAACAATTGGTTTACCGCATAGCATGATTTACCGTCATCCGTTCCCAGGTCCAGGTTTGGGCGTGCGTATCTTGGGTGAAGTGAAAAAAGAATATGCTGATATTCTTCGTCTTGCTGACGACATCTTTATGCAAGAACTGCGTGACAGCGGTTGGTACGATAAAACTGCACAAGCATTTGCAGTATTCCAACCTGTAAAATCAGTGGGTGTTGTTGGTGATGGTCGCCGCTATGCATGGGTGATTGCACTTCGTGCCGTAGAAACCGTTGACTTTATGACAGCACGCTTTGCACATCTTCCATATGAATTGGTTGATAAAATCTCAACCCGTATCATGAACGAAATTAAAGATGTTTCACGCGTCGTCTACGACGTGTCATCTAAACCACCAGCAACGATTGAGTGGGAATAAGACCAAGGGCAGGATGAGAATCCTGCCTTTTTTATGTGATTGACAAAGAGGTCAAGCATGTCCGAAACCTTGCAACTCGAACAGTTAACAGGATCTTTACAGCAGCTTTTGGGTGAGTCCCTGTTTGCCATTTATCTGTATGGATCAGCCGTTGATGGCGGGCTAGGTCCAGAAAGTGATCTGGATGTTTTGGTTGTGGTGAGTCAAGCCCTGAAACTCCAGCAACGACAACAACTGGCAGAAACCTTATTACACATTTCGCATCCGATTGGTGCTGCACAACGTGCACTTGAAGTCACCATCGTACGCAAAGATCATATTGTTTCAGGAAGTTATCCACTCAGTTACGAACTACAGTTCGGGGAGTGGTTGCGGGATGAGTTAAGCCAAGGTGCTATACTTAGCGAACATGCAGACCCAGATCTGAGTATTTTGCTGAAGAAAGCACAAATGCATCATCGTACTTTGTTCGGACCAAGCTTGACACAGTGGTCAGCTGAGATTCCTGTACAGCAACTCTGGCAGGCGATGGCAGACACCTATCCATCGATTGTGGCGCATTGGGATGAGGATGCCGATGAACGTAATCAGATTTTGGCCTTATGCCGTATTTATTTTAGTTTGGTGACGAATGAGATTGCACCTAAAGATCAGGCTGCACAATGGGTGGTTGCTCAGTTACTACCGCAACATCAGCCTGTTTTGCAGCGCATGATCCAAGAATATAAAGGTAAGATTGGCAAGCAAAATTGGCAACAACAGCATCAGGCTTTAGGCCCTGTTGTTGATTTTCTCAGTATGAAAATAAAAGTGCTTTTAGAACAAAAAATACATAAATAATAAACAGTAAAGGACATTGCTTGGGTTGTTGCATGGATAAGACTTAGTATTGCAAGAACAGACTATTCAAGTAGGCGTGATTAGACCTAACATCAGTCTATGACTAAACCCTGATGGGGAGTGCCTTTTGAATCAGATTGTTGAAATGCAAACTTATATCGCAGTGGTTGAAGCAGGCAGTATTACCCATGCAGCGAAACGTTTGGGCATTACCAAATCGGTGGTGAGTCAACGGATTCAACAATTGGAACAGCGTTTATCTGCCGCACTGATTCATCGTGGTCGGAGTATGTTACTCACCGAGGCTGGGCAGGAATTTTATCGGCAGTCGACCAAGATTCTGGCGGAGTTAAGTGATTTGGAAGCGTCCATTAGTGCTCGGCATGAGCATTTAAGTGGCAGTTTTCGTTTATCGGTACCACAAGCATTTAACATTCAATTTCTCGCGCCTTATTTGGCGGAATTCATGCAGTTGTACCCTGAGCTCAAGCTGGATATTGAGTCGAGTGATCAATTCGTCAATTTGAATAATGGTCATTATGATGCAGCGATTCGGATGGGGGAGCTACCTGACTCCAACCTGATCAGCCAGAGCATTGCACCGAATCATCATTATATTTGTGCAAGTCCAGACTACTTAAAAGTACATGGAAGACCAACACATCCGAATGAGCTGTTGCGCCATCGTGGTCTGTTGTACCTGCCTCGGGAACCGCACGGCATGTGGCAACTCCCTGTCGCCGGTATGAAGGCATTCTTCCGAATTTCACCTTATCTACGTACAGATAGTGGTCATCAATTATTGGAAGCTGCCAAGCTGGGCTTGGGGATTGCGATTTTACCAAGCTTTCTTGCCGCAGACGCCATTTGCCAGCAGCAACTCAAGGTGATTTTGCCTGAGTTCTCACCTTCGGGAGGCAATATTTCTGTGGTTTACCGCTTGTCGAATCGAGCTTCACCTAAAATTCAAGCTTTGGTTGATTTTCTATCCACAAAAATTGGTCATCCTGCACCTTGGGATAGCCAGATTCAGAACATTTTGCGGCAGTCGTCCTAAGGGAATGTTCGGAAAAAGCGAATCATAGTTTTGTTTTTTGTGGTCTAGCGAACAAAAATCATCATTTGGTAGGGTGTTTGCCTCGCTTTAACCCTTGTTGATATCGGGTGATCTCAGAAGATCGAGAATTCAATCCGCATTTACGCTAGCGATGAATTGCCATTACAAGTCGAACCCATGAATCCAAAGTAACTTGCAAGTGTGGTTTAGAAATAGCATGGGTTGCAGTCTGGCACTTACTTAGATTGTTGATTGTGTGAGTGAAATATGATGGTGAACACGCTAGCAAACCGATATTTGATTGAGGACTCAGCCGATCTTCTCTTATTTTCATTTTAGGATGTGCAGATGAATAGACTAGCTAAAAACTGGATTAATGGTGAGTGGGTGGACTCTCATCAGCATATACAGTCGATTAATCCAGCAACATATGAAGTGATTGGTCAATATGCCAATGCGACGGTAGAGCAGGCGCAGAGTGCCATATTGGCCGCAAAGACTGCATTTAAAGAAAACGATTGGAAGCGTGACCGTCGGTTACGCGCAAAAGTACTCAATGAAATGGCTGATGCTTTTGAACGCCATGCAGATGAGTTGATTGAGATCCTTGCCACTGAAAATGGAAAAATTAAAGCAGAAGCCAGCTTTGAAGTGACGATGGTTCCTGCCAAATTACGTTATTACGCGGCATTAACCCTGACCGAGTACGGTCGAGCATTAGAACCAAAGCCAGGCAGCTATTCCATGGTTTTGCGTGAACCAATGGGTGTATCTGGCATTATCGTACCGTGGAATTCTCCAGTGGTTTTAATGATTCGTTCACTGGCACCTGCATTGGCCGCGGGCACCACAACAGTCATTAAGATGCCCGGTCAAACTGCACAAACCAATGCTGTGATCTCCCGAATTTTTTCTGAGCTTCCTTCATTACCACAGGGTGTGATCAATCTTTTTAGTGAGTCGACTGGAGGTGGAGCACGCCTATTGGTTGAATCTGCAGATGTTCCTGTGATTAGCTTTACCGGCAGCACGGCAACTGGTAAGGCCATTTCGGCAACAGGTGCACAACATCTGAAACGATTTGGCTTAGAGCTGGGGGGTAAAACGCCGATGATCGTGTTTAAAGATGCTGATCTCGATCTGGTCTTGCCGAAGTTAGAAAAAGCGCTCACCATCTTCGCTGGGCAGTTCTGTATGACCGGTTCACGTTTATTGGTGCAGCGTGAGCTCGCTGATGAACTAAAACAGAAACTGGCTCAGCGCTTGGAAGCGGTTAAAGTTGGCCCTGCTGCTGATCCAAGCAGTGATATGGGACCATTGATCGACAAAAATAATGTAGCACGAGTCGATGCGGTGGTTGAAAAAGCGATTGCCGAAGGAGCGACGGTCATTGTTCGTGGTGGGCCGATCACTGAGGGTGAGTTGGCGAAAGGGGCTTTCTACCGCCCAACCTTGCTTGAAGTGAATGATAATTCGATGGACATCATTCAGGAAGAAACCTTTGGGCCAGTGCTGACTTTACAGGTGTTTGATACGGAAGCGGAAGCGATTGCGCTCGCCAATGACAATCAATATGGTTTAGCGGCTTCAATCTGGAGTCGTGATGTGGAGTTACCATTGCGGGTGGCGACGGAAATGGAAGCGGGTACGGTTTGGATCAATGATTGGGCTGTGGTTTATGATGAGTTTGAGGAAGGCGGTTTCAAAAATTCTGGACTTGGCCGAATGAATGGTATGGCGGCGATGGATGACTTTATTGAATATAAGCACATTACCATTTCAACCGGTATTTCTAGAGCGGAATAGGTGTTCTGTTCGTCATTGAATCAGATATCAAATAGCGCATCGATTTCGATGCGCTATTTTATTTTAACCCTGCTCTAAGCATTAGGCCGAGAACAGTTTAAAGCAAATTTGCCTTAACCACTGATTACTTGGGGTCTGATGGACACGTGAATGCCAGTGTTGTTTGACACTGAATTGAGGGAAATTATAAGGCGGTTCAAAAGTTTTGAGTCCACCTTGGGTCATAAACACCTGCGCCAGATAGTGAGGGATTGTCGCAATGGTATCCGTATCTCGGACAATCAGACCAACTCCCAAATAGCTCGGTAAACGTACCAGAATATTTCGATTGACGCCGTGTTTTTGCAGCTCATGTTCCACCACATAATGTCCCCCAGTCGCCAAGATATCGACATGTAATTCCTGAGCGAACTCCAACGCAGACAGGCTGGTTCCTGTCAGTCTCGGATGCTGTTGACTGGCGATACAGGTGTAATGTTGCTGAAACAGGGTTTGTTGGTAAAAACCAGCTTCCAACTGAGGCAGAAATCCAATGGCAAGATCAATATCCCCATTCGACATCATTGGTGCGGTTTGGCTATCAATCGGTAAAATTTCCAGACGAATTGAGGGGGCATGCTGGCGCATGTAATTCATTAGACGTGGTAAAAATACCAAATGACTGATGTCGGTCATGCTGATACGGAATTGATAAGTCGAAGTCTGTGGATCAAAGTCAATATTGTAATTCTGGACTAACTTCAAGCGGTTTAAGATTTCTACCACCATCGGATAGATCTGTTGAGCAAGCTCAGTGGGCTGCATTTTATTTTCAATACGCACAAACAGTGGATCACGAAAATGTGCTCTGAGTTTATTCAGTGCAATACTCAAGGTGGGTTGACCAATACCAAGCTGTTCCGCTGCTTTAGAAATACTTTTGTGCTGATAAATTTCAAAGAAAATTTTCAGCAGTCTTGTATCCAGATCAAACATGTCGATGAACTACCGTATTGATTTTATCAATACAGCCTATTGTTTTTTGTGCATAGATTCAACACATCCTGATTGCTACATTGAGCCAACACCGAATATTGATGAAATTATCGTCATTAGTATTGTGCTCCATGGGCAGAAAAAGGAATGACATATGGAACAGTTAGGCACGCTCGAAGAGCTACCAGAACGTTATCGTGAAGAACTGAATGCATCCAATCTGGTGCCATTGTGGCCCAATCTAAGAAGTTTTATTCCACCTCATAAACCAAGACCGCAAACGGTTGCAACGGCTTGGTATTTTCAGCAAATCAAACCACTGTTGTTAGAAGCAGGTGAGTTAACACCGATTGAAAAGGCAGAGCGTCGTGTCTTGGCACTCGCCAACCCTGGTCATGGTTTGGAGAATATGAAAGTCAGCCCAGCCATGTATTTAGGTATGCAATTGTTGCTTCCGCAAGAGTGGGCGCCTGCACATCGACATGCACCGAATGCGGTGCGCCTCATTGTTGAAGGAGAGGGTGCCTATACCACGGTCGAAGGGCAAAAATGCATTATGGAACATGGCGACATGATCCTGACGCCTTCTGGTTTGTGGCATGAGCATGGGCATGATGGTGATCAACCTGTGATCTGGATGGATATCCTAGATTTACCGCTGGTTTACTACATGGAAGCCTCTTTTGTTGAAGAGGGTCGCCGTCAGGAAGTGGATCGGATTAATCAAGGTTCTACGCCTCAATATGCAGCGGGTATCGTGCCTACACCACATTTTAATCGTGAAGATGCGCCTTATCCGATGATGCGTTATGCCTGGAAAGACACCAAAAAAGTATTGGATACCTTGGCTGAAAAAGCTGGCTATCAGGACCCGTTACAAGTGGCTTATGTCAATCCTGAAACAGGTAAAGACTGTCAGAACATTCTGGGTTATTCAGCTTTACTTCTGCGTCCGAATGAAACGCTGTCTTTGCCTTTGCGTTCCACTGCACAGGTCTTTCATGTCATTGAAGGTGGACTGACCATTCAGATTGATCAACAGGACTTCCATTTAACCCAAGCGGATACCGCATGTGCACCATGTTTTGCTGCTATTGATTTAATCAATACATCTGCGCAGCCATGCTATGTGTTTATTGCCGATGAGGCACCTTTGCAACGTAAATTAGGCTTGTATTCGGTACGTGAACGCCATGCTGAAGGAGTGAGCCCATGAAACTGTATGGATTTTTCCGTAGTGGCACCTCGCACCGTACCCGCATTGTACTGAATCTCAAGGGTTTGGATTATGAGGCGAGCTATGTATCGCTGGCGAAAAATGAGCATCATCAAGCTGCTTTTCAAAGGCTAAATCCACAGGGTTTTGTTCCCGTCTTGGAAACGGAGGCGGGGATGCTGTTACAAAGCCCTGCCATTATCGAATGGTTAGAACAGCAATACTCTGAGCCTGCTTTGCTGCCAGCAGATGCGTTGGGTAAAGAGAAAGTACGTGCCATTGCAGCCTTGATCGGATGCGATATTCATCCCTTAAACAATAAGCGTGTACTGGAGTATTTACGCCAGCTTGGACTGGATCAGCATCAGATCAATGCTTGGTGTGCCAAGTGGATTCAGGATGGTTTTTCAGCCTTAGAGCAGATATTGGCTGAAGATCCAACTCGGGAAAAGTTCTGCTATGGCAAGCAAGTCAGCATTGCCGATGCGTATTTGATTCCACAAGTGGTATCGGCACAACGCTTTCAGGTCGACCTGTCGGCTTATCCTCAAATTAATGAAATTTATCAGCATTGTATGACCCTTGACGCATTCCAGAAAGCTGCGCCTGAACAGCAGGCCGATGCGTTTTAAGGCTCTGATTTAACTTATATCAACAAGGAATATGCCATGACTTTTATTTTCCAGCCAATGACACCCGCGGGCCTGTTTATTCATGGCTCAGATCAGCAATTTCCAGTACGTCGTGTCTATTGTGTCGGGCGTAACTACGCTGCCCACGCACGTGAAATGGGCTTTGATCCAGATCGTGAACCGCCATTTTTCTTTTGTAAGCCGAACGATCTAGAGTCGATCGTACCCGTTAATCAGGATGCAGTAGATCTTCCTTATCCAACCGAAACCTCAAATTATCACTATGAAATTGAGTTGGTGGTGGCGATAGGACGCGATGCTAAAAATGTTTCGGTCGAAGATGCCGTAAATTACATTTATGGTTATGCAGTTGGTTTGGACATGACTCGCCGTGACTTGCAAATGAGTATGCGTGAAAAGGGGCGTCCATGGGAAATTGGCAAAGCATTCGATTTTTCTGCGCCGATTGGCCCCATTCACCCGATGACGGAAACTGGTGAAATCAATCAGGCTGATATTCATTTGACCGTGAATGGTGAAACGGTACAACGCAGTGATATCACCCATCTGATCTGGTCAGTTGCTGAAACCATTGCCAATCTGTCGACCTTATTTGAACTGAAAGCGGGTGACTTGATCTTTACAGGTACGCCTGAAGGGGTCGGTGCTGTGGTGCGAGGTGATGTGATGCGTGCGGAGATTACAGGTCTAACAGGTATCACCGTGAATGTGAAATAACTCACTTGATCTGAGTGGTTTAAACAGGTGCTCAAACTGAACAATAAATAGAGTTGAGCACCTTTGCTAAGGATTGCACTGGCCAAGGTATTGGCAAAAGGAGTCGTTATGTCTCAGAAAACCATAGATGTACAAAATTTCATTGATGAAATACCACTGTCAGCTTTGCAAAAGCTAATCATGTGGTTGTGCTTTTTGATTGTTGCAATTGATGGCTTTGATACCGCAGCAGTCGGTTTTATTGCGCCTGCATTGAAAGCCGAGTGGGGCTTGCAACCCACTGATCTAGCACCGTTATTTGGCGCAGGCTTATTTGGCTTAATGGCAGGCGCACTTATTTTTGGCCCTTTGTCCGATAAACTTGGGCGTAAGCCGATTCTGATCGGCTCGGTGATCATGTTTGGCTGTGCCAGCCTATTTGCCGCCTTTTCATCGGACTTGCAAACGCTGATTATTTGGCGCTTTCTCACTGGGCTGGGTTTAGGTGGTGCTTTACCGAATGCCATTACCTTAACGTCAGAATATGCACCGACGTCCCGCCGTTCCAATTTGGTCACCATGATGTTTTGTGGTTTTACCATTGGCTCTGCGCTGGGTGGGATTCTATCGGCACAACTGCTACCACATATCGGTTGGCATGGCATTTTATTGATCGGGGGAATTGCACCTTTATGCACAGTGCCTTTCCTATATTATCTCTTGCCTGAATCGCTGCGGTTTCTGGTTTTGAAACAAAAAAGTGTCAAACACATTGAAAGCATCATTCGTCGTATGGCACCGCATATCACGCAGATTCCAAGTTTGGTCCCGCCTGCAAATGAAGTGGCAAAATCTAGTCTTAAAGACCTATTTAGCAAAGGTCTTGCTTTAGGTACTTTTCTAATTTGGTTTACATTTTTCATGAGTCTGCTGATTATTTATATGATCTCAAGCTGGATGCCGACTTTACTTACCAATGCAGGTTTTAACTTATCCAATGCCTCATGGCTCACCTCGATCTTTCAGATTGGCGGAACAATCGGTGCCATCGTTTTAGGTGTGCTGATGGATAAAATGGATGCGACTAAAATTTTAAGTGCAGCTTATGCTTTTGGTGGTTTGTTCTTGATCTGTTTAGGTCTCGGGATTGAACAGTCCAATACCATATTGCTGATGTTTGCCATGTTTGGTGTGGGTGTGGGGATCAGTGGCTCACAAGTTGGCGCAAATGCCTTTTCATCCAGTTTTTATCCAACACATTGTCGTGCAACTGGCGTGAGTTGGGCCAATGCGATTGGACGTGTAGGGTCTGTTGTCGGCTCTATCATGGGCGGCTGGCTGATGTCATTGAACCTTTCTAGTTTTGCCATTCTTAGCATTCTTGCTATTCCTGCCTTCTGTGCGGCCATTTCATTGTTGCTGATTAAACGCCTTAAAAAAGAACAGCCTGTCGTTGTGACAACGCTAGGCTGAAATTAAAGATATTCCGCATAAAAATAGATTGCTGTGCCAATGGATGGCACAGCACCCAGCGATGGATGATTCCTTCTATGAACCATTTAAATACACAAACTTTAACGCTGAGCCTACTGTTGGTGATGTCAGGAAGCAGTTCGGTGCTATGGGCAGCAGATCCAACCCAAGCTATTCAAGATGAATGGAAATTTAACCTAAAGAATGCCTATCTATATCGGGATTATGACAATCCGAATGCCAAAAATTTTGGTAGTTGGTCGCAAGGGGTTTCTTTATTTTATACTTCAAATTTACACGACACACCTTTAGCGATTGCAGACAAGCCGATTCGTATTGGCGCGGACGCTTCGGTGCAATATGCCGTACGTTTAAGTGCAGATCGGCATGTCAGTGATATGGTGCTGCCCTTTGACTCCAAAACACAATCTCAAGCTGCTGATTATTCAAAATATGGGGCAACCTTAAAATTGGGTTATGACAAAACCTTGCTGAGTATCGGGGAGTTATGGTTGGATTTACCTGTCACCACTTCAGATGCGAGTCGGCAGCTCATTACCTCGTATTGGGGGACGAATTTAAAGTCACAGATTTCGGATCAGCTGTATGTTGAACTGGGTAGAGTGGAAAAAGTATCTCCACGCAATGAGGAGGATTTTCATCGCTTTTCCTTTACCTCCAAAGGCAAAACGGCTTATTCCGATGGCTTAAATTATCTAGATCTACGTTATCAACTGACACCTGCACTGAAAGCTGAATACTATTTTGGCAATTTAGAGGATTTATATAACAAACACTATCTAGGCTTGGAGCATACGTGGAAACAGCCGACTTTTTCACTCAATTCCAAGTTGAAATATTTTAATGCTAAAAATGATGGCAATAATTTTGAGATTGATGCGCAAAATATCGGGCTGTTGGAAATGTTGAAAGTGAACAATCAGAGCTTTGGTTTGGGCTATCAACAGATTGTTGGTAAATCGGCCTATCCTTTACCTGATGGTTTTTTGCCTGAGTTGTATTTTATTAACTGGAATGCCACAGGCTTTTTTAAGCAGAATGAAAAGTCCTATCATTTGATGTATGGCTATGATTTTAAAGACTACGTACCGGGGCTAAATGCCATGGTTAAGTATGTTTATGGTCATGATTTTAGAACCGCCAATGGTGAGAAAAATCATGAAACTGAATCCAATGTCTTGGTCAATTATGCCTTTCAGCAGCCTTATTTAAAGGGTTTTGCCATTCAATATCTGCGTGTTGATTACAAGGTCAAACATGGCAATGACTTTGGTGAAGACCGTTTGTTTGTGAACTATACGAAGCGGTTTTAATCATATTCAAGGTCGTAAAAAAGAGTGTTTGAGCACTCTTTTTTATTGTTTATAAAAGTTATTATGCTGATCTTAGAAATTTTAAACACCTCAATTATCCTTTATTTGACCCTCTTTTTCCAAAAGCAGGTTTTAAATTAAAAGATAAGTTATCTTCAATAAGCTGAAGCACTTCGTTGGTTTCTTTATAAACTCTAATCTCTATTTCATAGACACCCTCAAACCACTTATTTAATCTTAGTGCATAAGTATCATTAGGAGATTGGGTAGTATGTTGACGTAAACGTCCTATTAAATTTGTTGTTGAAGATCCTACATATAAAATTTCTGATGGGCTATTTAATTGAGGACATGCTAAAACTATCTCCTTCTCTTCATTCTCTTTTTTATTTTTATTTCTTTTTCGTTTCTCTGTTTGCTCCTCTTTAAATTTTTTAAACTGATTGAACGTACTGTTGGCATCGCCATTCTTTTCTTTAATGATATAAATTGCTGATGAAATGGTTGATAGATCACTATCATTTTTAAAAATAAATTTTTTAACACAAACTGCTTTTTTAGCAGCCTCACAATTAGCGATCAACTGCTCTAAATAACCTACTTGTTCCATCTCTGTATTTGATCACTAAAAATAATATTTAAATTATAAGCACCTAATGTAAATAAATTAAGCGGTATCCATATCTTTAACATCATTTTGTATAAAACAATATTTTTTCAAATATTTATTTGGTTTATCAATAGTCTAGAACGGAGCAGACTCAAAGACTGCATTTGAAATAAGTCAGATTTTTTGCAACTTGATTCGATACTTGTTACCAAAAAAAGAGTGCCTACGCACTCTTTTTTATTACTTACTCTTCCAAAAGTTCTTTTGAGAAAATAAATAACCCCATAAATATCAAACTATTAAAAATTAAGTTGTATCTTAACTTGATAAAAGATATATTAAGATATATCTTAGAAGTCGTAAATTAAGCAAATATAGAGAAAAATAACAGATGAAACATCAATCCGAGCATTCCCATGATGAAGCCGAAGCGGCTTTATTACATCGAGAACATCACCGAGCCGGTCGCCGTGGTCGCTTATTTGAATCAGGTCGTATGAAACTGTTAGTGCTGCATTTGATTCAGCAAAGCCCTAAACATGGCTATGAAATTATTAAAGAAATTAGTGATCTGGTAGGCGATGGTTATACCCCAAGTGCCGGAACGATTTATCCAACGCTAACCGCATTGGAAGAAATGAATTTGATTCGCGTGCTGGATGCCGAACGTAAGCAATATCAGATTACCGACTATGGCGACAGCTATTTAAAGGAGCAGCAAGACATGCTGTTGGCACTTCTACAAAAGCTGCGACTAAGACGTGAAATCCATAATAATGATCAGCTGATTGATATCCACCGCGCGATGGAAAATCTGAAAACCGCATTGCGTTTAAAGCTGAATATCACAGATTTGCAACAAGAACAGATCCATCAAATTGCGGAAAAAATTGATCAGGCCGCCATCGCAATTGGACGTTTATAAGTTGGGAGCGAAATATGTTAGAGCTACAACAGAAAATCAAACAGGCGGGTCTAAGGGTGACTCATCCACGTATGGCGGTATTGTCTGTGCTGGCACAACAATCAGAAGAGCTTACGGTGAAGCAGATTTATCAACGGTTGAATGAACAGAAACAGCAACTGAGTTTGGCTACAGTGTATCGGGTGGTCAGTGATCTGGTGCAGGCCGGCTTGATTGCCAGTTATCAGTTTCATCGTGCTGAGACCAAGTTTAATTTACCTTCAATCTCTAACGGTCAAGTGCTGCAAATTCGTTGTGCTGATTTAACCACAGCCAAACAGACCGCATTTTTACAGTCGTTGGCTGCAGTATTTCATCAATTTCAAGTCGACCTGATGCAGGTTGAAATTAAAGAGAGTGCTTAAAAGCATCTTGGAGCAGAAGCATGAAACAACATCAATATCATGTCACAGTACAACATCTAAAGGATGCGAAAGGGCAGGTTTCAACTTATAGCGAGCGTTTAGAGTTTTATACAGGCAACCATGACGATATCTTCGAGATTGTCGAACGTTTGAAGAAAGCCGATTTTTTTGATGATCAAACCACCAAATCATTTGCAGTGGGCTTAAAGCTGTTTAGTGAAGTGATGTTGGAAAACAAAGATCATCCTTTATTTGAGACTTTTCTACCTCAGTTTGGTCAGTTTATGAAAAATTTAAAACAGCAAGTGAAGAAAGACAATCCTGAGTAAGGTTGTTTTAGAACAAAGTTCATGATGCGTTCAGTAATAGATTGTTGCATAGATAGTACCCTGTGTATCGTTTATGGATCGTGCTGATGACGTTATAAATTATTAAAATTAACTAAAGATTGTTTTTATTAAAACGAGCTAAAAATGCAAGAATTGAAAGCAAGCCCACGACTGATTGCGAAATTACCCGCGAAGTATGCAGCGTGGATCTTACCGCTGATTTTATCTTTTTTTATGAGTGGGACTTTATCACTCGTTAATCTATGGATGAGAACGGGCTTTATTTCAGGGTTTACCATGATCTGGTTGGAAACATGGATGTTTTCTTGGTTGATCGCTTATCCATTGGTCTTGGTTTTATTGCCTGTGGTACGGCGTTTAACAGGCTTGATTGTCGATATGCAAGCTAAGCCATAAACCTAATGAAGTGGTATTTTATTGAAGGATATTAAGCCTATATCAAGATTGTCTCATGAATAACACTCTGTGTATTACTAAAAGACTATATTGCTGAATGATTGTATTGATAAGATCAAGCTATCAACTCATTGCAATAGCATAGGTAAAAGAGAGCAATATCATGAGCAATAATAACGACTACGATATTTCTGATTCAAAAGACTGCGAAACATATATTAATCAATTCATTCAAGAATTTACCATTCGTTCTGCCGAAATTGGTAAGGGAACCGTGATTAAGCGTGCTCTGCCGAGTCGACAAAAACGCTTGGTCGGAGCATGGTGTTTTCTAGATCATGCTGGGCCTGTGAGTTTTCCAGCGGGTGATGGTTTAGATGTGGGACCGCATCCACACATTGGTTTGCAGACGTTCACATGGATGATTGAAGGCACCATGATGCATACCGATAGTCTGGGCTCAAAACAATTAATTCGCCCGAAGCAAGTCAATTTGATGACGGCAGGTCACGGAATTTCACATACCGAAGTTGCACCTGATACCGAAACCAAAATGCATGCTGCACAGCTTTGGATTGCATTACCAGATGACAAACTGAATATGTCGCCTAAGTTTGAGCACTATCCAGAATTACCGATTGTGAATAAAGATCAGGTTGAATTTACGGTACTGGTCGGAGATTTCCTCGATACAACCTCACCTGTACACGTGCATACCCCTTTGGTGGGTGTGGATCTGACTGCACAAGCTGATACCAAAACCCGTATTCCACTCAATCCAAAGTTTGAATATGCCTTTATGGCTTTAGAAGGCACGGCTCGCGTCAATGGGCATGAGCTGACTGCCGATAATATGGTGGTTTTAGAAACCGGACTCACTGAAATTGAAGTCGAGTTAACTCAAGGTCATCGTCTGTTATTGATTGGTGGTGAACCGTTTGAATCGCCGATTTTACTGTGGTGGAATTTTGTAGGGCGTACCATGGAAGAGTTAAAGCAAGCGCGTGAAGACTGGATTAATCACGATGCTCGTTTTGGGGAAATTCCAGATTACCAAGGTAAACGCCTAGAAGCGCCAGTGTTACCTGATCAAATGAGGGCATCAAAATGAGTATTATTGCCAGTGCAGCAGTCCAGACTTTGCCAGAACCTTGGAAGGGGGCAGTGAAGAGTGGTACGCATCAATTTCTTACCGATAAGCCAGAACAGTTTGGTGGACATGATACAGGTCCTGCACCTTATGATTTCCTCACCACAAGTCTGGCCTCCTGCACCATGATTACCTTGCGAATGTACGCGCAGCATAAGGAAATGGATTTAGGTGAATTTACCGTTGAAGTCGATTTTCATACCAATCGTGAACAGCAGGAACGGATCGAACGCCGTGTAATATTTAAACAACCTGTTTCACAAGATTTAAAAGAAAAGCTTCTCAATGTCTGTAGCAAAACGCCTGTTACTAAAACTTTGTTACGTAGTTTAGACATTCAGACCATGATTCTTTAAGACTAAAGTGCTATTGTGCTTGGGCAAAACATAATTCTAAGCGTAGCTATGAGAGGGACTAAAACCATAGTTACGCAGCTAAAAAGCAGGCACAAAAATGATTACCTTACATTACCTACAATGCTCACGTTCGTTCCGCATATTGTGGGCGTTAGAAGAACTTGGTGTGGATTGCCAAGTTGAGTATTACCAAAGGTCAGCCAGTTACGCAGCGCCAGAAAGCCTTAAACAAATTCATCCTCTCGGTAAAGCACCTATTTTGGTCGATGGGGATGATGTCATTGTTGAATCTGCTGTGATCCTCGATTATTTACAACAGCAGTATGATCTTCAAAGCAAATTTAAACCTCAACAGGCATCTGATCAACGTCAATATTCATACTGGATGCATTATGCAGAAGGTTCATTGATGCCTTTATTGGTCATGACCCTTGTGATGAATAATGTCAGCAAACACGTTCCTTGGGTGATTCGTCCGATTGCGGAAAAAATTACCGATGGTGTTAAAGCCGGCTTTGTCCGCCCACGAGTGAAAGAACATATTTTGTATCTTGAGGATTATTTGTCAAAACATGATTATTTTTCGGGTGATTTTTCTTTTGCTGACATTCAAATGGCTTTTCCACTGATTGCGATTCAGAACCGCTTACATGGTAAGTATCCAAACATTCAGGCTTTTGTACAACGTGTTCAGCAGCGTCCGGCTTTTCAACGTGCTGAACAAGGAACACTGCATTCTCAATGCGCATAAATTTTTAAGCATAAAAAAGGGAACTGATTGTTCCCTTTTTTATTGTGACTCTATTTTTAGCGTTTAATTACAATTGAATCAATGCCGCTATGTTGTAAGGTCTGTTGAGCAGCAAGCGCAGATTCTTGGCTGTCATAAGGTCCAGAGAACACTCGATACCAAGTTTGACCATTTTCAACGCTTTTCACCACATCTGCAGATAAACCATTCAGGATGATTTCTGCACGACGTGCGTCGGCACTGTCTGGGTCAGGGTAGCTACGTACTTGTAAAATATAAGTCGCATGTGCAGGAGCTTGTTCACTTGGGGTGATGCCACTTGGATCTTCTGTTGTTGTGGTTTCAGGTTTTGGTGACTCGATAATCACAACATTACCCTGAGGTTTAGATTCTGGCACGGCTTGCTCAGGAATTGGGGTTACTTGCTGTTGCGGAAGTAAGTCATAAAAGCGGTAGTCTTTATTGGTATTTTCTTCTTCATAGTGTTCAGACGTTACCTGATTTTTTGCAGGAACAGGCTGCCATGGTTGCCAAAGCATGAGCATCACGGCAGCGCACAGGATCGCGAGAACTGCGACAAGCATTCCTAACCACTTTGGAATGAGTGGTTTTTTGGGCTTGTTTGGTCGTTCAGATACACCACGTTGCGTTTTTCCAAACACCAGAAATTCCTCTTGATCCTATTAGGTTATTTGTAACTTGAATCTGCTTAAAAACAAAGCATTATGTTTGAAAATAATGCTTTGTTTACCATATTGTTTAACAATCATGGTTTAAGTTTACATCTGTTTAAGCTTTGATTTACGGGTTGCCGTTTTACCTCAGGCATCGCCTTTGGTCTTGCGACGATGTGCAAAGCGTTGCTTTGCTGTTTTACAGCCCACCTCAAGCATAGCTTTTGGTTTTACAGCCATGTGTGAAGCGTTGCTTTGCTGTTTACATGGTTACTTCGGGCACAGCCCTCCGTCTTGCGACCATGTGTGAAGCTTTCGCTTCACTTTTTACATGGTCTCAGGAGCGGAGACACCGAGTAATTCTAAGCCATTGTGTAAAACTTGCTGTACATTGATTGAAAGCAATAAACGTGCTTGAGTCAGTGCCACATCATCACCCAAAACCTTATGCTCATTATACCAAGCATGGAATAGGGCAGCTAACTCTTTAAGATAGTTACCAATTTGGTGTGGTTCATAGACATTTGCCGCACGGACTAAAATATCAGGATAAGCAGCAAGCTTAGACAGAATTTCTGTTTCAGCATCAAGTTCTAAACGATTGGCTTGCTCGCGCGCTGCAACAGCATCAAAACTGATCCCTGTAGTGGCTGCTTTTTCTAACATACGACAAATACGTGCATGGGCATATTGAATGTAATACACCGCATTGTCCTTGCTTTGTGAAACCGCAAGATCAAGGTCAAAGTCGATGTGTTGTTCAGACTTACGCATCACATAGTAGAAACGTGCGGCATCATTACCCACTTCTTTACGTAGATCACGTAAAGTCACGAACTGACCCGAACGCGATGACATTTGTACCATCTCACCGCCACGCCACAAGCTTACGAACTGAACCAAAAGCACAGTCAATTTCTTCGAGTCATAGCCCATTGCATCAATGGCAGCTTTGACACGTGAAATATAACCGTGGTGGTCTGAACCCCAAATATCAATCAGGTCAGTATAGCCGCGTTGTAATTTATTTAAGTGATAAGCAATGTCAGAGGCGAAGTAAGTGGTTTGACCATTACGACGTTTCACCACACGGTCTTTTTCATCACCAAATTCAGTTGATTTAAACCAGATGTTACCCTCTTTTTCATAGAGGTAACCACGCTGGTCTAATGTCTCAAGCGCTTCGTCAATTTTGTCAGTTAAAGAGTCTTCACTGAACCATTTGTCAAAGGTCACGCCAAAGTCAGCCAAGTCATCTTTGATGTCATCTAAGATGGCATGTAACGCTGCTTGATGGAAAACACGGTAGTCCGCACCCAAGTGTTGTTGTGAGTTTGCGATCAAACCATCAATGTGTTTTTCTTTATCGCCAGAAAGCACAACTTTGTTGCCTTCTGCATCGAGTTCTTCAGCGTATTGAACATCTTCTGGTACATCTTTATAGATGTCAGCAACGGCACGAACGTGTGCATTGCCATCTTTATCAATAATTTCTTGTGCGATTTCTTTGACGTAGTCGCCTTGGTAGGCATTTTTAGGGAAAACTAAAGTTTGTCCCGTCAATTCTAAATAACGTAAATAAGTTGAAGTCGCCAAAATGTCCATTTGACGACCTGCGTCATTGACATAGTATTCACGATCAACGGTTGCACCTGTCGCTTCTAATAGATTCGCAACGGTCATACCATAAGCTGCACCACGACCATGGCCGACATGCAGGCTAGAGGTTGGGTTTGCTGAGACAAACTCGACTTGGATCTTTTTAGCTGCGTTGGCTTGGCTACGACCATAATCATTTTTTTGTGCTTGAATTTGGTCGAGTACCGCGTAGCGTTGGTCAGCATTCAAAAAGAAGTTGATAAAACCCGGACCTGCAATTTCTGCTTTGGTAATGTCAGCGACTTCAGGCAGGGCTGCCAAGATTTTTTCAGCGAGAGCGCGAGGTTTCATACCTGCAACTTTTGAGCCGATCATGGCGATATTTGAAGCAAAGTCTCCGTGACTTCGGTCTTTGGTACGGGTTAAATGGCTCGTGTTGGTCCAATCTGAAGGAAGTACACCTTGTTGTTGCAGGGTTTGTACCGCATGATCGAGAGCTGCTTGTATTGCCGTATTCATAGTTACCGAAAATAAATGTCGCGGAAAAACGACCAATATAGCAAATTTTATCGGCTTAAGGGGAGTGGGATTTGTGCGGAATTAACATATTCACATAAATCTTTTTGGCGTGAGTAGAAATTTGGTGGTCATACAGATGCTATGTCATTGATAAACATAGCATCTGCTGGTTCTAATCTTCTAAAATCTGTTCTAATAATTCATCGCTTGGCGCGAAGTAATAAGCACCATCAATTGCGGTAGTAAAATGCAGCAAGCGATCATGAATGCCATCACCTGTGGTCCCAAACATACGTTTCAGCATCTCGTCAATAATGCTTAAATTGTTGGTGTAAGCGACAAAGAATAAGCCTTGCTCACCTTTGCCATCACCA
Organism: Acinetobacter sp. 102; assembly: GCF_037028485.1. Taxonomy (NCBI): domain Bacteria; kingdom Pseudomonadati; phylum Pseudomonadota; class Gammaproteobacteria; order Moraxellales; family Moraxellaceae; genus Acinetobacter; species Acinetobacter sp. 102. Next base: position 39,564 of record NZ_JAZEZK010000020.1, read on the forward strand.
TAAGGCAAGCTGTGACGCAAGATTTCCATTTCCTCACCTTCACCGTCTTCAACGACTGTACGTGCCACATGTGAGTTTTCTGGTTTTACATCATCATCAAGCTCAATTGACTCAAGTTTGGTACGGCCAAACACATGCTCTTGCGCATCAACTTTCAGTTGTTGCCATTTTGCTAGGTCATGGATATAGCGTTGTGCAAAGATAAAGCTACCATCAGCAAAGGCCCCTGCTGTTTCTGGTAGTAATGCTGCTTCGGCACGGTCATCTGGAAATTGCGGATTTTCTGTTCCATCAATAAAGCCTGTCATATCACGGCCATCAAAGAAACGGAAACAAGCACGTTCATCTAGGACTTCGACTTTGTCTTGAATGCCGTTAAAAAAAGCTTGGCTCATGGCAAAACAAATATCTGCACGGGCACTGGCAAGATGAATAAATACATCCGCTGGCACCACTGGCATATTAAACGCACCTTGTTGCGGATCGAGCTGTTTAAAACCTTCAGGTGTTTGCGAATAGAGTTGTGCCCAAAGTTCGGGACCAAAAGCGATGGCTGTTTTAATCTGGTCATTCGGGTGTTGTGTGATCAAACGGTCACGTGTCGAAAGGAGAGCTTCAATCTGTTGTTTTAATTCGGCAATGCTTAGATCTTTTAAACGTAAAACAATAAAGCGGGCGTGGTCAGAAGGTAATGGAAGAATGACAGATTGCGCAGTCATTAAAAAACTCCTTAGTTATTTTTAAGGGGAAAACGATAATTGTGCCTGATGTTGGTTGGGCTGAGTAGTTTATTTAAGAAATTTTATTGCCTAAAAAATCATCGTAACTATTCAATAAAACAGTATAATTCACCTTTTATTGTTCGACGCTGTTGTTATGTCTTTGCAGATTTGGTTTGCTTTTATGTTGGCGTGCTGGGTGATTAGCATCTCTCCAGGCGCGGGCGCAATTGCGTCAATGTCGAGTGGCCTCAACTACGGCTTTCGACATGGCTATTGGAATGTCATTGGTTTACAAGTGGCATTGTTGCTACAAATCCTGATTGTGGCAGCAGGTGTTGGTGTGCTGTTTGCGACTACACCTTTGGCTTTTCAGGTGGTGAAATGGTTTGGCGTCGCTTATTTGGTCTATTTGGCGTATAAGCAGTGGACTGCACCGATTCAGGCGATTGAGATTCGACAGGAACAACCTCAATCAGCGATCGCCTTAATATTGAAAGGCTTTGTGGTGAATATGAGTAATCCTAAAGCCATTGTATTCTTGCTGGCTGTTTTACCGCAATTTCTAGATTTGAGTCGACCGCAATGGCTGCAATACTTAATTATGGCGGTCACGATGGTGACGATCGATCTGATTATCATGGCGGGCTATACCGGACTGGCTTCGAAAGTATTGAGATTGCTTCGCTCACCGACACAGCAAAAATATTTAAACCGTGGTTTTGCGGTGATGTTTAGTGGTGCAGCACTTTTATTAAGTGCGATCCAACAGTCAAGCTGACTGCCTGATTTAGGCAGATTGAGCTTGGCTTTTGAGTTTTTGCGTGATGAAAATAGCGGCAAAGCAAAGTGCCATACACAGAACAATACTTAAGCCTGTAGAAATATTCAGTGCAGCACTCGACCATAGGCCAACCGTAACCCCGAGCTGTGCCAACACAAATGCCCAAACCACCATTTGTTTTGGTGAGTGCGCCAATAAGCGTGCACTCAGGGCTGGAATCACCAGTAAAGCACCCATCAATAATGAACCGACCGCACGTAATGCCAATACGGTAAACAGTGCCAATAACAACATGAAGATCAAACGTTGCCAATTGGCACTGACCCCTTCACTCATGGCGATATCTGGATCAATCGCAATTTGAATCTGCGCTGACCACGAACGATAAAGTACGATTAATGCACCTGCAATCACCACGGCAAACATGGGTAAATCAGCCCACTCGATACTGAGTAAATCACCGAATAAATAGCTAAGCAATTCAGGGCGCAAACTTGGTACTTGTTGAATCAGTAGCAGACCAGAGCAGAGGAGGGTGGCAGAGCTTAAAGCGAGTAATGCATCATTGGGTAGACGCGAATCGTGCAAAACCCACAGCAGAGCAACCAGCAACAGCGCAAGGCAAGCGACACCCAGCCAAAAAGGTAAATTCAGAATCCCTGCAACCGCGACACCCAGTAAGGTGCCGTGTGCCATGGTGTCGGCAAAAAAAGACATTCTGCGCCAAAGCATCAAGCAGCCGAGAGGCGCCGTTAGAAAAACCAGCAGTGACCCCATGATCCAAGCAGGGAGGAGGAGTTGTAACCATTCCATCATGGCTTAGACCTTTGGCTCAGGGTGAATATGTGGGCGTGGATCGTGTGAACACGGTTCGGCATGATCACTATGCCCACAGTGATTGTGATGATGCTGATAGAACATACGTTGGGTGCCAAAAATCGCTTGGTATTCTGGATGCTGTTGAATACTTTCAGGTAAACCACTACAGCAGATATGTTTGTTAAGGCAGACTACGCGATGTGTACCTTGCATCACCCATTGTAGATCATGTGACACCATCAACACAGCACAGCCATAGCGTTCAGGCAAACTGCGGACATATTCATAAAGCTCAGCTTCGGACTGAATATCCAAGCCTTGCATTGGTTCATCTAGTACTAAAATATCGGGTTGACGCAATAAAGCACGAGCCAATAACACCCGTTGCCGTTCACCACCTGAAAGTTGCTGTACTTTGGATGACTGTAATTTTTGAATGCCTGTGTCGCGAATAATCTCTTCGCGTAACGCTTGTTCGCAGACTTCTAGATCAAGTAAATCTTGTACACGTAAAGGTAGGCTCGCGGAAGGGTTAAACTTCTGCGGAACATAGGCCATTTTTAATTTTTTAGAAAAGTGAACTTTGCCTGTATTCGGCGGCATGATACCTAGTAGCACTTTGATCAATGTAGATTTACCTGCGCCATTGGGACCAATCAACGTCACAATTTCTTTTGCCTGCAAGGCAAAATCTACATTTCTTAAAATATCCAGCTCATCACGACGAACTGAGATTTTCTCCAGTTGAATAAGTGGAGTGCTTACTGGCGTGTGCTGCACTGATGACATTTTCCAGAGATTTCAATAATGCTATGTTGCGCTAAAAACTGGTCTGATGACGCAAGTTGATCGAGTTGCTGGATCAAACCTTGTGCTGAGGCTTCTTTCACAGAATGACATTCCGTACAGATCAGAAAAGCCGCTTGATGGCCTTCACGTGGATGACAGCAAGGAATATAGGCATTAATAGATGTAAGTCTATGAATTAAGCCTTTTTCTAATAAAAAGTCTAAAGTACGGTAAACCGTAGGAGGCGCAGCAGGGCGGTCTGCTTGGCCTTTAATTTTAGCCAATAAGTCATAAGCACCCATCGGTGCAGATGCATTTAAAATGAGTTCAAGTACTTCTTTACGTAAAGGTGTCAGACGAGCGCCAGTCGCAGTACATAAAATTTCTGCTTCGGCAAGGCGCGCTTTAATATCGTGATGACCGTGAACACCATGTAAAGCATTGTCATGTTCATGTGAACAAGAACTCATAGATTGACCTCATTGTTTTTGTAGAGCCTATTGAATTTTCACTGACATGAAGTGTCTGAATAGTGTCGCAATAGCCCCGCTATCATAACATGCAATTTATGATAACTATCTATATAAGTTAAATGCACGACGGATAGTGCAGCGAATCTAAAAATAGACATAGGCATTTTTTAACTTTTGTTATATTATAACATGCTTCGCTAAATTGAGTAATGTTGTGATGTCTCGCCTATTTGTCTTGGTCTTGTTTTCGATGTTAAGCACATGGGGCTGGACACAAAGCTTGGTGGTTTCAACACACCCAATTTATCTGATTGCCAAAGAGGTAACAGACGGAGTAGAAGAACCGATTCTGTTATTAAAAGATCAAAGTGGCCATGACGTACAACTCACACCCGCTCACCGTAAAGCGATTCAAGATGCCTCATTGGTGATTTGGCTTGGCAAAGCGCATGAGGCACCGCTTGAAAAGATGCTAAATCAGAACCGTAAAGCGATTGCGCTATTGGATTCAGGCATTTTAACGACTTTACCGCTGCGTAATTTGCGTGGTGCGTCTATGGCGAACACAGTAGATAGTCATGTGTGGTTAGATCCGAATAATGCAGTTCGTATCGCTTTCTTTATTGCAACTTTACGTTCGCAGCAATATCCAGAAAATAAAGCCAAATATATGGCCAATGCCAAAGAATTCTCTCAGCAGATGCTGCAAGCCTCACAACAATATGAAAGCTCTAATAAAGCCAAAAACTATTGGTCTTATCATGATGCCTATCAGTATCTAGAACGTGCCTTGAACTTAAAATTTGCGGGTGCACTAACAGATGATCCACATATTGCCCCAACGGCAGCTCAGATTAAGTACTTAAGAGATAATCGTCCGCAAAATAAAATGTGCTTATTGGCCGAAACGACAGCAAGTGCCAGTCAGTACCAAAAAATGAACCCAGTAGTTTTCCAATCGGTCGATGAAAGCATGCGTGGTGAAGACAATTTTGTAACAGCATGGCAAAAATTGGCTTTAAAAACCGATAAATGCGTAATAAGTGCACAAAATTGATCAAAAAAATAAAAATCAATTGACTCTAACGTCAAAAAATATGGTAACGAAAAAAGCAGACTTAAGTCGAGAAAAGATTGCATGTTCAGGGGTGTAACTCTATAATGCCTGCGATTCGAAACGATCATGATTAAAACTTGTCAAGCAGTTCTGCTGTAAGTGGGTAAAAAATGAGCCAAACTAGTCGCATGATTGACCGACGATTAGCAAAAGCTTTGGTCTTCTTACAAGCATGTATGATTCCTGTTGCCGCTTTACTGGCATGGGCAATGAAAGATACAACTGCTGCTTTGAGTGCTGCGCTTGGGGCTTTGGTATGTTGGTTGGCACATTGTTATTTTGCTTGGCAGTCGTTTAGAACGGCAGGCGCAAGAGCATCAAAACAAGTCATGCTGAATATGTACCGAGGAATGCTCGGTAAGTTTGCGATTGTGATCGTGGGTTTTATATTAATTTTGAGCAATGTTAAACCGCTGTCACCGGTTGCATTGTTTTGTGGATTTATTCTCGTACAAGCGATGTCGTGGGTCGCGCCATTTTGGGTGGCACGTCTACAAAAACGAGGGTAAAACACATTTTGAGATTTTTGGAAGTAGAGGCGGGATCTTTGCCATCCGCTTGATTCGTTTCTACTTCTTTTTAATGATTGACATTGACCAGGTGTGATTTATGGCTGCTGAAGAACATGCCCTGACTTCGACCGAGTATATCAAGCATCACTTGACCAATATGACCTATGGCAAAATGCCTGATGGTACATGGAAATTGGCTGAGACTGCTGAAGAAGCTCATTCGATGGGGTTCACTGCAATTCACTTGGATTCAATGGGTTGGTCTATCGGACTTGGTGTGATTTTCTGTTTGTTGTTTTGGACAGTTGCGAGAGCTGCGAATGCAGGTGTTCCAACTAAATTCCAATCAGCGATTGAAATGATTATCGAGTTTGTTGACTCAAGTGTTCGTGATACTTTCCACGGCAAATCACGTTTAATTGCACCATTGGCATTAACCATTTTCGTGTGGATTTTCCTCATGAACGCAATGGACTTAATCCCTGTTGACTGGATTCCGTATACAGCTCAATTGATTGGTGCAAACGTATTTGGTATGGACCCTCACCACGTTTACTTCAAAGTTGTTCCATCTACTGACCCGAACATTACCCTTGGTATGTCGTTGTCTGTATTTGTTTTAATTTTGTTCTATAGTATTCGTGAAAAAGGGATCGGCGGTTTCGTCGGTGAATTGGCACTTAACCCATTCAACCCAAGTAACAAATTTGCAAAAGCGTTATTGATTCCAGTGAACTTAATTTTGGAATTAGTAACTTTCCTTGCTCGTCCAGTTTCGTTAGCTCTACGACTGTTCGGTAACATGTATGCGGGTGAGTTGATCTTCATCTTGATCGCATTATTGCCGTTCTGGATCCAGTGGGCGTTATCTGTGCCTTGGGCTATTTTCCACATTCTTGTAATCACGCTGCAAGCATTTATCTTTATGATGCTGACCATCGTTTACTTGAGCATGGCAAGCGAAAAGCATTAATGGTATTGCCTAACTATCACCTGATCGTTGGGCTTAAATTTTAGTTTAATTTGGTAATAACCTAACCTCTGAGGAATTTTTCATGGAACTCACTTTAGGTCTAGTTGCAATTGCATCTGCTATCTTGATCGCTTTCGGTGCTTTAGGTACTGCGATTGGTTTTGGTCTTTTAGGCGGTCGCTTCTTAGAAGCTGTTGCTCGTCAACCAGAATTGGCTCCACAACTTCAAACTCGTATGTTCTTAATTGCGGGTCTTCTTGATGCTGTGCCTATGATCGGTGTTGGTATTGGCTTGTTCTTCATCTTCGCTAATCCATTTGTAGGTTAATAGCTTAATTCCTAAATCCACATATTGAGGAATAGCGAAATGAATATCAACCTCACATTGATTGGCCAAGCAATTGCATTTGCGATCTTTGTCGCATTCTGCATGAAGTTTGTTTGGCCTCCACTAATCAATGCGATTAGTGAGCGTCAGCGTAAAATCGCTGATGGCTTAAACGCTGCTGAAAAAGCAAAAGCTGACCTTGCTGATGCGCAAGCACAAGTAAAGGCAGAATTAGACGCAGCAAAAGCACAAGCGGCTCAATTGATCGAACAAGCGAACCGTCGTTCAGCACAATTGATCGAAGAAGCGCGTACCCAAGCATCTGCTGAAGGTGAGCGTATTCGTCAACAGGCGAAAGAAACTGTTGATCAAGACATCAATTCTGCTCGCGAAGAATTACGTCAACAAGTTGCTGCTTTGGCAGTTGCTGGTGCAGAAAAAATTCTGAACCAACAAGTTGACGCAGAAGCTCATAATGCCATGCTGAATCAGCTGGCTGCTAAACTTTAAGCGAGGCGAATATGGCTGAACTCTTGACGTTAGCACGCCCGTACGGCAAAGCAGCATTTGCTTATGCATCTGAGCAGAATGCAACTGACGCTTGGTCAAATGCGTTACAACTGCTCAGTGCTGCGGTGCAAGATGAAGCATTTTCCGCTTATTTAAATCGCCCTGAGCTGACTCCTGCGGAACAAGTAGGTCTTTTTGCCAAGGTTTTAGGTGAAGATCAAACTCAATCAGTGTCTAACTTTTTGACATTGCTTGCAGATAATGATCGTTTAGTTTTATTGCCTGAAATCGCAACAGAATACGAACTACTTAAATCGCAGAACAACAACACATTGGAAGTAGAAATTGAATCTGCTTTTCCAATGGATGCGACACAAGAGCATATTTTAGCTCATGCGCTTGAAAAACGTTTTAACAGAACAGTTCATGTCACTGTTAACGTTAATCCAGCGTTGATCGCAGGTGTTGTGATTCGTGCAGGCGACCAAGTGATAGATGACTCTGCGCTTAACAAGCTTGAAAAAATGCGGACTCGTCTTCTTGCGTAATAGCAAAAAGACTGAACTTAAAAAAGATTGAGGAATAGCGCAATGCAACAACTGAATCCATCCGAGATCAGTGCGCTCATTAAACAGCGTATCGGCGATCTGGACACCAGCGCGACCGCGAAGAATGAAGGTACCATCGTCATGGTATCTGACGGTATCGTGCGCATTCATGGTCTTGCAGATGCAATGTACGGTGAAATGATCGAATTCGACGGCGGCTTATTTGGTATGGCACTGAACCTAGAACAGGATTCAGTGGGTGCCGTTGTTTTAGGTAACTACCTAAGCCTTCAAGAAGGTCAAAAAGCTCGTTGCACAGGTCGTGTATTAGAAGTTCCGGTTGGTCCTGAACTTCTTGGCCGTGTCGTAGACGCTTTGGGTAATCCAATTGATGGTAAAGGCCCAATTGATGCAAAATTAACTGATGCTGTTGAAAAAGTAGCACCAGGTGTAATTTGGCGTCAGTCTGTCGACGAACCTGTTCAAACTGGTTATAAATCAGTTGATACCATGATCCCTGTAGGTCGTGGTCAGCGTGAGTTGATTATTGGTGACCGTCAAACTGGTAAAACAGCAATGGCGATCGATGCGATCATCGCTCAGAAAAATTCTGGCATTAAATGTGTATACGTTGCGATTGGTCAAAAACAATCAACAATTGCAAACGTGGTACGTAAGCTAGAAGAAACTGGCGCTATGGCGTATACAACTGTTGTCGCAGCTGCGGCCGCTGATCCTGCAGCAATGCAGTATTTAGCTCCGTACTCAGGTTGTACAATGGGCGAATACTTCCGTGATCGTGGTGAAGACGCGTTAATTATTTATGATGATTTGTCTAAGCAAGCTGTTGCTTACCGTCAAATTTCATTACTTTTACGTCGTCCACCAGGTCGTGAAGCGTATCCAGGTGACGTATTCTATCTTCACTCGCGTCTTCTTGAACGTGCTTCGCGCGTTTCAGCTGATTATGTTGAGAAGTTCACGAACGGTGCAGTAACTGGTCAAACTGGTTCTTTAACTGCGTTACCGATCATTGAAACTCAAGCTGGTGACGTATCTGCATTCGTACCAACCAACGTAATTTCGATTACTGACGGTCAGATCTTCTTAGAAACATCATTATTCAACGCAGGTATTCGTCCTGCTGTGAACGCGGGTATCTCTGTATCTCGTGTTGGTGGTTCTGCTCAAACGAAGATCATCAAAAAATTGTCTGGTGGTATCCGTACTGCTTTAGCGCAATACCGTGAATTGGCTGCGTTTGCTCAGTTCGCTTCTGATCTTGATGAAGCAACTCGTAAGCAACTTGAGCATGGTCAACGTGTAACTGAGTTAATGAAGCAAAAACAATATGCTCCTTACTCAATTGCTGACCAAGCTGTTTCTGTTTATGCATCTAACGAAGGCTATATGGCTGACGTAGAAGTGAAGAAAATCGTAGACTTTGATGCTGCGTTAATTTCTTACTTCCGCTCTGAACAAGCTGCGTTAATGCAACAGATCGATGAAACTGGTGATTATAACAAAGACATCGAAGCAGCAATCAAATCAGGTATTGAAAGCTTCAAAGCGACTCAAACTTACTAATTTTAGCAATAGCTAAAACTTTAGTTAAGTTTGGTTCACGGATCAACCTTCGGAAGCTCGCAAGAGCTTTCGAATACTAGGTTAAGCGTATGGCAAATTTAAAAGAAATTCGCGCCAAAGTAGCTAGTATCAAGAGCACGCAAAAGATTACTCGCGCGATGCAAATGGTAGCTGCTTCTAAAATGCGTCGTGCGCAAGAGCGCATGGCTCAGGGCCGTCCGTATGCCGATAATATGCGCCGTGTAATTGCTCACTTAGTCCAAGCAAACCCTGAATACAAACACCGTTATATGGTTGAGCGCCCAGTTAAGCGCGTTGGCTATATTGTGGTGTCTTCAGATCGTGGTTTGGCAGGCGGCTTAAACATTAACTTGTTTAAGAAAGTTGTGCAGCATGTCAAAGCACAACAAGAGCAGTCAATTGAAGTTGAATTTGCTTTGATTGGTCAAAAAGCGGTTTCGTTTTTTAAGAGCTACGGCGGTAAAGTGCTCGGTGTGACCACTCAGTTGGGTGATACACCAAGTTTGGAACAGTTAACGGGCTCAGTGCAAATTATGCTTGATGCATTTGATAAGGGCGAATTAGATCGTATCTACCTCGTATCAAATGGCTTCATCAATGCAATGACACAACAGCCTAAAGTAGAACAACTCGTTCCTTTAGCACCAGCAGAAGAGAGTGATGACCTTAACCGTACTTATGGTTGGGATTACCTCTATGAACCAGAAGCAGAAGAATTGTTAAATGGTTTGTTGGTCCGCTATATCGAGTCTATGGTTTATCAAGGTGTGATTGAAAACATCGCCTGTGAGCAATCTGCACGTATGGTCGCTATGAAAGCAGCGACTGACAATGCAGGCGATCTCATCAAGAGCCTACAACTCATTTATAACAAGCTGCGTCAAGCCGCGATTACTCAGGAAATTTCCGAGATCGTTGGTGGTGCCGCTGCCGTTTAACATTATTTTTGAATTGAGGAGACAGCAATGAGTAGCGGTCGTATCATTCAGATCATCGGCGCGGTTATCGACGTCGAGTTTGAACGTAATAGCGTTCCTAAGATCTATGAAGCTCTCCAAGTTGATGGTACTGAAACGACTTTGGAAGTTCAGCAACAGCTTGGTGATGGTGTAGTTCGTACTATCGCAATGGGTTCTACTGAAGGCCTTAAACGCGGTCTTAACGTGACTAGCACTGGCGCACCGATTTCTGTTCCAGTTGGCCCAGCTACGCTTGGTCGTATTATGGACGTTTTGGGTCGCCCGATTGATGAAGCGGGTCCTGTAGCGACTGAAGAGCGTTTGCCGATTCACCGTCAAGCCCCTTCTTATGCTGAACAAGCAGCTTCTACTGATCTTTTAGAAACTGGTATCAAAGTCATCGACTTACTTTGCCCGTTTGCGAAAGGTGGTAAAGTTGGTTTATTCGGTGGTGCGGGTGTTGGTAAAACCGTTAACATGATGGAGTTGATCAACAACATCGCGAAAGCTCACTCAGGTTTATCTGTGTTTGCTGGTGTTGGTGAGCGTACTCGTGAGGGTAACGACTTCTATCACGAAATGAAAGATTCTAACGTTCTTGACAAAGTAGCAATGGTCTACGGTCAGATGAATGAGCCGCCAGGTAACCGTTTACGCGTAGCGTTAACTGGTTTGACCATGGCTGAATATTTCCGTGATCAAAAAGACGAAAATGGTAAAGGTCGTGACGTATTATTATTCGTCGACAACATCTACCGTTATACACTTGCGGGTACTGAAGTATCAGCATTGTTAGGTCGTATGCCATCTGCAGTAGGTTACCAACCGACACTTGCAGAAGAAATGGGTGTTCTTCAAGAGCGTATTACGTCTACTAAGTCTGGTTCGATCACTTCGATCCAAGCTGTATACGTACCTGCCGATGACTTAACAGATCCATCGCCTGCGACAACATTTGCTCACTTAGACGCAACAGTTGTATTGAGCCGTGACATCGCATCTTCTGGTATTTATCCAGCGATCGATCCACTTGACTCAACTTCACGTCAGTTAGATCCATTGGTTGTTGGTGCTGAGCATTATGAAATTGCACGTTCTGTACAGAACGTATTGCAACGTTATAAAGAGCTTAAAGACATCATCGCAATCTTGGGTATGGACGAGTTAGCAGAAGAAGATAAATTGGTTGTTTACCGTGCGCGTAAAATCCAACGTTTCTTCTCTCAACCATTCCACGTAGCTGAAGTGTTTACTGGTGCGCCTGGTAAATTAGTACCGCTTAAAGAAACGATTCGTGGCTTTAAAGGTCTATTAGCTGGTGAATACGATCACATCCCAGAACAAGCGTTCTATATGGTTGGTGGTATTGACGAAGTGATTGCTAAAGCTGAGAAACTCTAATTTAAGGAGATCATCTCATGGCGACTATGCAATGTGATGTCGTAAGTGTTAAAGAGTCAATTTACTCTGGACAAGTTACGATGTTAATCGCAAAAGGTGCGGGCGGTGAGCTTGGTATTTTACCAGGGCATGCACCACTCGTAACTTTACTCCAACCGGGCCCGATTCGTGTTCAGTTGGAAAATGGTACAGAAGAAATCGTTTATGTATCTGGCGGTGTGTTAGAAGTTCAACCTCATGTTGTTACCGTACTTGCAGATACTGCAGTTCGTGCTGACAATTTAGATGAAGCTGCAATTTTGGATGCTCGTAAACAAGCTGAAGCATTGCTAGCAAATCAAAAGAGTGACTTGGACTCTGCTGCTGCACTTGCATCTCTATCTGAGATTGCAGGTCAGCTCGAAACGATTCGTAAGATGAAAAACCGCGCATTGTAATTTGCAGGTTTGACATAAAAAAGCCACCGTAAGGTGGCTTTTTTATGTCTCATCTATTTTGAAATCTGAATTTGAAGTTAAACAATCGATGCTTTTAAGTATTTGATTCGTCTTTATTTCCTAGCACTAAAGTCGCCAGTTTTACCATATCCATTTGAATCGTATTAAATTGCTTTTCTATCTTGGCAAAATCGATTTTTGAAAGATCGGTTTGACCATGCAATAGCGGCATATTCAGCAACTGTTGATTTGCACTCAATAAGCTTTGGCGAATTTGATCCACTTCCGTACTTTTTAAATTGAGTGCCAGCAAGGCATCATGTAAACCATTCAACTCTTGGCTGAGTGTAGCCGTGGTACTTTGTAAAGTTTGGACATTTTTATCTTGAATCGCTTGTTCAAGATTGCTTTTTGATTGCTTAAGCAGCGTGACGTAGTCATCAGTCTCGATTTGCAACTTGGCAATATCACGGGCGATGTTCAACATATTGCCACGACTTAAGGGTTGGGTGTCTTGGGTGACTGTTGTTGCGCTTTCTTCATTTTCAGAAGCTGTGTCTGCCTGTTCAAACGTAGTTGTTTGTTCAGCTTGCTCATTATCTTGGGGAGCTTGGTCACAGCCAGTGAGCGTTAATGCCGCCGCAAGTGTAGATATAGAGAGAATGGCTTTGAGAGATAGATTTTCCATCATGGCTGAACGACACCAGATTATAAGAAGATGGTCACTATAATGAGAAAGTGTGGAGAAAGAAGTGATTTTTGCAATTCAACAACAGTTTGATGAAAACAGAGGGATGAAGGGGTTTCTAAGTATTGAATAGAAAAGAGCAGATCAACTGCTCTTTTCTATTTGTTTCTCAAAATTATTTCGCTAATTCTGCTTCAATTGCGCTGATAATACGCTCGTCATCCGCAGTAATATCTGGTGCAAAACGGGCAACAATTTCACCGTTCTTATTTACTAAGAATTTTTCAAAATTCCATAACACTTCTGGTGGGTTGTTTGGCGTTAAACCATAATCGACCAAGTCTTTCCACCATGGACCTTCGCCTTGACGCTCTGGAATCGCTTGGGTCAGGGTTTGATATAAAGCGTGTTTATCCTCCCCCGCAACAGAGATTTTTGCGAACAGAGGGAAGTGTACGTCATAGTTCAGTGAGCAGAACTGCTGGATTTCATCATTTGATCCTGGCTCTTGTTCTAAGAAGTTATTCGCAGGAAAACCAAGAATTTCTAAACCTTGATCTTTTTTGGCTTGATACAGTTTTTCCAAACCTTCATATTGCGGTGTTAAACCGCACTTTGATGCTACGTTAACGATCAACAGGACTTTGCCTTGATATTGATCTAGATCGACTTCTTGGCCTTTAATGTCTTTAACTGGAATGTGATAAACCGATTGGCTCATGGAATACGTCCTAATTTGTTGTTGTGACAATACCCGTTTGTTTTAACTGCTATTGCCGCAGAGTGCAATGCTCTTGATATGAATCCATACAAATAATCAGAAAAACCAAGCCTTTATTTCAGAGAGAAGCATTTTTAAGTTGAATCGGTGTTTGCCCTGTATAGCGCTTAAAGAACTCAATAAAGCTGGAGCTGTGATGATAGCCCAAAGCAAAGGACAACTGTTTAATGGTCATCCCTTGGCGAATTTGATTGATGGCAAAAATAATCTTGGCGCGATTGCGCCATTCTGATAGCGATAGTTGTAACTCTTGTTGACTCAGACGAAGCACATGCCGCTCGCTCACTGTAAAGTTATTTAATACCTGCTGTAAACTGCTATTAAATAACTCAGGATCAGACAGCTTCTCTAAGATTGGTGACAAAATGGGATGGCTACTTTGGGGTAAGTAATGTGAATAAGCAGGCGCTTGTTTGAGCTGATCGAACAGCACTTGCAGCAGGTGTTCGAGATATTCAGGGGGAGCAGCTTGTTTTTGTTGCTCTAAGATTTGCAGTACCAATGCTCGAAAGAAAGGCTCGATACTAAAACAACGGCAAGTATTCCCTAAGAAATCGCCAAACTTCGGATGTAGCCGGATACAGATATAATGAATTTCATGCTCAACGGGGAGTGATTGATGTTCGGTTCGTGAGGGTAACCACAATCCATAACTCGGTGGTGATAGGTAGTATTTACCTTCAATATCAAACTCTAAAGTTCCATTCAAACTGAAATTGAAATCACCCCAAAGTGAAGAATGAGGTGTGACAATATCGTCTTTTTGATATAGAAATTCATGGACTTCTATACCGTGTAAAAAGGGAAATTGTTCAGCAACATCATGCTTCATTTGAGGGGCTCATTTTAGTTTTCGTAGGTCACTTTAGGATTGTTTAGACCTTTGGCTAAAGTAAAAATACTAATCAAAGCTAAGGCAACAAAACTAATTACACCATAAATTAAGATATTTTCATTGAAATGATCAACCACATAACCACCGAGTAGTGAACCTGTGGCAATCATGACTTGGAACATGCCCACAAACAGAGGCATACCTTTCTCCACAGCATGAGGGGCATGCACAAACATCCAGATATTGGCTGAGGTCGGGAACGCACCGAAAGCAAAACCCCATAAGGCGGTCAGTACAATGGCACCAAACTCATGAATTGCAAAGATTGGGAAGCCAAAGAAGACGATGGCAAAACAGATCCCGACAAAGGCAAGGGTATAGCGCACATTTAAATTGCCACTATAGCCTGCAAAGGCATTACCAAAAATACCTGCAATGCCATAAAGCAGAAGCAATGAGCTAATGGTGGTTCCATTAAAACCTGCAATATTTTTAAAGAAGGGGGCCAAGTAACTATAGGCACAGAAGTGAGCAAGACCAATCAGTAACACGATCAACATACCGCTACGTGCTTTGGGGGTACGCAATAATGCAGGTAGGTCGCGTAAATGAATGGCAGACTCAGGTTTCAGTTTAGGCAAGAAAATCACTTGTAGAACCAAAACCAGCAGTCCAATCACCGCAGTAATGCCGAATGCACTGCGCCAACCATAGAATTCACTCAGCCATGTCCCGATTGGAACGCCTAGGACGGTTGCAAAAGTAACACCCGCCATCACAATCGCAGTGGCTTTGGCGATGGGTAAATGGGGTGGTGCAAGCTTGCCACTGAGCGCGATTGCGGTTGCCCAGAAGCCACCAATTGAAATTCCGAGTACCAACCGGCTGAGCAATAGCACATTGAAGTTATCGGCAAATGCCGTAATGGTATTGGCAATGACCATAATTGCAGTCAGTAAGATCAATACATAACGACGATCTAGCTGTTTGACCCAAATGGGTAATAGCGGTGCAGCAATTGCTGCCATTACACCAGGTAAGGTAATGATTAAACCTGCAGTCCCGACGGAAATATTTAAGTCCGCCGCGACACTATTCAGTACGCCTACGGGCAAGAATTCACTGGTCACTAATGCAAAAGCACCAATGGCAACAGCTAAAATTGCATACCAACTGCCTTGTGTGGTTTCGATGGGTCGTGCATCTGAGGAAGTGGATTGTTCCATGTGAATGTCCTTATTTGTCATTAAGATGACAAAAGGGTTAAGAATAAATTAAGTTTTTATAACGATCGCTATAAAATAAAATAGTAGATAAATTCAAGGTCGTCAATTAATTTAATAGTGATCATTATAAAAATATTTGTAAGGCTTATGAGAAATATGCATAGCTTGAGAAAGTCACGTGGAAATGAATCAATAGGTCGCCTTAACAGGTTGTGTCGAGGCGACCAGTCATGATGCGGATAGAAGAAATACCTAAGCAGGGGGCAATTCAGTATTATCTCTGCATATATTATTGCTTTTGATAATGGACTTTAGGATTGTTCAGACCTCGTGCCAGCGTAAAGATCAATACTAGAGAACAGAGGACCAGTGGCAGCATGGCGAAAAATAAGACCGTACCATTAAAATAATCCACGATAATGCCACCAAACATACTGCCCAGCGCAATCAAGATTAAAAAGGTCAATGTCACCATTGGCATGCCTTTTTCAACGGCTTCAGGCGCATGGGTAAACATCCAGATGTTGACTGCGGTTGGGATAATGCCATAAGCAAAGCCCCATAAAGCAGTCAATATAATTGCTGAGATGACATGTGCGCCAGACAGTGGTAAGCACAGAAAGGCAAAGAAGAAAGTGATACCACTGACTGCAAAGGTATAACGGATATTCTTCTGCCCCAGATAGCCAGCAAAAATATTACCAAAAATCCCTGCAATCCCATACACCAGCAGTAAACGGCTAATCAGACCATCAGAGAAGTCTAGTTGATGCTTAAAAAAGGCAGAAAAATAACTATAAGCCGCAAAATGTGCAAAGCCCATAAAAATAAAGATGATCAGACCTTTACGCGCTGCAGGATGTTGCAACAGGATCGGAAGTTCTTTCCAACGCAATGAAGAGGCGGGTTTGAGTTGAGGCAGATATAGATACTGGAAGATAAACAGCAATACCCCCATCAATGAAATTGCCGTGAAAGAGGTCTGCCAACCATTATATTGAGCCAACCACGTGCCCATCGGCACCCCCAATACACTGGCCAAGGTCACTCCGAAGGCTACCCAAGCCGTTGCCTTGGCAATCGGTAAATGAGGCGGTGCAAGGCGACCGCTTAAAGCAACCGCAGTGGCCCAGAATCCGCCAACGGCAACGCCCAGAATGATACGTCCGACTAACAGCAGGATAAAGTTAGGTGCAAAAGCTGTGAGAAGATTGGCAACAATCATTAACAGAGTGAGCATCAGTAATAGAGTACGCCGATCTAGTGTCTTCGCCGAAATGGGAATCAGCACAGCAGCAAACATGCCGACGATTGCGGTCAATGAAACGGTTAGACCTGCTGTTCCTACAGAGACTTGAAAGTCCCGTGCGATGTCATTGAGTACACCAATCGCAAGAAACTCACCTGTGACCAAGGCAAAAGCACTGAAGGTAACGGAGAGCAATGCGAGCCAGTTCCCTTGCGAGGGGTTTGACTCCAGTGAGCTGAGGTCAGTTGCAGATGGGTTTTCCATAAAAATTCCCTTTATTGTTAATTAGATAACAATAAAATTGAAAAGTATTAATTTTTTATAACGATCGATATAAAATAAAATAGTTGATTAATGTTGCTGCGTCAATTAATTTGATAGTGATCGTTATGAAAATACCTGTGACTGTTATGACAAATGCACCTGATCCTCTGCCAACACCCTGTGATGACAGCTTGAAAAAAAAGCGTGGCCGTCCAAAGTGTTTTGACGAGCAGCAGGCTCTGGAAAAAGCCATGTTGCTATTTTGGGAGCATGGTTATGAAGCCACGTCGATCAGCGATTTAACACAAGCGCTAGAGCTGACTGCACCGAGCTTATATAGTAGCTTTGGTGATAAAGCTGGGCTGTTTTATAAATGCATCGACTATTATTTGGCCCATGAAGCTTGTCCGATTGTTCCTATTTTTTTAGAAGCCAAAACTGCCAAAGTTGCATTTGAGCTTTATTTATATGACAACGTCAAACGTTTGGCTCAACCCAATAAACCGACAGGTTGTATGTTGGTTGTCGCGACCATGAACTGCTCGGACAATGCACAGGCGGTGCAACACAATATTTTGGAAAAACGTTTGCAGACCAAGCAAAAACTGTTTGAGCGTTTAGAACAGGGAGTTGCCAACGGGGATTTGCCAGCAACAGCGCCTTTACAGGAAATGACAGACTTCTATGCAACGGTTGTGCAGGGTCTGACGATTCAAGCACGAGATGGGGCGACGGTTGAACAACTGCATAAGGTGGTTGAACACGCGATGCGCGCATGGGAGCTGTTCTAAGCCACGATGTCGTGACTGCGATATAAATGTCTGAAATACGATATTTCAATTATTTTGGACATCTTCCACAATACTCTCATTGCTGAGATAGGGTGAGAAAATGATGGGTCAGTTAAGTAAGTACCAAAAGTGGGCCTTCGTATTGCCCTTGATTGCGGTTTTGATTTGGTCGTTGAATATTGCAGTGACACGCTATGTGGCGGACTATATTTCGCCTGTAAGTATCAGTTTTTATCGTTGGTTTGTTGCCTTTATTATTTTGACACCGTTTATGTTGCCGAAAGTATGGCGACAACGCGCTGTAATTCGTCCGTTGATTCCTAAATTAGCCATACTCAGTGCTTTTGGTATGGTGTTGTACCAAGGTTTATCTTATACCGCTGCTCACTATACGACTGCGACCAATATGGGCATTGTGAATGCCTTTGTCCCGATCTTTACCATCTTTATCTCTTATTTTATTTTAAAAGATGCACCGAATCGTTTTGCGATTTTTGGCAGTCTTTTATCTTTTGCAGGCTTGATTTATGTGATGAGTCAAGGCCACCTGTCAAACTTATTTGATCAAGGCGGGCACTGGGGCGATGCAGTCATGGTATTGGCTGTGGGTTTCTATGCGTTTTATGGCGTGTTCTTGAAAAAATGGCAGCTACAGCTTCCTTTATTAAGCAGCTTGTATGTACAAATTGGTTTTGCGTTGCTGTATCACGTCCCATTCTTGCTCTGGTTTGGCCTAGATGGGATTAATGCTCAGAATGCCGCGAGTGTTCTGTATGCGGGCATGTTCCCTTCATTAATTGCACCTTTATTATGGATGGTCGCTGTACAGGCGATTGGCCCAAATCGTACCAGTATTTTTATGAATTTAATGCCGGTATTCACTGCGATTATCGCTAGTTTCTGGTTGTCAGAGCACTGGACAATTTATCATACCATTGGTGGTTTGATGATTCTGATGGGGATCATTATGGCGCAGAAGAAAACGGTTAAAGTATCGGCTCCGCTGGCTGAATCTGCATCCTAAATGTGAAAGTTGATGGTGCGTTTGTTTAAAATATCAACAAACGCACCAAAAATATTTTTTTATGACTGTGCTTTCTATATGATTTGCAAATATATTTTTAAGATTTACTAAATTTACGATCAAAAAAAAGCTGAATAAAAATATAAATATAATTTTATTGAAAATGACGAAGTGACAAAATTGGTACGCTTTTCACACTTTTTGTTAGATAAATAATATATTTGTATAAATGGGACGATTCCCTCATAATAGCAACCACAGCAAGATGATTCATTTTTAGAATGAATAGGTTGCTCACCAAATTTACAGACCCTCTGGATGTGATTATACACATCCTTTTTATGCTCAGTTATCCCTATATAACTGAGCTTTTTTTTGTCCGCTATTCACCTAATTAGGCGCGAACAACCTCACCTGTCAGTGCATTCAAAATGCGACTTGGTTCTCGACTCAACCCTAAATCACCTTCGAGATAATGTAATGAAGTGCTGAAGTAATGCTGCGCTTCTTCTAAGCTTTGTGCGGGTGAGAGACCTGCTGGGTTGGCGCTGGTAGAGACAATAAAGCCGCCAAATTGTTGGCATAGTTCCATGCATAGTGGATGTGTCGTGACACGAACTGCGACCAAAGGATGCTGTCCCTTGATCCATGTTGGAATACTTTGATCAGCAGGCAGTAGCCATGTTGTGGCACGTTCTGTCTCAAGGCGATTCGACCAACTTGCAATCACTTGCTGACGCAGATCAGTACTCAAGCCTTGCAGTAAATGTTCGACTTGGTCTAAATGCCCAGCCAATAAGATCACGCCTTTTTCAACGGGACGATGTTTCAGTTCCAGAACTTCCTGAAATGCCTGCTCATTGAAGGGATCACAACCCAATCCCCAAACTGCTTCTGTCGGATAAGCCAGAACTTGTCCTTGCTTTAAAAGTTGAGCTGCTTCAGAAATAGAGGAAGTCATCATGGGATGTATGTGAAAACAGGAGAGAGTATGACTAGTTTAATACATTGGGCGACAACGTAAATAGCGTCCTGCTTGTTGCATGCATAAACCGAGTAATTCCAATTCCATTAATTGTGCAGTCAGTTCCGCAATTGGCATCGGGTGACGTTGAATCAACTGATCTAGGTCTTGTCCGACCCAATCTAAAACTTGATAAAGTGCAATCAGATGGTTGGGTAAGGTAGGAGGGGCGATAGGTGCTTCTTCGGTTGTTTGTTGTTGGGTTTGCCATTGCGTTGGTAGTGCTAAATCTTCGATGATTTGTTCAGGATGATCGACCAGAATTGCACCTTCGCGAATCAGTTGATGACAGCCTTGATGGTGTTCACTATAAATATGCCCTGGAATCGCAAATACCATTTTACCTTGGGTTGCTGCCTCATTCGCGGTAATTAATGAACCACTTTTGAGTGCCGCTTCGACCACTAAGACACCGAGGCTAAGACCACTGACAATACGATTGCGCCTTGGAAAATGTTGTTGTAAGGGCATCGTGGTCGGCAGAAACTCAGTTACGATGGCCCCAGACTGGGTGATTTGTTGTGCCAGTTGTTTGTGCTGAGCCGGGTAGACGCTATCGAGGCCTGTACCCGTCACTGCAATGGTCCGTTGATGGGCCAATCCACCTTGATGTGCGGCCTGATCAATCCCATGTGCGAGTCCGCTGCTGATATAAAAACCTTTTTCACTTAAATAATAGGCAAAATCATAAGCGACTTGGCGTCCATGTGGACTCGGTTTACGGCTGCCCACCATGGCAATCTGTGGTTGTAATAAGGCCTGTGCTTGACCTTGTCCAAATAAAATGGGAGGACGATCTACATAAGGCAGCAGTTGAGTTGGGTAGCCAATATCATCAGGCGTTAAAATAAAATCGCTATATTTGCAAACCAGATCAAGAAGTTGTTGGAACTGTTGTTGACCCTGAGGGCTTTGAAATTCTGCTAAACGTTTTAAGTGATTGGCGTGTAAGCTCAGCTGAGACCATTCTGAGAAACGATGAGGCTGTGTTGCTTGTTCACAACCACCAAAGTGCTGCTGAATTTTGCTGAAACTCGACAGCGAATGCTGAACCAAGTACCACACCAACACAGTGTGATAGTGATGAGGTGATAATTGATTCAACATAGGCGTTTACTTAGTCATCTAAACGAGGTGGCTTAATATCCGAGCCAAGCTTGATCGGTAACTCGCTTTCAAGGATATAGGCGTAGCTGATACGATCAAAACTCTTAAAGATCATGGCGCTACCTAGGTATTGTCCAGGGAGTTTCACTTTCTCTTTGGTTTTTGGATCTCTGACCACTTCACCATCTTGATAGACACTAAACACTTGACCAATTTCAACGCCATCAGCGGTGCCACGATCAACGGTGACCACCCCATTTTTGGCTGCTGTGCCAATTGAACCCATTACACGAATGATTTTGCCGCCGTCTTTTACCTGATTGGCATCAATTGGGTAGAATAAAGTCGGTAGCATGGCATCCTGTTCAGCCATCACCCGATCGCCACGACGGACTTCACCGTTATAACTATCGGTAAGCTCAACCGTGGTGATGTCATTTTCATTGCGAATGGCAACAGCTGAAGCCACTTGCGTCAGTTCAACCCCAAGATTCTGTTTCTTGCCATTTTGGTCCAATACAATGTATGGCTCACCTTCACGGAATACTCCATAACGTTGACCGTTTTCAAGGCCTTTACCACGAACATAAACACTTTGGCCTTTACCTGCAAGTACGCGGTTGTCTGCTGTGCCCAGGATATAAGGGGTATTGGCAATCGCGTCTGCTGGTAGCACCGAAGTGCGCTCTAACCATTGTTGAATATGTGCCAAAGGAATGACAGGAACACTATTATTCAAGGCCTCAACACGGACTTGAGGACGTAAATTTGAGGTATTGCCTGTATAGCGACGGATAATCCCATCACAACCATCACCTTCATCTTTACCAATCAATGGTTTTCCATTCAAGCTACACAGCAGTAAGCGATCGCCCGGATAAATCCAGTGCGGGTTTTTCACATGCTTATTGCTTGCCCATATTTCTGGCCAGCGCCAAGGCTTACTTAAAAATTTCCCTGAGATATCCCAAAGCGTATCGCCTTTTTTCACCACATAAACATGTGGCGCACCGACTTTCACTGACGGTGGACTGACATTTGGGCTGGCTGCGTGGGCGAAATTAATGCTCATGCCTAATCCCGCACAAATTGCAGCGGCAATCAGTTGTTTTTTTAACCCCAAGGCATGAAATGAGTGTATGCCGTTTAAAACCTTTTTCATTATCATAATTCCTAAAAATTATGTGTGTAGTTGCGTTATAATAACGACTTTACACACAATTTTTTGATCAAGTATTCCCTTTAGTTGGTTTTTTGATCAATGGCATAAGTGAGGACGACTGTATGGCCTTATTACCTATTCTAAGTTTTCCTGATCCCCGCCTTCGTACCATCGCCAAACCAGTCGAAGAAGTCACTGATGATATTCGTCAGCTTGCAGCAGATATGTTTGAAACCATGTACGAGGCACCGGGTATAGGTTTAGCGGCAACTCAGGTTGATCATCATATTCAGCTTATTGTTATGGACATCTCTGAAGAGAAAAACCAACCGATGGTGTTCATTAACCCCAAAGTCATTCCACTGACCGAAGATACGCAGCCTTATGAAGAAGGCTGTCTCTCTGTGCCTCAAATATACGACAAAGTTGAGCGTCCGTCACGCGTAAAAATCGAGGCAATTAACCTTGAAGGTCAAGCATTTGTGTTAGAAGCTGACGAACTTCTCGCTGTTTGTATCCAACATGAAATGGATCACTTAAATGGCAAACTTTTTGTCGATTATTTATCGCCATTAAAGCGTCAACGTGCACGTGAGAAAGTGGAAAAAGTGGTTCGCCAACGTGAAAAAGAAAAAGTCACTGTCAAACGTTAAGCGCTAGACATTATTTAAGATGTTTTCTTTGTTTCGTTGTGGCTTGCTGCTGGCTTTAACCGCGGTCTGTTTGCAGATTGCGGTTTTCTTGCAGCCGCTACTTCCGAAGCAATATCAAATCGCGCCTGTCTGTGAAACCATTACTCAGGCGTTGCTGTTGCCTAAGCTACAAGCTTCGCACAGCCATTCGGGCCATGCATCTTTGCAGCATGAGCATCAACTTGAACATGTTCAAGTGTCGATGCCACAACATGATCATCACGATCCTAACCACCAATGTCAGTACTGTACGGTCTATGCCAATCTGGTATTGCCGCCTGAATTGGGGGTGAAAGAGGTTTTGGTCCGTATCCAAATCCGTTTAGTTGCGTATCAACAAGCCTTTAAGCATGTTTATTTTGCACTGCAACGGTTGTTCTTATTGCCTCAAGGGCGGGCTCCGCCACTCTTTGCATAAATTAAAACTTTATTTTCGTTAGGGTTTTTTTGAACTCTGGCTCTGTTTTATCTATGTTTTAAGAGAGACCGATGATGGCTCAACCTAAATTTTTATTACAACCGCTGACGGTTGCGATCTTGGCTGCTTCAAATACCGCAATGGCATGGGCAGAACCTGTTCAGCATGAGCAGGCACATGTCTCAATGGCACCGATTGTGGTCACTGCACAACAGCCGAATGAGAGCAATGGTTTGGTGGTACAAGCCGATCCTAAGAAACCAATTCAACCCATCCCAGCGACAGATGGTGCCGACTATCTACAAAGTATTATGGGTTTTAACTCAATACAAAGCGGTGGCACCAATGGAGATGTGACTTTCCGTGGTATGTTTGGCTCCCGCATCAAGATTTTAACCGATGGTACGGAGAATCTCGGTGCATGTCCTGCTCGTATGGATGCGCCGACCTCTTATATATCCCCTGAAAGCTATGATCGTATTTCAGTGATTAAAGGGCCACAAACGGTTCAATATGCCAATACCGGTTCAGCAGCAACGGTGATCTTTGAGCGTGAACCTGAAAAACTCACCCAAGACAAACCTTATCGTGGGCAGGCGAGTGTATTGTGGGGTTCGTTTGGACGTTTAGATCAGAATGTTGAAGCGGCGATTGGCGATGAAAAAAAATATATCCGTTTAAATGCCAATCGTTCTGAATCGAATAGTTATCAAGATGGTGATGGTAAAACCATTCCATCGTCATGGGAACGCTGGAATGCCGATGTTGCATTGGGCTGGACCCCAGATGAAAACACTTGGTTGGAGTTGACCGGTGGAAAAGCGGATGGTGAGGCTGAATATGCTGGGCGTGGAATGGATGGTGCGCAATTCGCCCGTGAAAGTTTAGGTCTGCGTTTTGAAAAGAAGAATGTCACTGATGTGATCAAGAAAATTGAAGCTCAGGTCAACTACAGCTATAACGACCATATCATGGATAATTATAGTTTGCGCACACCGCCATTGGTTGAAATGAGCCATGATGGCATGACCATGCTGATGCCAAACCCGATGGCCATGCAAGTGACACGCCGTACCTTGAACTCACGTTTGGCCATGACCTCGGAATGGGATCAGTGGAGCTTAATCACTGGGGTCGATTCTCAGTTTAATAAACATGGTGGCAGTATGTTCTCGCCGACTATGCCATCAATGAATGTACCCTTCCGTCAGGATATGCGCTTCCAGTCTTATGGTGCCTTTGGTGAGTTGACTTATCAATTGAACCCGCAGAATAAAATCGTGACAGGTGCTCGTGTAGACCAAGTCACTGTTGATGATGAGCGTGCGGATTCTAAAGCCAAAGGTTTCAATACCCAGCTTGAAAAAACCTTACCTAGTGCTTTTGTTCGTTTGGAAAATCAAAATGCCGAGCATGGTGTAAACAGTTATGTGGGCTTGGGTTATGTTGAACGTATGCCAGATTATTGGGAATTATTCAGTCCTGAACATGGTAATGCAGGTTCGAGCAATACCTTTAATGGAGTACGTCCAGAGAAAACCTTGCAGTTAGATCTTGGTTTTACTCAGCAGCAGGGGGCATTTAACTCATGGGTGTCGGCATACGCAGGGTTGATTGATGACTATATTCTGATGAATTATCACGATCATAGCCATATGCATGCAGGTGGACATGGCGGGCATGGCAGCAGTGGCATTACTGCTGGCGCGAAGAATGTGGATGCAACCATTGCGGGTGCCGAGGCAGGTATTGGTTATCAGTTTACCGATCACATTCAAGCAGATGTGAGTGCGATGTATGCGTGGGGGAAAAATACCACGGACAATACACCGTTACCACAAATCGCACCTTTGGAAGGTCGGGTTAACCTGCGCTATGTTGCTGATAAATATACGCTCGGTATGTTGTGGCGAGTGGTCGATCAGCAAAATCGCATCAGCTTGCATCAAGGTAACATCGTGGGTTATGACTTGAAACCAAGTGCAGGTTTCTCAACGATTTCACTGAATGGTAGTTATAGTCTCAATAAAGATATCGATCTTTCTGTAGGGGTAGATAACGTCTTGGATAAGACCTATACCGAGCACCTCAATAAAGCCGGTAGTTCGGGTTTTGGTTTTGCCAGTGAAGAGCAATTCAATAATACCGGTCGAAATTACTGGATGCGTATGAGCATGAAGTTCTAAGCAACAAAAAACAAGGTGGCTGAGCCACCTTGTTTCATTTTAGCATTAAGCCAAGCAATCCTGTTTTGGCATTAAGCTATCGCAATACAATGGATTTAAAGCACATTGCAAATCATCGATTTGTTCTTGAGTCACATAGCCTTTGGCTTTGAGATATTCTGCGACGCGATCATCACGCAGACTTAAGAATGCAGCATCATAAACGCCTAAATCAACAAATAAAGCGGCCGTTTCCAAGCTATTAAAATGGTCTAAGAACACATCATTTTCATACATTAAGAAAATATGCGTCAAAGCAGCATTGGCATCGACTTTTAAACGTTGCGCTAATTGTTCAGGACGCGTTTTGATAAATAGTAAATCTGATAGTTCATCGAACTGGGTTTTATCCAGTTGGTTTTCACCCCCTTTGACATGTCCTAACCATGCTTTAAATACCAACACCGCACCACCACGTAACAGCATGCTCCAGATTTGATGGCGTGTTTCATGATCAAGATGGGATGATTCTGTTTCGAGTGCGTCTAAGAAAGAATCTTCTTGCTCTGCCAGTTTTTCAAATAAGCCAAGACCTTGTGGATGATAAGCTGCAGGTGCGAACACATCAAAATTGAGTTGGTTAAAGATATTGAGTGCCAGTGGAACAGCGGCTTGGTAAAGCGTATTCAGTGCGCGTAAATGTGTTTCATCCAGTTTGCTGTGTACAAAGATGGTTTGCCAGTCCAGTTCAGGTAACAGGGCATTCGCACTGTATTGGCGATAAAACTGTTGTGAGCTATGGTCAGTTGAAGGGTGACTGTTATTCATGATCAATGTCCTTTTTGACAATTTGTAATGAGAAACCCAACAAGCCGAGGTCTAGGTTTCGTTGAACTTGATCAATTTATGCTGTATCGAGAAAACAAGTAGAATACGACTAAAGTTGTAGATGTAATTTTAATAGTAAAATTTAATATTGAAAACAACAACTTGTTAAATTGTAAGTAAGTGTACAAACGTTCACTAATGTAAGTGAACGTTTTTGCCATAGCCAATAATGATTTGAGCACTTTGGTCAATTGATCATCGAGCAAAGTGCATTGTTTTGATCATTTTCGCCTATGTTGCAAAATATTTTGCTAGTTATTACATGGGCATGATTTTTAAACCAGATAGCCACGCACGCAGGCCTGCAGGTTTGAGTGGTTTTCTCAACAACACAATATTCTGCTGTTTTAAGTATTGCGGAAGTTCTGGGTCAGAATCTGCAGTAATCAGCGCGACTGGAATATGGGCCAGTCGATGTTGTTCAATGAAGTCTAGACCACGTTGATCATGGTTCAAATGCTGGTCGATCAGCCAGACCTGAATATCCTCTTGTTCAATCAGTCGTAGTGCTTGCTCAGGTTCTGTTGCAGTAAAAATCTGATAGCCCCATTTGCTGAGTAAAGTCCGCATGCCTTCTAAAATGGTTTCGTCATTGTCCAAGCACAACACTTTATAGGCGGTATGTTGCAGTGCTGGCACATGTGGTATTGCCATTTGAATTTTTGGTGCTTCAGCGAGTGGCACTTCAATCATGAAGCAAGAACCTTTACCCAGTTCCGAATAGACATGCACAGGGAAATCAAGCAGGCTGGTCATACGTTGTACGATGGCAAGTCCGAGACCAAGACCTTGTTCTCCCCAAGGCGAAGTATGGCCACAGCGTTCAAATTCTTGGAATAGTTTGAGGCGTTGTTGTTCATGAATACCAGGCCCTGTGTCCCAAACCCCGATACGAATATGCTTCGGACGTTGTGCAGAACGTAATACACCAACTACCACACGACCTTGAGCGGTATAACGCAATGCATTGCTGACAAAGTTCTGGATAATACGTCGCATCCATTGCGGATCGGTATCGACCCAAAATTTAGTGTCGTGAACAGACAGATGAATATTGCGTTGAGCAGCGATCGATTTGAACTGTAATTCCAGATCATTTAATAAGTCATGCAGTGCATAAGCTTGGCGTTTTGGCTGAATCGTACCCCCTTCCAAACGGGCGATATCGAGGAGTGCTGAGAGCATACTTTCAGCCCCATACAGGGCACGATCCAGTTGTTGTAAGGTCTGCTGGTCTTCGGTTGAATGTACACTTTGCTCTAATGCGGTACTAAATAAACGGGCCGCATGCATGGGTTGTAATAGGTCATGACTGGCTGCGGCAAGGAAGCGACTTTTCGATTGATTGGCTTTATCGGCTTGCTCTAGTGCCAGTTGTTGCTCGGTCAATGCATTGGCAAGCTGCTGAGTTCGGTCACTGACGCGTTCTTCCAACACTGCTTCATTTTCACGGAAGGCGGTAATATCAGCGAAAGTGGTCACGAAACCACCTCCCTCAATGGGATTACCACGCATCTGAATGACCAGACCATCTTTACGAATCCGCTCAAACTCATGTGCACTACCGACTTTCATCCAGTGCAGCCGCTTACGCACATGTTCCTCGACAGGGCCGGGACCACATTCACCGCGTTCAGCGTTATAGCGAATCAGATCTGCGATTGGACAGCCGACGTAGACCAGATCTTTAGGATAATCAAATAGCTTGAGATATTGGTTGTTCCACGCCACCAAACACATATTTTTATCGACCACACTGACGCCTTGAGTCATATGGTCGATCATGGTCATGAGCAGGTTTTGGTTAAAACGTTGCCATTGCGAGGCTTGGTCGAGAATATTGGCGACTTGTCCGAGTGCCAAACCATTGTTAATCATCGCAGTAGTGAGCAGTGTGCGGGCAGAGGCTGCCCCAATAATCCCTGCCAGATACTGCTCGGTGAAACGCCACCACATACCATTGGCAACGTGATTTTCATTTAACACCACATGGTTTTGTTCACAAAATTGCTGGAATGCTTGAAGGGTTGGCTTATCGCCCGTAACCCGTTTAGCCAGAGCTAATAAGTCACCGACTTTCAGGCGTGCGGCATTCAGGTGTAGATCGGTTAAATCCGTATTGGACTGAGCTGATGGCAGTGGTTTACTTTCATAATAAAAAAAGCTTTCTGCCTGAATTTGCTCTGCCACACTTGGACGATATAGACGAGACACCCAGATATACAGCACCACATTGAGACCTAATGACCACAACACGCCGTGGGTGAGGGGAGCAAAAGATTCGAATCCAAATAATGCTTCAGGGCGTAAGCCATTGATATCAAATGGGCCAAACAATAATAGGTGCTGTGCAAATTCTTGATAGTGATCTGGCAGGCTGCGCAATACTGTTGGGAAGAGTAGCGTGTAGCTCCACATGGCAAAGCCCATGAGTAAGCCGACATAAACCCCTTGGCGACTTGCACCACGCCAGTATAGCCCACCAATCAAGGCTGGAGAAAACTGTGCCACCGCACTAAAGGCCAATAAACCAAAGACTGAAAGCTGATTGATATCGTTAAAGAAATGGAAGAATAAGAAGCCCAGTAACATCACACTGACGATACTGATGCGACGCGTCAATTTGAGCACACGAGGCAAATGCTGATCATGACGAGAAATGATTTTAAAGCGCCATAATGCAGGCATGATCA
Organism: Acinetobacter sp. 102; assembly: GCF_037028485.1. Classification (NCBI taxonomy): domain Bacteria; kingdom Pseudomonadati; phylum Pseudomonadota; class Gammaproteobacteria; order Moraxellales; family Moraxellaceae; genus Acinetobacter; species Acinetobacter sp. 102. Next base: position 68,548 of record NZ_JAZEZK010000020.1, read on the forward strand.
GGTCATTACTGAGCATGATCGAAAGTGCGACTGAAGCCACCAATAGCATGCCTGTCGAAGCTGAAAAGCCACCTAAAAAGGCCAATAAAGCCAACCATTCTTGTTGATAGCTTAAAGGCAGAGCCAATACCGCAATATCAGGTGTACCCAGTGATTCAGGTAAAGAGTGTAAAGCCCAACTGGCAATCGGAATAATCGCAATCACGGTAAGAATCAGATAGGCCGCGAACCAGCGTCGTGCGCCACGAATATGCTTTTCATCCCGTAATTCGACCACTGCCACGTGAAATTGACGCGGCAAGCAAATCATGGCTAAGCCTGCAAGTAGGGTCTGAACCCAAAAAGTTTCAGGCACACCCAGTTGTTGCAGGTCATGGAAATGCTGACTGACATCGCTGCTGACCTGTTTGATATTGTCAGGTGATTGTAATAAGAAAAAAGCAGCCACACAGAGCAGTGCAAACAGTTTAACAAAGGATTCAAAGGCAACGGCCAACATTAGACCGCCGTGCTGTTCGGTATGCGCAATATGACGGGTACCAAAAATCATCGCCAAAATTGCCAGCACCGCGGTCAGCACTAACACACTATTGGTGGTGGTATGGATATGCGCATTTTGTTCAAGAATAACCGATGCACTGAGGGCAATGGCACGCAGTTGCAAAGCTAGATAAGGCACAATGGCAATCACAGCAAGGATGGTCACCAGTGCGGCCAAGCTACCACTTTTGCCATAACGCGCTGCGACAAAATCGGCAATCGAAGAAATCGCATGATGTTGACGAATCCGACCTAAGCGTTTCCAGATGTCATAACCAAACCAGATGAACAGCAAGGGGCCAAGATAAATCGGTAGAAAAATAACCCCCTGACGTACTGCAGCACCTGTCGCGCCGTAAAAGGTCCATGATGAGCAATAGACGCCTAAAGTCAAACTAAACAGCAGCATACGGCCGCGGGTACTTAAACGACTGGCATGTTTTTCACCAAAAAAAGCGCAGCCGAATAACAGCACAATATACAGGGCAAGGACACCAAGAATAAGCCAGCTGTTCATATTGCTCACGTGATCAAATTCCATTTTTTATCATACTCGAAGTGCAGGTATAGCAAGGAGTAGAGATTGTCATTTAGAGACCAAAGTCTAAGTTACGAGTCAAGCATAATCTTGTTACTTTGGATAATGAAAAATCCCATGTGAAAAAGGGGTCCACGGTTGGACACAAAAATAAGGAGTCAATTATGGATGATTCACAGGTAGATCGAATTCTACGAAATCCAAAGTTTCAAGAGATGGTCAGCAAAAAGCGCACATTAAGTTGGACATTAACAGCAATCATGCTGTTTATCTACGTTGGGTTTATGCTTTTGGTTGGCTATAACAAAGAATTTTTAGCAAGTTCATTTAGTGGTGGTGTGACCACATGGGGAATTCCCCTCGGTTTAGGCATTATCGTATTGTCATTTATCTTATGTGGTGTGTATTCCTATATTGCCAATACGAAACTTGACCAACTGAATGAAGCAGCCCTCAAGGAAGTTGAGGCCATTGCACATGAAAAAGGGATGCACTGAGATGAAAGGGACATCATTCAAAGCGATACTGTTCACGCTGCTCAGTTTTTGCTGCTCAAGTATTGCATTCGCGGGTCCAGACCTAGGTGCTGCTGAACAGCAGGCGACTAACTGGCACGCGATCATTATGTTTACGATCTTTGTCGGTTTCACATTGTTCATTACCAAATGGGCGGCAAAGCAAACTCAATCTGCACAAGACTTTTATACGGCAGGTGGTGGAATCAGTGGTTTCCAAAATGGTTTGGCGATTGCGGGTGACTATATGTCAGCGGCATCATTTTTGGGTATTTCAGCATTAGTTTTTAGCTCAGGCTTTGATGGCTTACTTTACTCACTTGGTTTTATGGTAGGTTGGCCAATCGTACTTTTCCTTGTTGCGGAACGCTTACGTAACTTAGGAAAATATAATTTGTCAGACGTGGTGTCATTCCGTTTGGAAGAAAAGCCAGTCCGTACTTTAGCAGCATTTAGCTCATTGGTTGTGGTTGCATTCTACCTGATCGCACAGATGGTGGGTGCAGGTCAGTTGATCAAATTGCTATTCGGTTTGAACTACAACATCGCAGTTGTGATCGTCGGTCTATTGATGATGGCTTATGTGATCTTCGGTGGTATGTTGGCAACGACTTGGGTACAGATCATCAAAGCGGTGATGCTACTCAGTGGCGCGACTTTCATGGCCTTTATGGTGATGAAAGCAGTTGGCTTTAGCTTCACCAATATGTTTAACCAAGCCATTGGTGTGTATAGCCAAGCGCATAGCATGAGCTGGGAAGAAGCATCAAAAATCATGGGGCCGGGTAAACTCGCGGCAAACCCAATTGATGCGTTATCACTTGGTCTTGCTTTGATGTTTGGTACGGCAGGTTTACCTCATATCCTTATGCGTTTCTTTACAGTAAAAGATGCAAAAGAAGCACGTAAATCAGTTGTGGTTGCAACTGGCTTTATTGGTTACTTCTATCTGCTCACCTTCATTATCGGTTTCGGTGCAATCCTGTTTGTTGCGAACAACCCACAATTCCTTGATGTTGCAAAAGCGGCAGTAACAGGAAAATTAGAGTTGGTTGGTGGTAACAACATGGCTGCCGTGCATTTAAGTGATGCAGTGGGTGGCGACTTGTTCATGGGCTTCATTTCAGCGGTCGCATTCGCAACGATTCTTGCGGTGGTTGCTGGTTTGACTCTGTCTGGTGCTTCAGCGATTTCACATGACTTATATGCCAATGTGTTCAAAAAAGGCAAAACCACGCCTGAATCTGAATTGAAGATGTCAAAAATTGCAACTTTAGGTTTAGCAATCTTTGCCATGATCTTGGGTATCTTGTTTGAGAAGCAAAACGTTGCCTTCATGGTGGGCTTAGCATTCTCAGTCGCATGTTGTGCAAACTTCCCAATCCTCGTGTTATCAATGTTCTGGAAAGGTTTGACTACACGTGGTGCGGTGATTGGTGGTGTGGTTGGTTTGGTTGGTGCGGTGAGCCTAATCATTCTGTCTAAAGCAGTTTGGGTGGATACTTTGGCAATTTCTGAAACTGCGCCAAACCCATTCAATGGTCCAGCATTATTTGCAATGCCACTCTCATTCTTCTGCTGCTGGTTCTTCTCTGTAACAGACAAGTCAGCACGTGCGGAGAAAGAGCGTAAAGCCTTTGATGCTCAGTTTGTGCGTTCAATGACAGGGATCGGTGCTTCTGGCGCGTCAGATCACTAATCAAAACCAAGCATAAAAAAAGCCCTCATTGATTGAGGGCTTTTTTATGGCTTACTGATGCATACTGGCCAGTTGCTGCCCTTGGTTGCGATATAAAGACAAACCAATGCGCTGTAAATGCCGTCCATTTTGTTCAAGGAAGTTATTTAATTTTGGAATATGTTTAGCACCTGTATATAAGGCTAAATTACGACCAATCAGATAATAAGCAAACCATGATGCCGATTGCGGAGCTAAACCGAGCTTCTGCATTTTGTTACGACCAATAAAAAATTGAGTAATTTCGAGATGCTGCTTATAGGCCAGTTTCTGTTGGAAAGAACGTAGATAGCGATATTTTCGCTCAAAGGGTTCTTTGGAAAGACTGGAACCCAATGAAGCGCTGCTGGCATCAGATTGAGGATGCGCGAAATGCATCCAGTAAATCAGTTTCCAGCCATCGGCTTCTTGATCGACTAACCATTTTTCTTCAACGCCCATTAGCCAGCCTGCGTATTTCCAAAAATGTAAAAAGCTGTCGACTTCTTGTTTACTTGGAAAAATGCCTAAAGCCCGGATCCCAAGCAATACCACACCGCTAAAAGCGATATTGGTCATTGCCTGATCATATTGATTGATTGGAATTCCCCAAGTTTCGGCATCCCATTTCTCCGATTTTTGCAGTTGATGACGCACGAGTGAATGAATAAAACGCACAAAAATGGTTGAGGTAAAACCTTTGCTAAAACGTTCAAAGCCATTTTTTTCGGTGATGTCAACCCACCATTTGGTGGTTTCAGCCAGACGTGTACCTGCCTGTTTTTTTAATGCGCCTGTCAGGACCAAGGGTTGATTAAAACCAGGGTACATATAGCCGGTCATTAGGGATAAATCTCGGAGGATCAGTCCGTTATTGATTCCCAAGCGATAGGTAAACTTCAGTGCAGCATCAATTTTGTTTTGATCATACCAAGCAGGTTTTTGTTCAACGAATTGGAAGAAGGTAGTGAGTTCAGGAATCTCATGTGGCAATTCATCTAAACCTTGATATAACGCCGTTTCAAAGTATTTGCGATGTTGTTTTGGATTTTCTAAAACCCAAAGCAGCAGTTGATCCATGGGTTGATCACCACTTTGCAGAGCGGTATTCAGTGCCTGATACTCTTCATAGCTTGGTTGTACCTGTTGATGGGTCATATAACTCAGAATTTTGGTTTTGATATTGGACTGACTCATGTCTTCAAACGCAGCCAAGCGTTTAGGTTTAATGATGCTTTGCATTGCATAAAGCCTGTGATTGTTATTTAATCAAAGCTTAATATGAATAATTATTCGCATTCAATTCGCATTCCAGTCGAGTTTGTTTATGAGAAAAAGACCACAGCAGCAACGTGCCAAAATGATTGTCGAAAGCATTTTGGAAGGGGCGCAGAAATGTATTTCTGAATATGGGGTTTTGCAGGTGACGACGCCTAAAATCTCTGAAAAATCAGGCGTTAGTGTTGGGTCGATCTATCAGTATTTTGAAAATAAAGAACAAATCATCGCAGAACTATTATTGCGTAAAAGTGAAAGCTTGGGGCAAGCCGTAAAGCAACTGGTGATGCTACAACAACAAACCCCTATTCAAGACATCATCACATTAAGTATTGCGTTTGGCTTTGAATCTTTGAAATCTGATCAAGGTTTTTTTATCGAAATCTTAAAAAACTGGCATGCCTATAGTGACTCGGAAGCGGCACAGGTGTTGGAGCAACACTTCTTGGAAATCGGCATGTATTTATTTGGTCGTTACTATCCGCAGTGGGATTTTGAAACTTTAAAACATAAGTCTTTTGTGATTATTAACAGTACTCTATTTACCATGATGCGTTATGCCAGTAAAAATACTTTTCTTATTGAAGAACAACGACTACAACAAGAACTCTCGAAAATGATTGTTTCATTTTTAGATGCAGTATGATGCGATTGATAAGAAAACCAGAACAAGATTTAGGAATAACAACATGCAAACGTTAAAACAATTTTGGCAGAGCCTTCGCTTACTTCCATCAGCATGGTTATTGCTGGTTCAATTGGCCTTGTTGATTTTATATATGTTGACCACTGGCGACAGTGAATTTCGTGCTTTAACTTGGTCGCTGGGCGTATTGGCCTTATTGATCATCGCTAAAGTGATTCGGCAAAGCCCTGTATTTACCTTTTGGGGACTGGTTTTTGTGAGTGGTGCTTTTTTATTTTCGATCCTGATTTTTATTGGCTATAGCAATTTGATGATTCAGATCATCGCACATAGTTTTGAAGCGTTGGCTTATTTCTATGCAGCATATGGTTTGTTGCGCTATATGTTTGCGGATCGTTATCTCACCAAAGATGAATTGTTTGCAGCCGGGGCAGTATTTACCCTCATCGCTTGGGCTTTTGCCTTCTTATATAGTATCTGTCAGTTAATCCTGCCAAATAGTTTTCAAAATCCCAATCAACCTCAAGCCTTACAACATTGGCTGGATTTATTGTTTTTGAGTTTTAGTCTGCAGTCCGCAACTGGATTATCGGATTTAATCCCGATCAGCCCTGCGGCCAGAGTGTTGGCAATGTTGCAAATGTTTGGTGGTGTCATGTATTTGGCTGTGGTGGTGTCTCGTCTCATTGCCTTACAGTATATTGCACATGCGCCAAAACACGCCAATGATAAAGAATAGCTTTGTTACAGCATTACAACTGCTTTATTTTTCACATTTTTTATAATTAGTATCGAGTTTTACATGCTTTAAGCTCGCTTTTATTCACATTGTGAATGTCTTCTTTGGCCATCATGGCCTGTCCATTATCATTAGAATAACGTGAGGGAATTATGCCTTCCAAGCCATCTTCGCAGTTTGCGAATGTGAATCCAAACGTGTTTTTAAGCACGGTGATTATCATTGCGATTTTTATCGCAATCGTCATTATCGCACCCAGCTCATTTGAATTTCTGACACAACAACTGAAGCAATGGATCACGGACTCGTTTAGCTGGTTCTATGTCCTCTCTGTTGCGGTGTTTTTGATTTTACTGATTTATATTGCCTGTTCGGCCAGCGGCAAAATTAAATTAGGCCCTGATCACAGCCAACCCGAATATAGTAATGGCTCGTGGTTTGCCATGCTGTTTACCGCAGGGATGGGGATCGGGTTAATGTTCTTCGGTGTAGCTGAGCCGGTGATGCACTATGTTAGCCCACCCAGTGGTGATCCTGAAAGTGTCGCTTCGGCACAGCAAGCCTTGAGAATTACCTTTTTCCATTGGGGCTTGCATGCATGGGCAATTTACGCCGTGGTTGGATTGGCCTTGGCCTATTTTGCTTATCGGCATAATCTGCCATTAAAAACCCGTTCCGCCTTATATCCAATTATTGGTAAGAAAATCTATGGCCCTTGGGGGGATGGGATTGATACCTTTGCCACCATTGGTACAGTTTTCGGGGTGGCGACCTCTTTAGGTTTTGGTGTGACGCAAATCAATTCAGGTCTGCATTATCTATTTGGGATTGAGCAAAGCAGCAATGTTCAGGTGATCCTGATTATTTTTGTTAGTGCTTTGGCATCCATGTCGGTATTTTTAGGTCTGGATAAAGGGGTCAAACGCCTTTCCGAACTCAATCTAATTTTGGCTTTGGTGTTGTTGGCTTTTGTATTTATTGCTGGCCCAAGTATTTATCTGCTGCAAACCACCATTCAAAACATGGGTTCGTATATGTCGAACCTATTCGGCATGACCTTCAACCTCTACGCCTATCAACCGAATGGTTGGATTGGTGGTTGGACCATTATGTATTGGGCATGGTGGATTTCATGGTCGCCGTTTGTAGGCATGTTTATTGCCCGTGTGTCGCGTGGTCGAACCATCCGTGAATTTATTGTTGGGGTGTTATTGATTCCGACAGGTTTTACCATTATCTGGATGGGCTTTTTAGGTAATGCCGCACTGTTTAGCATTATGCAAGAGCATAATGTAAGTTTGCTTCATGCCGTGCAAACGGATTCATCAGTCGCTTTATTTGAGTTTTTGAATCATTTGCCATTTTCGGGTGTGATGAGTTTGTTGGCAACCGTATTGGTGATGCTCTTTTTCGTAACATCTGCGGATTCGGGTGCTTTGGTTACCGATTATCTCACCGCTAAAACCGAGAACTCACCAACATGGCAAAGACTATTTTGGACGGTATTGATGGCAGCCTTGGCTATTATCCTGCTGTTGGTTGGTGGTCTGTCTGCATTGCAATCCTCTATTATTATGAGCGCATTGCCTTTTACTTTTATTATGTTGCTGATGAGTTGGGGTTTACTCAAAGCCTTGAAGTTGGATGTCACCAAAATGAAGGCGATTCAAGAGGCGCGTATTACCCCACGTGCCATCAATAATCCACGCAGTTGGCAGCAGCGTTTAGGTTTAATCATGCATTATCCGCATACTGAAACTGAAGTTCAGCACTATATCGATACGCAAGTTCGTAAGGCTTTTGAAAGTATTCAGCGTGAATTCAAACGCCGTCACTTGGAAGTGGAGATTCGTGAAATCGAAAATGGTCTGCAATTGCATGTCGATCATCACCATGAAATTAACTTTACCTATAAAGTGGTTTCGCATGCCACTGTTCCACCTAGCTTTATGTTAGGGCGTGCAGATGAAGATGAGGCCAATTACTTTCAGGCAGAAGTATTCTTGCGTGAAGGTGGGCAAAACTATGATGTGATGGATTGGACGCAAGAAGATTTGATTCAGGACATTATTGATCAATATGAACGTCATCTTTACTTCCTAAATATTGTGAGAGGCACAACGTCTTAATCAAAAATTCTGACTGTAATATGGAAAACAACGGTTTTGAGCTTATCAAAGCCGTTGTTTTTATTTGGATGAATGTATTTTAAGCATGAAGAGGATGCAGGAAAGGCTTTTTAGCGAAGTGGGGTGGTTAAAATAAAAGCTAAATATAAAGATAAAGTTGTTTTTCGGCTGATAATTAAAGCGTATTTATTAGAAAATCATTAAATTACAGGTATTTACGTTGTTTAAATTCACTTTTAAGATAATTAATAAATTTTAAATTATATAAATCAGTGAATTAGATAAGTTAAAGTTTAAAAATAAAACAACCGAATAATTTAATTTTTAAAAGTGCTTGCACCTGATGTGAAATA